>NZ_JAFMTW010000009.1 GCF_017329615.1 Alicyclobacillus suci | reverse complement strand
ATCCCCCACCCCCGGCGGCGGCCGGCTCTTTTTTTTTAACCCCCCGGGTTGCAGCCAAAAAATACGCCTAACGGGGGGGGTCGGCCGCCCGGCCGCCGGGGGGCCCCCGGGGCGACCTGGGGTTTCCTGCGCGGGCTCCCGGCCCGCCGTCAGCGGAGCAGGCCGTTTAGAAATAGGTTGGAGAAGACGGATGAAATGTCGCCTGCATCGAGAGAGCCGTTTGCCTGGTACCAACGGTAGACCCAGTTGCAGGCCCCGAGGATGGCAAGCGCAGTCACTCTGGGTTCGGCGACTTGGAATTCGCCATTTGCGGCACCCTCGGTGAGGATTTGTGTAACGAGGTTCAGGTACTCGTCAGACATGCGCGCAATGACCTCCTGGGGGCCTTCACCTAGTGAGAATGCCTCTCGCCAGAGGACGGTTGTGGTCTCCAGGTTCTCGATGGACATCGTTAAATGGGCGCGAATCATCCGCTCGAGTTTTTCGCGGGCGCTGATGTCTTCGGCGAGGATGGATTGAAGTTGCTGATTAAATTGGAGAATCGCCTGATGTGCGATTTGCATCAGGAGGTCCTCTTTCGATGTGATGTAGTGATATAGGCTGCCTTTTTGCAGTCCTACGGCATCGGCGATATCTTGAACCGATGTCGCGCGATAACCTTTTTGCTCAAATAATTTCACCGCGGCGAGCGCAATTTCATTTTGTTTGTTCGAGGACATCGCCGGGCTCCTTTCTATATAAGACCCATCTTTGCGCGCTGGATTCCATGGCGAGCTTGAATTGGGTGTCATGGAACGCGCTCATGTTGGGAAGAGTTTAACGTGAAAACGGTGTATTTTCAACGGACTGTCTCTTGGCTTGCGTTTCAAAAACTGAGGTGTATAATATGGTCAAGATAAGTCAAAGTCAATTATAGTGAAAGTCAGAGGGCGGTGCTGCCGAAGGATGGGAGTAATCAGCCATGCCGAATAACATATCAGATATTATTGAGCAATATCTTAAGCGCATCCTTGAAGAGAGTGACGTTGGCGTTGTCGAGATTCAGCGCAGTGAGTTGGCCGAGTTGTTCAATTGTGTGCCGTCGCAGATAAACTATGTCATCAGTACGAGGTTTACGACGGATCACGGCTATGTCGTCGAGTCCAAGCGGGGTGGCGGAGGTTACATTCGAATTCGTGAAATCAAGTTAGATCCCGAGCATACCTTGTTGACCCTGTTGCGGAATTGGCCGAGTGAGTTGAGTCAGGCGACATCGGAGGCGCTTATTGAACGATTAATGCGCGAATCTTGGCTGACGAAGCGAGAAGCTGTCATGTTGGAGAATATGCTGCGAAGAGAAGTGGTGAATGTGGATTTGCCACTGCGTGACCGTTTGAGATCGCGTCTGTTATATACAGCAGTTCAAGTCATCGCAACGTATGACAACGAGGACCACTGACCTTCGTGGATGGGAGGTGTCGTGCCGAATGCTTTGTGAACGATGTCACGAGCGGGCTGCGACCGTACATGTGACCAAAATCGTAAATGGGGAAAAGACAGGGTACCACTTATGCGAGCAGTGTGCCAAGGAGCAGGGCGAGATTATGAACCCGTTCATCGCTGGCAATGCGTTTGATTTTAACAAGCTCCTGAGTGGGCTTTTGAATATGGAGTCCTCCCCAGGGTATACGCCGACGCAAGTCAATCAATTGCGTTGTTCGACGTGCGGGATGACATATAATCAATTCACCCAACTTGGGCGCTTTGGCTGCCCTGACTGCTATGACAATTTCGCGAGTCGGTTGGAGCCTTTGTTGCGGCGGATCCAAACAGGAAACAGCCATTCCGGAAAGGTGCCGACGAAGTCTGGAGAGAAGATTCAGCAGCAGCGTCGGCTGGAAGCCCTTCGCCGTGAACTGCAAAAGGCGGTGGCCGAAGAGAATTTTGAGCGGGCCGCAGAGCTCCGGGATGAGATACGGACGCTTGAGCAGAATGCGGGAGAATAGGAGGGAGCACAGATGTCGCTCAGTGATTTTCTGCAGCGGGCAATGAGCAGATGGATGCGCGATGGGGGGCCGGATGACGACATCGTGATTAGCAGCCGGATTCGCGTCGCACGGAACATCCAGGGGTATCCGTTTCCGATTCTGCAGACGGACAGTCATGCGACGGAAGTTATCCAGTTGGTTGAACAGGCGATGAGCACGATGTCTGTCAACCAGCTCGGAAACTACGAAATGGTGCGCTGTCGTGATTTGTCTCCCCTGGATAGACAAGTGCTTGTGGAAAAGCATTTAATCAGTCCCGACTTGGCGCAACAGGATAAACATGGTGCGGTCGTTCTGCGGGATGACGAATTGGTCAGCATTATGGTCAACGAGGAAGACCACATTCGCATTCAATGTATCCTGCCAGGTATGCGCTTGAAGGAGTCCTGGCAATTGGCGACTTCGATTGACGACGCGCTGGAAAGTAAATTGACCTACGCGTTTCATGAGAAGTATGGGTATTTGACAGCTTGTCCGACCAATGTCGGTACAGGCATTCGAGCCTCCGTAATGATGCATCTGCCAGGCTTGGCATTGTCCGGGAGTATTCAGCGTCTCCTGTCGGCCGTGTCGCAGGTCGGGCTTGCGGTACGGGGGATTTATGGAGAGGGATCAGAGTCGTACGGAAATCTATTCCAAGTATCAAACCAAATCACTCTCGGCGAGACTGAAGAAGAAATCATAGACAACCTGCAGAGTGTAGTCGCTCAGTTGATTGGACACGAACGCAACGCGCGCGAACAACTGTTGCAACGCAACCGGGTTCAATTAGAGGATAGAGTCAGTCGGTCGTTTGGGATTCTGGCTTACGCGCGGCGGATGGACTCTCGGGAAACGTTAGAGCGCCTATCCGACGTTCGCCTCGGCATTGACCTTGGCATTATCCAGGGCGTGTCTGCAGGGATATTGAAAGAATTGATGATCTCGACTCAGCCGGCCTTCTTACAGAAGTATTTCAACCGCGAATTGTCTGCTTCTGAGCGGGACATTCGGCGGGCCGCGTTGATTCGCGAGCGACTTCGACAAGATGATACGGAGGTGCATGGTTAATGTACGCACGATTTACGGAACGAGCTCAAAAGGTCCTTGCGCTAGCCCAAGAAGAGGCGACGCGCCTTCACCATCCTGGCGTCGGTACGGAACACATTTTGCTCGGCCTCGTCCGTGAGGGTGAGGGTATTGCGGCACGCGCACTGCAGATGCTTGGCGTCCAAGCGGATAAAGTACAACAAGAAGTGGAGCGCATTATTGGCCAGGGGCAAGGGCAGTCCACCGCGATGACCTATACGCCGCGGGCGAAAAAAGTCATCGAATTGTCCATCGATGAAGCGCGTAAGCTCAACCATACTTATGTGGGCACGGAGCACATCCTGCTCGGCCTCATCCGCGAGGGAGAAGGCGTTGCGGCGCGTGTGCTCGCGAACATGAACGTGAGTTTGAACAAGGCCCGCCAGCAGGTCCTGCAACTGCTTGGCGGCGACGCTGCGGAAATGGTGGGCGATAAGGACAGTGCGGCAGGGACGCCGACGCTGGACGGATTGGCGCGCGATTTGACGCAGATGGCGCGGGATGGCAAGCTCGATCCGGTGATTGGACGTGCGACCGAAATCGAACGGGTGATTCAGGTTCTATCCCGGCGCACAAAGAACAACCCCGTACTCATTGGTGAACCTGGCGTCGGCAAGACGGCGATTGCCGAGGGCTTAGCTCAGCGCATTGTCGCGGGAGACATCCCAGAGACGCTGCGCAGCAAGCGGGTGATGGTGCTCGACATGGGGACGGTCGTCGCTGGGACGAAATACCGCGGCGAGTTTGAGGATAGACTTAAGAAAATCATGGATGAAATTCGTCAGGCAGGGAATATCATCCTGTTTATTGATGAATTGCACACGCTGATTGGAGCAGGCGGCGCAGAAGGTGCGATTGATGCATCCAACATCCTGAAGCCCGCACTTGCGCGCGGGGAACTCCAGTGTATTGGCGCTACGACGCTCGATGAATATCGCAAGCATATTGAAAAGGATGCGGCGCTTGAACGTCGGTTCCAGCCAATCACGGTTGACCAACCCTCTCCGGAAGAGGCCTTGGAGATTCTCAAGGGATTGCGGGATAGGTACGAGGCACACCATCGTGTGAAGATCACGGACGAGGCGCTGGAAGCTGCCGTTCGCCTGTCGGAGCGATATATCTCGGACAGATTTTTGCCAGATAAGGCGATTGACTTGATTGACGAAGCGGGGTCCCGCGTGCGGTTGCGTACGCATACGGCACCGCCGAATCTGAAAGACCTTGAGCAGAAGCTCGAAAAAGTTCGCAGCGAGAAGGATGCGGCGGTCCAGGGACAAGAGTTTGAACTGGCGGCGAACCTTCGCGACCAAGAGCAAAAGATTAAGCAAGAACTCGAACAACTGAAGGAACAGTGGCAGCAGACGCAACAGCATGACGACGTTCGCGTTACAGCAGAGGACATCGCGCATGTCGTGGCTGCCTGGACGGGCGTGCCAGTGAAGCAGCTGGCGCAGGAGGAGTCCGAACGACTGCTCAATATGGAGAATGTCCTGCACAATCGCGTGATTGGCCAGAACGAGGCCGTGGAGGCCGTATCTCGCGCGATTCGACGGGCGCGCGCTGGGCTGAAGGACCCCAAGCGCCCCATTGGGTCTTTTATCTTCCTTGGCCCGACAGGTGTCGGGAAGACAGAATTGGCCCGCGCGTTGGCAGAGTCTATCTTCGGTGACGAGGATGCGATGATTCGCATTGATATGTCCGAGTTCATGGAGCGGCATTCGACGTCGCGGCTCGTCGGTTCTCCTCCGGGATATGTAGGCTACGACGAAGGCGGACAGTTGACGGAAAAGGTGCGTCGGAAGCCTTATTCTGTGGTTCTTTTGGATGAGGTTGAAAAGGCACATCCTGAGGTGTTCAACATCTTACTGCAGGTGCTCGACGATGGGCGATTGACAGATGGCAAAGGGCGTACGGTCGATTTTCGCAACACCGTCATCATCATGACGTCGAACGTCGGCGCGGAGGAGCTGCGCAAGGGCGGTAGTGTCGGATTTAAGCCTGATAACGCAAGCCAATACAACGACATGAAAGAGAAAGTCATGCAAGATTTGAAGCGGACGTTCCGGCCGGAGTTTATCAACCGGATTGACGAAATTATCGTCTTCCACCCGCTCGACGAGGGACAAATTGGCCAAATTGTCGAGCTGATGGTCAAAGATTTACAAAAACGCCTCAGTGAACAAGATATTCAGTTTACGCTGACGGATGAGGCGAAGGCCTTCCTTGCAAAAGAAGGATTCGACCCGCAGTATGGCGCTCGTCCGCTGAAACGCGCAATTCAGCGCCACATTGAGGATAAACTGTCGGAGGCGCTACTTTCTGGTAGTGTGACGCGCGGGGATACCGTGCTGCTTGGGTTGGAAGGCAATGAGCTGAAGGTCGTGCAAAAGGCACAGACTGCGACACAGGCGTGAGTCTGGATCGGTGAAAGTTCTTCTAGGGTTATATTCACCCGCCGCATAATTTGCGGCGGGTTTTTTGCGATTGTTGATAGATGTGTCGACAAGCTGAGGTATCATCAAGAGAGAGTTTGTGAAGAAGGGTGGAGGCTTGTTGGCAAAGACGAAGACCCAATATGTCTGTGGGGCCTGTGGACATGTTGAAATCAAATGGATGGGCCGCTGTCCGGGGTGTGGCGAATGGAATACATTAATCGAGGAGACCGTTGCGCCTGTGCGCACGGGGCCTGTAACGGGCGTTCGCATGCAACCCATGCCAATTGAATCGATTCCACCGCAGACCGAGCAGCGCGTTCGAACCGGATTGGCTGAGTGCGATTTCGTTCTCGGCGGAGGGATTGTGCCGGGGTCGTTAATGCTCATTGGCGGGGATCCTGGAATTGGCAAGTCCACATTGTTGCTGCAACTGTCGCAATCGATTGCGACTCAAAATAAACGGGTATTGTATGTGTCTGGAGAAGAATCGGCCAATCAAATTCGGTTGCGCGCCGAACGACTAGGTACAGTTCATCAAAACCTATATGTATTAGCTGAAACGGATTTGGATTTAGTTGTGGAGTCGGCCTCGGCGTTAAAGCCGGATTTTTTGATTATCGATTCGATTCAAACGGTATTTCGTCCGTCGCTGACGTCTGCTCCTGGAAGTGTCGCACAGGTACGGGAATGTACGGGGGTGCTTTTGCGCCTGGCCAAACAGCAAAATATCGCGACGTTTATCGTCGGGCACGTGACCAAGGATGGCGCGATAGCGGGTCCGCGAATGCTTGAGCACATGGTGGATGCGGTACTATACTTTGAGGGCGAACGTCATCATATGTATAGAGTGTTGCGGGCGGTGAAGAACCGCTTTGGGTCCACCAACGAGCTGGCCGTATTTGAGATGCACGACGACGGACTGCGCGAGGTGTCGAATCCATCGCTACTCTTTTTATCGGAGCGTGACAGAGCGGTCCCTGGGTCCGCCGTGGTCGCCGCTATGGAGGGGAGACGGCCACTGCTATTAGAAGTGCAGGCGCTCGTGGCGCCCACCGGCTTTGGCACACCGCGGAGGATGTCCACGGGGGCAGACCACTCGCGCGTCAGTATGTTGTTGGCGGTGCTCGAACGTCGCCTTGGGCTACAAGTACAGGCTTCGGATGCTTACGTCAACGTCGCGGGCGGCGTACGGGTGGATGAACCTGCCGTAGATCTTGGCATTGCCCTCGCGCTCGTGTCGAGTCACCGCGATAGGCCGCTTGCCGTAGGTGACCTCTATATTGGCGAAGTGGGCTTGACTGGTGAGGTGCGTACGGTGACACGCTTGGCGGAGCGGCTTCGCGAAGCCCATAAACTTGGGTTTACCCGTTGTCTCATACCGGCGGGCCAGTCGCTTTCGGAGACGTTTTCGGGACTTGAAATCGTTCCAATCAAATCGCTGCAGGATGCCATACAACGCGCCTTTTGAGGTTGTCTGGCCACAGGGGTGACAAATATTGAGGGAAGAAGCAAAGATGGACGTGACGGTCAACAAGATATTGCGGATGGTCGCGCCGGGAACCGTGTTGCGTGAGGGCATTGAAAATATTCTGCGTGCCAAGACAGGTGGACTCATCGTCGTCGGCGCTACGGAGAAAGTGCAATCCATCATGGATGGCGGGTTTACGATTCACTGTGAGTTGACGCCTTCTCACTTATATGAATTGGCGAAGATGGATGGGGCTATCATTATTAGTGATGATTTAAAGCGCATCCTCTATGCCAATACCAACCTAAACCCGGATCACACCATTGCGACGTCGGAGACGGGCACGCGTCATCGCACTGCCGAGCGGGTGGCGCGGGAAAGTGGCCAGTTGGTGATTTGTATCTCCCAACGCCGCAATGTCATCACGTTGTATCAAGGGCAGTTTAAGTACGTGTTGCGCGATATCTCGGTAATCTTGACAAAAGCCAATCAGGCGATGCAAACTCTGGAGAAGTACAAAACGGTTCTTGACCAGGAACTGACCGATTTGAGCGCCCTGGAGTTTGAGGAGGCAGTCTCCCTTGACGAGGTCACCACTGTGCTACAGCGTTTCGAGACGGTGTTGCGGATTAAAGCGGAAATTCGTCGATACATTACCGAACTCGGCAGTGAAGGTCGCTTGGTCACCATGCAGCTGGAGGAATTAGTCGCGAACGTCGACGAGCAGGCGTATCTACTGGTCAAAGATTACCTGCACAGTGAAATGGATGCCACACCGCATCATGTGCTGTCGATACTTCACAACATGAGTGCTGACGAGTTGTTGGACGGCACATTGGTCGCCAAAGCGCTTGGCTACCAGCCGAGTGTCAATCTGCTGGAGGAAGTTGTCCCTTCCCGCGGCTACCGGTTGCTGAATCGAATTAGCCGGTTGCCGCAGCCTGTGATTGAAAATCTCGTCGAACATTTTGGAATTCTGACGAATATCCTTGCAGCTAGTGTGGATGACCTCGACGAAGTCGAAGGCGTGGGCACCGTTCGGGCGCGTGTCATTCGCGATGGGCTCAATCGTATCCAAGAACAGGTCCTCATTGATCGTCATTTATAGGCTTTTATGCTTTCTAAGATACTTGGGAGGTCTTGTCATTGTTCATCAAGTCTATCCCCAGCTTGTTGACTCTGGGGAATTTGGTCATTGGCATGGTGGCCATCTTGATGTCGATTCACGGGCACTTTAACGAAGCTGCTCTGTTGGTCGTCATCGGCATGCTGCTGGACGGCCTGGACGGGCGTGTAGCTAGGTTGTTGCACGCAGAGAGCGAATTTGGGAAACAACTGGATTCGCTGTCCGACTTAGTCACCTTTGGCGTGGCGCCAGCGGCTATCATGTATCAGGTCATGTTGTCGCATCTCGGCCTACTTGGCGCTGTACTGGCTATCTGGTTTCCCATCTGTGGGACACTGCGCCTCGCTCGCTTTAATGTCGAAACGAAGTCGTCGTCGTATTTTGTGGGCCTACCCATCACTGCCGCAGGTGGCATTTTGGCGACAATGGCTTTGACCCGACCCGTTCTTCACCCGGCCATTGTCATTTTACCGCTGGGGATGTTCATATTGTCTGTATTGATGGTCAGTCGCGTCCGCTATCCAAACTTTAAGCGCGTCGCATTCCCAAAATCTGCAGTGGTGCTTGTGCCGCTGTTTGTGGTCATCGTCTTTTGCGCGATTAAATTTCATTTCATCCGTGCAAATTGGATTATCTTTGGCGTTCTTGCCATTTACGCGGTGTACGGGATGTTGCGCGGCGTTCGCCGCCACCGTATCCGCCGCGCGCGGGGCGAGTCTTCGAACGATGTAGAGATGGATGGAGAGGTCGAACCTTCGAGTCCATTCCGCGAAATGTGACGGTTCAATTCAAACAACATCCTGACAAAAGTTCATCGGTTTTGTGACGGGCCCGCGACTGGGCCCGCTTTACTTTGACCGAACATGGGCTCTTTGTTACACTACAATCACTACCCCAATATTTAGAAGGGACCACTTGTGGTGCTCAAGGAAAATCGGTTACGCATGATTAAGACAATGGCGCATATGCCCATACTATTGACAGGAGGTGACTGAATTTATGTTAAAAAAGGTTGTTCATCTGTTTTTTGCGGTCATCGGGGTAGTCCTCGGTTATACGTTTGGCCCGGACTTATTCACACGTGTTTTTCATCTCAATTCTAATTTGTTTATCACGCACAAGTGGTTTGGGGCCGCAATTGGTGGTGCGCTGTTCATTTTGGCGACCATCTCCCTCGTGAACTATGTTTCAACGCTTTTGCGCTGGGTGGAAGAGCGGTTGAAGAGTGCCCCCCTAGCGGATATTCTGGGTGGTACCATTGGGATGGTTATCGGGTTGGTCGTGGCCTACCTGTTGTCTCCAGAGGTTCGCTCGATTCCAGTGGTAGGGGTGCCGGTTCAATTCTTTGTCAGCATCTTTTTTGCATATCTCGGTCTGAGGATTGGTTTTACGAAGCGAGAGGAACTGCTGAATTTGTTTGCAGGAAAGATATCGCTGAAGGACCGGGGCGATAAGGAGAAAGATAAAGATAAAAAAGCAGCTTTACGCCCAGGTGAGGCGAAGTTGTTAGATACCTCCGTCATTATCGACGGACGGATTGCAGATCTCGTTGAGACGGGATTTTTGGACGGCGTGCTGATTATCGCTTCGTTTGTCCTCGAGGAACTGCAGCATATCGCGGATTCTTCGGATGTGCTCAAGCGCAACCGCGGACGTCGCGGGCTCGATGTACTGAACCGGATTCAAAAGGAACTGAAGGCGCCAGTTCAAATTGTCGAAATCGACTTTGATGACATTCAAGAAGTGGATTCCAAGTTGGTTCGCCTCGCCAAGCAAATGCATGGCAAAGTCATGACGAATGACTTCAATCTCAATAAAGTGTGCGAACTGCAGGGCGTTCCTGTGTTGAATATCAACGATTTGGCGAATGCGCTGAAACCTGTGGTCTTGCCAGGTGAAGAGTTGCACGTACAAGTCATCAAGGATGGCAAAGAGTATAATCAGGGTGTCGCCTATCTGGATGACGGTACGATGATTGTCATCGAAGGCGGGCGTGAGTATATTGGCGGGATGTTGTCCGTGCTCGTCACAAGTGTGTTGCAGACATCTGCTGGGCGGATGATTTTTGCGAAGCCTAAACTTCTTGAACGCGCTTTGTAATTGCTCGTCCCATGGGGGTACATTTGCATGTCGACAGGACCGGTACATGCCGGTCCTGTTTTGTGAATGTGATGGCCTGTAGGGTGACGGAGAGGACGGGAAGCTACTATGTTGTTTGCCATCGTCGTGGCGGCAGGCCAAGGTCGGCGGATGGGATTTAAAAAGCAGTTCTTGCAGCTCGCTGGGCGGCCGATGTGGGCGAGATCGGTTGAGGCGATGTTGGCCGGTGGCGCCCAACGCGTCGCAGTCGTCGCAAGTGCGGAGGATATACCCCAAATGCGCCGCACATTGGCGGAAGTTGCGTGGAATCAGCGCTGCGCGGTCGTTCAGGGTGGGCCGACCCGGCATGCCTCCGTCGCTGCAGGTATGCGGTATATCTATGACTCTGTGTTAGAAATCGGGTTAGACTTACGAGAGGTCTTGGTCGCAGTGCATGACGCCGCGCGCCCTTTTGTCAGTCGTGACGACGTCATTCGTACATATGATGCGGCGCGCCCTTGTGGTGCGGCCATTCTTGGCAGGAGTTGCAGGGATACAGTCAAGTGGCGTACAGATCAGTATGTTGATCACACGGTTCCTCGCGAGCAATTATTTCTAGCAGAAACACCACAAGTTGTGCGAGGGGATCTCATCTATTCGGCGTATCTCGAAGATTCGTCGGTGGAGTCTCCAACGGACGACAGCGCGTTGCTCGAGTCGCTTGGTTATCGGGTGGCCTGCGTGGAGTCGACGGCGTATAACGGAAAGGTGACGACGCCGGCAGATTTGGATTACGCCGCTTGGCTAGCGAGCAAACTGTGGGGGGAGGAAGGAGATTCATGATGAGAATCGGGAACGGTTTTGATGTGCACGAAATCGTCTCGGGTCGACCACTTGTCTTGGGTGGTGAACGCATTCCTGCGGAGTTCGGATTGTTGGGGCATTCTGATGCGGACGTCGTTTTGCACGCGGTGATGGATGCGATGCTGGGCGCTTTGGCCTTGGGCGACATTGGGCATCACTTTCCGAACACAGACGTCCGTTACAAGGATGCAAACAGTATGGAGTTGTTGCGACACGTCGTCCGCCTCGTGACAGAACAGGGATATCGTCTTTGTAACCTAGATGTGATGGTACTCGCTGAAGCGCCGAAACTGGCACCACACGTCATGCGTATGCGGGAGAATATCGCTGGTGCTTGTGAGTGCGATGTGCAACAAGTGTCTATTAAGGCGACCACGATGGAAACGCTTGGCTTCGTCGGTCGCAAAGAAGGGATTGCGGCGCAGGCTGTGGTTCTGCTCGCACCATTGGAAGGAGTATCGGACAAATGACCGTTCGGGTTCGTTTTGCACCCAGTCCTACTGGGCATTTACATATTGGCAGTGTGCGCACTGCACTTTTTAACTTTTTGTATGCGCGGCATCACGGTGGTGCATTTGTTTTACGCATTGAGGATACGGACACCAACCGAAACATCGAAGGCGCAGAGCTAGCCTTTCTGGATGGATTTCACTGGCTGGGTATTCAGTGGGATGAAGGAATTGACGTCGGTGGTCCGTATGCACCGTATCGTTGTATGGAGCGTCTAGAATTGTATCGTGAGCATGTGCAGAAGCTCCTTGATAATGGACGGGCCTATCCGTGTTTTTGTACGGATGAGGAGTTAGCGGCCCAGCGGGAGGCGGCGGAGCGCGAAGGGCGGGTTCCACAGTATAGCGGCCGCTGTCGTGCGTTGTCCGAAGAAGAACGGCAGGCGAAAATGGACGCAGGTATCCCGTACAGCATTCGCTTTCGCGTGCCGGAGAATCAAGAAATCGTCGTCGACGACTTGATTCGCGGGCAGGTGACGTTTAATAGCAGTGATATTGGGGACTATGTGATTGTGAAGTCGAACGGCATACCGACTTATAATTTCCAGGTCGCCGTGGATGATGCGGCGATGAAAATCACTCATGTCATTCGTGCAGAAGAGCATTTGTCTAATACGCCGCGGCAAATTTTGGTGTTCCAAGCGTTTGGTTATGAGATCCCGACATTTGCCCATTTGCCGATTGTACTAGATCACAACCGCAAAAAATTGAGCAAGCGCGATCCGAGTGTCCTGCCGATTCAAACGTACGAGGAGCTCGGCTATGTGCCACACGCGATTATTAACTTCCTCGCACTGCTCGGGTGGTCGCCAGAGGGTGAACAAGAGTTGTTTGATATCGACGCGCTGTGTTCGCAGTTTGATCTTGGGCGCGTCAGCAAAGCTGGGGCTGTGTTCGACGTAGACAAGCTGAACTGGATGGCCAATCAGTACTTTAAGGCGCTTGCGCCTGCTGAGGCCACAGCGATGGTCAGACGGCAATTAGAGCGCGTGGGGCAGACGTTGCCGGATGGTGTCTCGGGAGATTGGCTGGAACAAGTGGTGTCACTGTATCAAGAACAAATGGTCTGTGCGGCTGATTTCATCGAACTCTCGAAGGGGTTCTTTGACAAGCGTGTTGCGTATGATGAAGAAGCCCTCGAACTGCTAGAGCAGCCGGGAAGCAAAGAAGTTGTCGCTGCGTATTTGGCGCTTGCCAAAGCGGCTGACGAGTGGACCGCAGAGGCGAGCCGCGCGCGCTTTAAGCAGATTCAAAAGGAGCAAGGCGTCAAGGGGCGGGCGTTGTTTATGCCAGTTCGGGCGGCGTTGACAGGCCAGGTTCATGGTCCTGACCTGCAGAAGACGATTGCGCTCCTGCCTCGCTCTTGGGTTCTTGAGAGACTTGCCAGCGCGTTAGAGCGCAGGTCATAATGAAATCAGTCGCCGTGACGGGGGACACCCGTGCGGTTCGATATGTCAACGCGCGGCAGGAGGCCGATGTGCATAGGCTGCAACAGAGAGCACCCACCTGGGCAACCAGGCTGCGAGTGGGTGCGCAGCGTCGCATCGGGGTGCGCTTGCCAAGTGCATCGGAAGGAACGGCCGTGAGGCTCAGTAAAATCCGACGGTGAGCACCGTTATATGCTTCGAGTGGACGTCAGGGTAGTTTGATGTCAACCAGAGTGGAACCGCGGGAACACCGTCTCTGAGTAGAGACGGTGTTTTTTGTCAGTGCTACTTATGACCCGCACTGGGAAGGGATGAGGAAACATGGCAATTGTGTTATATAACAGCATGTCAGGGAAGAAAGAGCAACTTCAGACTATCGAACCGGGCAAGGTTCGTTTCTACGCGTGCGGACCTACAGTCTACAATTTCTTTCACTTAGGTAACGCGCGGATGTTTGTGGCGTTTGACACGATTCGCCGGTATCTGGAGTACCGCGGCTACGAAGTGCGCTATGTACAAAACTTTACGGATGTCGATGACCGCATCATCCAGCGAGCCAATGAGATGGGTATTCCACCGCGAGAATTGGCACAAAACAACATACAGGACTACTTTGATGACGCGCGGGCGCTGTTCATTCGGGATGCATCCGTACATCCGCGAGTGACCGAATGCATTCCGCAAATCATCTCCTATATCGAGGATTTGATTGTGGGGGGCCATGCCTATGAGCGCCATGGCAACGTCTACTTTGACACGTCGTCCTTCCCTGAGTACGGCAAGTTGTCGCACCAGTCGCCGGAGGACATGCGAGCGGGTCACCGCATTGACGTGCAAGAGGAGAAGGATGACCCAACCGACTTTGCGCTGTGGAAGGCTGCGAAACCGGGTGAGGAGTTTTGGGAGAGTCCATGGGGCCCAGGGCGACCGGGTTGGCATATCGAG
Organism: Alicyclobacillus suci; assembly: GCF_017329615.1. Taxonomy (GTDB): domain Bacteria; phylum Bacillota; class Bacilli; order Alicyclobacillales; family Alicyclobacillaceae; genus Alicyclobacillus; species Alicyclobacillus suci. Next base: position 101,735 of record NZ_JAFMTW010000009.1, on the reverse strand, counting down.
TGCTCGGTGATGAACGCCTTGTATTTAGGTGAGGAAATTGATATTCACGCGGGTGGCCGCGACCTGATCTTTCCGCATCACGAAAATGAGATTGCGCAAAGTGAAGCCCACTCGGGCCACGTCTTTGCCCATTATTGGCTGCATAACGGAACACTCAATATCAACGGCGAGAAGATGTCCAAGTCGACTGGTAACTTTATCACCGCGCGGGATTTGTTGAATCGCCGGGATCCGCGGACGATTCGTTTCTTCTTGCTGTCGGCTCATTATCGGCATCCTTTGAACTATACGGAGGAGGCTTTAGATCAGGCGGAACAAGGGTTATTGCGAATCGACCGGGCCATTCAGAGCATTGACCATCACTTGGATGCGTTGCAAAGGCTTGATGGGGTGATTGATGTGTCTGGTAAAGATCCTTCGACGGACGTCGCAAGGGACGTGGCGGAGATTCGCGAGGCGTTCATCACGGCGATGGATGACGATTTCAATACCGCCGATGGCATTTCCGCGATTTTTGAAGGGGTTCGACGGATGAACACGCGTTTGGCGCAAGGCAACTTGTTGGTGTCGGATTTGCAGGCCTACCGCACCGTGTTCATCGAGCTGCTGAGCACGCTTGGTATCCCGGAAAGGCAGGGGGTCAGTTTGGAACAGGAAATCGCTGAACTGATTGAGGAGCGAAATGAAGCGAGAGCGCGCCGTGACTTCAACCGTGCGGACGAAATTCGCGATGCGCTGAAGCGCCGCGGCATTATCCTGGAGGATACGCCGCAGGGGACGCGGTGGAGCTTTGAGGTATGAAGCAAGCTTTTACGGTTGCTGAACTATCCCCACTAGGTTTGGCCTTCATTGGCGATGCCATTTGGGAAGTGTATGCGCGACAGCACTGTTTAAACCAGGGCATCCGCAAGCCTCACGAATTGCATAAGCGGTGTACGCGCTACGTGAGCGCCACGGCTCAGGCGAAGGCGCTGGCAGGAATTGCGGGCGACTTGAGCGAAGGCGAGGCTGATGTCGTTCGGCGGGGCCGCAACGCGAAATCGGCACATGCCCGGAAAAACGTCGACGTCATTGTCTATCGCCACAGTACAGGGTTTGAGGCGCTGATTGGCCATCTGCATGGCACCGGTCAACAGGCGCGTTTAGAGGATATTATTCAACGAGCACTCGCCTATTTGGATGAGTTAGCAAAGGAGCCTCATGGATGAACGAGCGACGCAGGTCAGGAAATCGAAACGAAAATAGGCAGATGGGTTTGCGGGCGAACCGCGGTGAAGGTGAACGCCGGGGGAACCGTGCTGATGCGCGCAGGCGGAGCCCGGAAGGGGGAGCAGGTGCACCTCGTCACGCAGACGCCTGGCGCCGTGGAGACGCCTCACGTCCATCCGCTCGCCGCGATGGGGACACGCGGCGGAAACCGCGGTCAGCCGATGCTCGTGATGTATCCTCTGAGGAACCTATCGTGGCAGTGGATGAACAAATTCAGACGCAACTCATCAAAGGGCGGCATCCTGTTGCGACGGCACTCGCCGAGGGGCGTCCGATTAACAAAGTCGTGATTGCTGAGGGCGTCGTGGAAGGCGGCTATGAGCATATTGTCGCGCGTGCCAAGGAACAGGGAATTGTCGTCCAGTTTGTACCCCGGAGTCGGCTTGACGCAATTGCGGGGCAAGCACATCAGGGCGTTATCGCGTATGTCGCACCGTACGAGTATGCCGAGTTGGAGGATATTATCGCGCGCGATACGGGCGCGACCGGACTTGTCGTGGTGTTAGACGGCGTGACGGACCCGCACAACTTGGGCGCCATTATTCGAACGGCGGAAGCGGCTGGTGCCCAAGGTGTGGTCATTGGCAAACATCGCGCCGCACCGCTCACGGAGACGGTCGCCAAGGCGGCTGCGGGGGCGCTTGAGTACTTACCTGTAGCCCGCGTGGCCAATATCGTGCAGGCGTTGGAAAAGCTCAAGGACGCAGGCTATTGGGTGGTTGGAACGACGGTCGACGCTGACCATCGCATGGTTGATGTCGATTATCGCCACAAGACGGTCGTCGTGATTGGGTCCGAGGGTGCCGGGTTACATCGTTTGGTCAGTGACCGCTGCGATTTCCTCGTGAACATTCCTATTCTCGGACGAGTTCAAAGTTTGAACGCGTCGGTCGCGGCGGGGGTCATGCTTTATGAAGTCGTCCGGCAGCGAACGTAAGCGCAAGGGTCAACGCTGCTTGATTGTCGACGGGTATAATGTGGTGGCCCGGAAATCTGGAACCAGTTTGACGAAGATCCCGGATTTGGAGTCAGCCCGCAGAGACTTGGAAGATTTGCTATCACAATACCGGGCGATGTATGACGAAGATGTTATCGTCGTATACGATGCGCATCACCGCCCTGGCCTTGGCGTCTCTGAACGGCGGGCGGGTATTGACATTGTTTTTACGGATGCGGGTGAGACTGCGGACGCCCGCATTGAACGTCTGGTCTACGACATTCGGGATAACTATCGAAATATCACAGTCGCTACGTCGGATGCCGCCGAACAGCAGGTCTCGTTTGGCGGCGGCGCATTGCGCATTTCCGCGGGGGAATTATTGCGCCGACTGGAATCGATGCAACGGTTGGTTCGCCAACAGACAGGGCAAACGCACGACAAGAAAAAGTCCCGTCTCGGCGACAGCATTCGTGACGATATTGCAAAAGCGCTAGAAAAATGGCGGAGGAAGTAATTTTTATCCGAAAACAACGATTGATAATCATAGATTACATAATGTATAATGGCGACAACCATCTGGGCTCGGGGTGATATGGTTTGTCGACACAGCCAACACAGTTGGACGCCGATTATTCGGATTACGAAAATCGAACAGACGAAGAACTTGTCGAGGCGGTGCGCGCCGGGAATACCGATGCACTCGAGTACCTCATACACAAGTATCGAAATTTCGTTCGAGCAAAGGCGAGATCATACTTCTTAATTGGTGCCGACCGAGAGGACATTGTCCAGGAGGGCATGATTGGGCTGTATAAGTCTATTCGTGACTTCCGAGGGGACAAGCTCTCTTCTTTTAAAGCATTTGCCGAGTTGTGTATCACGAGGCAAATTATTACCGCGATTAAAACGGCCACCCGCCAAAAGCACATCCCGTTAAACTCCTATGTCTCGTTGGACAAGCCGATTTACGACGAAGATTCGGATAGGACGCTGCTCGACGTAATTTGCACTGTGCGTGTCTCTGATCCCGAGGAACTGGTTATACATCAGGAAGAATTTGACGATATTGAAGATAAGATGTCGGAATTGCTGAGTGACCTCGAACGAAAGGTGCTCATGTTGTACCTTGATGGCCGGTCTTATCAGGAGATTGCCGTCGATTTGGCGCGACATGTCAAATCGATTGACAATGCGTTGCAACGCGTCAAACGCAAACTAGAGAAATACTTGACGTTCCGCAACGTGATATGCTAATGTAACACAGGTATGTGAGTCCCCGTATGGGGGTTCTTCTGTTTTTGCGTCATGTTTTAGTTTTCTCGTTTGAATAAGCGTCGTTCAGAACATCCTCGCCGTTTAAAGCGGATGATGTTCGGACAACCGCTTGTAGGGGAGGTGCCCTGAGTGCGCGATATCATTACGCTGGCATGCACAGAGTGTAAACAACGGAATTACACCAGCAACAAGAACAAGAAAAATGATCCAGACCGGATCGAACTCAAGAAATATTGCCCGACGTGCAACTCGCATACGACGCACCGTGAAACCCGCTAAGTCGAAGTCAGCATCAAAGGAGTCATCCGGTATGGCAAAGGCAAACGAAAGATTGGTTGAAGCTAAGACACGCCACCGCTCGGGGTTTTTTGCCTTCTTTGCGGAATCGTGGAGGGAACTCCGCCGCGTTCGCTGGCCGAAGCGTCGTGACATTGTGCTCTATACCGCCGCTTCGTTGGTCTTGTGCGTCATTCTCGGATTGTTCGTTTGGGGCTTTGACATTGGTGTGTCTCGGCTGTTGACCTTCATCGGTGTAGTTTAAGGACTGAGCTTTGGAGGTGTCCGGGCGAATTTGCCCCGAGTTATGGAAAACCTCGAAAAACATTGGTATGTCATTCATACGTATTCGGGCTACGAAAACAAGGTTAAGAGCAACTTGGAAAGTCGCGTTCAGTCCATGGGGATGGAAGATCGCATTTTTAATGTGATGGTTCCGACAGAGGATGAACTCGAGCTGAAAAACGGGAAGAAACGCGTGGTACAACGCAAGGTGTTCCCGGGATACGTGCTCGTTGAGATGGTCATGACGGATGACTCTTGGTATGTTGTGCGCAACACGCCGGGGGTGACGGGGTTCGTCGGATCGACAGGGGCTGGTTCGAAACCTGTTCCTCTGCTGCCTCACGAAGTACAGGCCATCCTGAAGTCGATGGATGAGAACGAACCGAAGAGCAACGTCAAGTATGATGTTGGCGAGGTTGTGCGGCTTGTCGAAGGTCCGTTTGCGGATATGGTTGGCACGGTGGAAGAGGTTAACCCGGAACACCAGAAGCTAAAAGTGCTTGTCTCGATGTTTGGCCGTGAGACACCGCTTGAAGTGGAGTACCAACAGGTAGAACGCCTGTCCTAAACTGGCAGTATGTCGAGTGGCAATTTTGCCCTCGCTTCTGTGACTCGCATTGTCGAGTCTGATAAATGCGTGAAGGATTCGTTCTTCATGACGCGTCCCGTGGGAGGGCACATACCCGATTACCACATTATGAGCGAAGGAGGTGGGCGTGTTGCCAAAGAAGATTATCAAGGTTGTGAAGTTGCAAATCGCAGCCGGGAAAGCAACACCTGCGCCGCCGGTAGGTCCTGCGCTGGGTCAAGCGCAGGTTGGTAACATTATGGGGTTCTGTAAAGAGTTCAACGCGCGCACTGCGGATCAGGTAGGTCTTATTATCCCGGTCGTGCTTTACGTTTACGAAGACCGTTCGTACACGTTTGACCTCAAAACTCCGCCGGCTGCTGTTTTGCTCAAGAAGGCTGCAGGCATTGAATCTGGATCCGCTGAGCCGAACCGCAACAAAGTGGCGACGGTAAAACGTGAACAGGTTCGCGAGATTGCCGAACAGAAGATGGCAGACCTGAATGCGGCAAGCGTAGAAGCAGCAATGCGTATGGTCGAAGGGACCGCACGCAGCATGGGAATCCTGATTCAGGACTAATCCCGCGGAGAATCGTGGGAGGTTTACGAACCGCAGACCACATGGAGGTGAAACAATGGCTCGTAACTCTAAGCGCGCTCAAGAAGCTGCAAAGCTGGTTGACCGCGAAAAATTGTATGACGTACAAGAGGCACTCGGTCTCGTGAAACAAGCTGCAAAGGCAAAGTTTGACGAAACGGTCGAGGTTGCTGTTCGTTTGGGTGTTGATCCGAAGAAACAAGATCAACAAGTCCGCGGCGCGGTTGTTTTGCCGCACGGTACAGGTAAAACCTCACGTGTCCTTGTTTTTGCCAAGGGTGACAAGGCGAAGGAAGCACAAGAGGCGGGCGCTGACTACGTGGGCGACGATGATCTTATTCAAAAGATTTCCCAGGGTTGGTTCGACTTTGATGTTGTCGTTGCTACCCCGGATATGATGGGTGCTGTCGGCCGTTTGGGTCGCGTGCTTGGTCCAAAAGGCTTGATGCCAAATCCGAAGACGGGTACCGTCACATTTGACGTGGCTCGCGCGGTGCAGGAAATCAAGGCTGGTAAGATTGAGTACCGCCTCGACAAAGCCGGTATCATTCACTGCCCGATTGGCAAAGTGTCGTTTGAAGTTGACCAGTTGGTTGGCAACTTCCGCACCTTGTTGGACGCCTTGCAAAAGGCGAAGCCGTCTGGCGCGAAGGGTCAATACGTGCGCACTATCACCGTGACTTCGACGATGGGCCCTGGTGTTCGTGTCAACGCACAACGCGTTGCAGTCGCTGCAGAATAAATTCTGCTCTAGCTCGTGTTGGGGTGTTTGTTACAATCGAAAAGCTGACCGTAGACAGTAGGTCCTATATAGGTATATCGCGTTCTGGCGTCTCGTCGAACCGGTTGTCCGATATGGGTTAAAGTGCCTACCGAGGTCGTGTGCATTCTGGGTTCAGTGTGCGTGCGCCTCGTATGTCGAGGCGCTTTTTGTATGTTTGATTTTCGCAAGGAGGTGGATGGATTGGCAGTACGTCCAGAAAAGGAACAACTCGTAAATGAGATTGCAGAGCGCATTGAACGCAGTAAGAGCGTCGTGCTGGCGGACTACCGCGGGCTCAATGTCGCTGAGGACACAGAACTTCGTGCGAAACTTCGTGAGGCAGGCGTCGAGTACCAGGTGTTGAAGAACACAATGACTAGCCGTGCGGCTGCGAAGTTGAACTATGCAGATCTAGATCAGTACCTTGCAGGTCCCACGGCTGTCGCGTTTGGTTACGATGACGCAGTAACGGCTGCGAAGGTGTTGTACGACTTCTCTCGCGAACACAAAGCGCTCGAACTGAAGGGCGGTATCGTCGAGGGTCGTATCGTATCTGCTGAGGAAGTTGCAAGCATCGCGAAGCTACCTTCTCGCGAAGGTTTGTTGTCGATGTTGCTGAGTGTCTTGCAGGCGCCTATGCGCAACTTGGCTTACTCGTTGCAACAGGTTGCTGACCAAAAAGGCGAGGGTGCAGAAGCGCCGGCCGCGGAATAAAACAATTTATTCACCAGAGCGCAGTCTCTGGAATTCAGGGAGGTTATTCGCTTGACGACTCAAGAAATCTTGGATGCCGTTAAAAATATGACGGTGCTCGAACTGAACGATTTGGTTAAGGCGATTGAAGAAGAATTTGGCGTAACGGCTGCTGCTCCTGTAGCAATTGCTGGGGGGGCTGCTGGTGCTGAAGGTGGCGCTGCTGAGCAGACCGAATTCGACGTTATCTTGGCGAATGCGGGTGCTTCGAAGATTGGTGTTATCAAGGTTGTTCGTGAAATCACCGGTCTCGGCCTGAAGGAAGCGAAAGAACTCGTTGACAACGCTCCGAAGCCGATTAAGGAAAAGGTTTCGAAGGAAGATGCTGAAGGCATCAAGGCTAAGCTTGAGGAAGCTGGCGCTTCTGTAGAAATTAAGTAAGCTTTTCAGCCGAGAAGGGTGCTCCGTAGGGGTACCCTTCTTGCGCGTTGTGCGGGTTGAGGTGGAGGGGAAACCGTGTCTGAACACTACTATTCGAGAGAACCGCAGGCGCAGAGTCAGGAGCGTATCATAGCGATTGGTGTGCGCGGCGTAAACATGCACTTGGTCACGGATAACGGCGTGTTTTCGAAAAGTGCGCTGGATGATGCGACTAGGCGTCTTCTCGAACACGTCGACTTGGCTGGTACGTGTCATGCACTTGATCTCGGCGCGGGTTATGGCGTCGTGACGGCGGTACTCGGTACGGTTTATCCGAACACGAGGTGGACGCTCATCGATATCAATGGACGAGCTCTCGACCTCGCGAAGCGGAACACTTCGAGTTTCTCTCATCGCTGTACGTACCTGCACAGTGATGGGATTCCGGCGGATATCGTCTCGAAGTTTGACGACGTCTTGCTGAACCCACCAATTCGCGCTGGTAAACAGGTGGTGTATCGCTTGTTTGCAGACGCGTATCGGGCGCTTGTTCCAGGTGGGCGACTTTGGATTGTCATTCAGAAGAAACACGGTGCCCCCTCCGCGCTCGAAGAGTTGAAGCGGATTTATGACAGCGTGGACGTTGTCTACAAGAAGTCTGGCTATTTCATTTTTCGCGCGGTGAAGGGGTATCGCGCGGACGCGCAATCTCGTGAAGCCTGAAGACGATGAATAGAAGTTGACTCCACAATTTGCTTGTGATATCCTTATCCAATGCAAACTGTGATGATTGGACGGATGCTCACCTCTTTTGAATAAATATGATTGTTTTTGGACATAGGTGAATATTAGTCGACTCTATTTGCTAAATGTGGTTGGATTTGGCCTCATTTTCTTTTTGTCTTTAGAGCCTCCTTGAAATTGCATCGTCCAACAAATCCGCTTGAGGGGTGACGGTTTTGCAAGGACACATGGTCAAGTACGGATGGGCTGAACGCCGCACATTTTCACGCATCCGTGAAGTCCTCGAATTACCCAATCTGATTGAAATCCAGCAAAAATCTTACGAGTGGTTCCTTCGTGAGGGATTGCGGGAAATGTTTGCGGACATTTCGCCAATCCAAGACTTTACCGGGAACTTGGTCCTTGAGTTCATCGACTATAGCCTCGGTGAACCGAAATACGACGTTGAAGAGTCGAAAGAGCGCGATGTGACTTATGCAGCTCCATTGCGTGTCAAGGTTCGGCTGCTGAACAAAGAAACTGGCGAGGTGAAGGAGCAAGAGGTTTTCCTCGGCGACTTCCCGCTGATGACGGATACAGGCACGTTTGTCATCAATGGCGCGGAACGCGTCATCGTCAGTCAGCTAGTGCGTTCGCCTAGTGTCTATTATAGCAGTAAGATTGACAAAAATGGCAAACGTACGTTTGCTGCGACGGTGATTCCGAACCGTGGTGCGTGGTTGGAGTTTGAAACAGACTCGAAGGATGTCGTTTACGTGCGGATTGACCGCACGCGCAAATTGCCAATCACTGTGTTGCTTCGAGCGCTAGGCTTGTCATCGGATGCGGAGATTATTCAACTTCTCGGTGAAGATGATTATCTCCAAAATACGCTGGACAAGGACACGACCGATTCGACCGAGCGTGCACTTGTCGAGATCTATGAGCGGTTGCGTCCGGGTGAGCCGCCGACAGTGGAGAATGCCCGAGCGTTGCTCGCATCGCGTTTCTTTGATCCGAAGCGTTACGACCTCGCGAATGTAGGTCGTTATAAAATCAATAAAAAATTGCACATCAAGAATCGACTGCTGAATCAGCGGCTTGCAGAAACGCTGGTCGATGCGGACACTGGTGAGATTATCGCTGAGGCGGGGACCATCATTGACCGCCGTGTGCTAGACCGCCTGATTCCGCGTCTAGAGGGTAATGTGGGTCGATTTACGATTCGCGCGACGCGTGACCTCTTGGAAGATGAGGTTGTGCCGTTGCAGATGGTGAAGATTTTCAGTCCTTCTGAGGATGGCCGCATCCTGAATGTTATCAGTAACGGCGAAATATCCACGGATATTAAATACATTACGCCGTCTGATATTTTGGCTGCCGTATCGTATTTCTTCAATTTGTTACGTGGTGTCGGCACCACAGACGATATTGACCATTTGGGCAATCGTCGCCTTCGTTCCGTTGGTGAACTGTTGCAGAATCAGTTCCGAATTGGCTTGTCGCGGATGGAACGCGTGGTTCGTGAGCGCATGTCCATTCAGGACGCGAGTGCTATCACGCCGCAGGCGTTGATTAATATCCGTCCTGTGATTGCTGCGATTAAGGAATTCTTTGGGTCTAGTCAGCTGTCGCAATTTATGGACCAGACGAACCCGTTGGCGGAATTGACGCATAAACGCCGTCTGTCGGCGCTTGGCCCTGGTGGTCTGACGCGTGAACGCGCTGGCTTTGAAGTTCGCGACGTGCACTACTCGCACTACGGCCGGATGTGTCCGATTGAAACGCCTGAAGGTCCGAACATCGGTTTGATTAACTCGTTGTCGACGTATGCGCGGATTAACGAGTACGGATTCATTGAAACACCGTATCGTCGGGTGGATCCTGAGACCGGCATTGTGACGGATAAAATTGATTACCTGACCGCCGATGAGGAAGAAAATTACGTCGTCGCGCAGGCAAATGAGCCGCTGACAGAAGACGGCCGATTGGCGTCAGAGGAAATCATTGTCCGCCGTCGTGAGGATGTTATTGCGGTGCCGCGGGATCGGATTGACTATATGGACGTCTCTCCAAAACAGGTCGTGTCTGTCGCGACTGCGTTGATTCCGTTCTTGGAAAACGACGACGCGAACCGCGCGTTGATGGGGGCGAACATGCAGCGTCAAGCTGTACCGTTGCTCGTCACCGATTCGCCGTATGTCGGTACGGGCATTGAACACCAGGCGGCGAAGGATTCCGGCGTCTGTGTGGTGTCTCGCCACAATGGTATCGTCGAACGCGTGACGGCTAAAGAGGTTTGGGTGCGTCAAGAGACCGAAGTGGACGGGCAACTTGTTCGCGGTGACGTTGCGAAGTACCGCCTGACGAAGTTTACGCGCTCGAACCAAAATACGTGTGTGAACCAACGACCGATTGTCCGCGAGGGGCAGCGCGTTAAAGTGGGCGACATTTTGGCGGACGGACCGGCTACGCAGAACGGCGAGTTGGCGCTTGGTCGCAACGTCCTGGTCGCATTTATGACGTGGGAAGGTTACAACTACGAGGACGCGATTCTTCTCTCGGAGAAGATGGTGAAAGAAGACGTGTATACGTCGATTCACATCGAGGAGTACGAACTCGAAGCGCGCGACACGAAGTTGGGTCCTGAAGAAATCACGCGAGATATTCCGAATGTTGGTGAGGACGCGCTCAAGAATCTGGACGAACGCGGCATCATTCGAATTGGCGCCGAAATTCGCACAGGGGACATTCTGGTCGGCAAGGTTACGCCAAAAGGCGTTACTGAACTGACGGCGGAGGAGCGCTTATTGCACGCCATCTTTGGTGAAAAGGCGCGTGAGGTTCGTGATACCTCGCTACGCGTTCCACATGGTGGCGCTGGAATTGTCGTCGACGTGAAGGTCTTCACGCGGGAAAATGGCGACGAATTGCCTGCTGGTGTGAATCAGTTGGTTCGCGTTTACATCGCTCAGAAGCGGAAGATTTCTGAAGGCGACAAGATGGCTGGCCGCCACGGGAACAAGGGTGTCGTGGCCCGTATCTTGCCGGAAGAAGACATGCCATTCTTAGAGGATGGGACACCAGTCCAAATCGTCCTGAACCCATTGGGCGTGCCTTCCCGTATGAACATTGGGCAGGTTTTGGAAACGCACTTGGGAATGGCGGCGAAAGTTCTTGGCGTGAAGATGGCGACGCCTGTCTTTGACGGTGCGCACCCTGAGGACGTCTTTAACACGTTGGCGGAGGCGGGGCTACCTGCAGACGGCAAACAGGTGCTATATGATGGGCGCAGTGGTGAACCGTTCGAGAATCGAGTCACGGTTGGCTATGTCTACATGTTGAAACTGCACCACTTGGTCGATGACAAGATTCACGCTCGGTCGACTGGACCGTACTCCCTGGTTACGCAACAGCCGTTGGGTGGTAAGGCACAGTTTGGTGGCCAGCGTTTTGGTGAGATGGAGGTTTGGGCGCTCGAGGCGTATGGTGCGGCCTATACTCTGCAAGAGATCCTCACCGTCAAATCTGACGATGTGGTGGGCCGTGTCAAGACGTACGAAGCTATCGTCAAGGGCGAAAACGTGCCTGAGCCGGGCGTGCCCGAGTCGTTTAAGGTCCTCATCAAAGAGCTGCAAAGTCTCGGTATGGATGTGAAGATTCTCTCTGGAGACGAGCAAGAGATTGAGATGAAGGAAATCGACGACGAGGACGATGGTTCAGAGAAGCTCAACTTGAATCTCGAATACAACGAAGTCGGCGACTGATAACCCACACCACGCTAGGATTGGAGGGTGCACGATTTGCTAGACGTGAACAATTTCGAGTTCATGAAAATCGGGCTGGCATCACCTGAGAAGATTCGTTCTTGGTCACACGGTGAAGTGAAGAAGCCGGAGACCATCAATTACCGTACCCTGCGGCCTGAAAAAGAAGGGCTGTTTTGCGAGAAAATTTTTGGACCGACCCGCGATTGGGAATGTCATTGCGGGAAGTACAAGCGCATCCGCTATAAAGGCGTTGTGTGTGATCGCTGTGGCGTCGAAGTTACACGCGCAAAGGTTCGCCGCGAACGGATGGGACACATCGAGCTGGCTGCACCGGTTTCGCATATTTGGTACTTCAAGGGGATCCCAAGCCGCATGGGCTTGGTCCTCGATATGTCGCCAAGGGCCCTCGAAGAGGTCATCTACTTTGCTTCGTATGTCGTGACGGACCCGGGGGATACCCCACTGGAAAAGAAACAGTTGCTTAGCGAGAAGGAGTATCGTTCCTATCGCGAGAAGTACGGTTACGCGTTCCAAGCGGGTATGGGTGCAGAGGCTATTCGCACGTTGTTGAACGAGATTGATCTCGACCGCGAGGTCGACTTCCTGCGTGAAGAGCTTCGCTCCGCGCAAGGGCAGCGCCGGAATCGAGCCATTAAACGACTGGAAGTCGTTGAGGCGTTCCGCGCCTCCGGCAACAAGCCGAGTTGGATGATTCTTGAGGCGCTTCCGGTCATTCCGCCTGATTTGCGTCCGATGGTGCAATTGGATGGTGGACGTTTCGCGACATCTGACTTGAACGATTTGTACCGTCGTGTTATCAACCGGAACAATCGTTTGAAGCGATTGTTGGATTTAGGGGCACCGGACATTATTGTTCAGAACGAGAAGCGCATGCTCCAAGAAGCAGTCGATGCGCTGATTGACAATGGCCGCCGCGGCCGCCCGGTTACGGGACCTGGCAACCGTCCGCTCAAGAGCCTGTCGCACATGCTCAAGGGTAAACAAGGCCGATTCCGTCAAAATCTGTTGGGTAAACGCGTGGACTACTCTGGTCGTTCCGTTATCGTCGTCGGCCCGGAACTGCGGATGTATCAGTGCGGACTTCCTAAGGAAATGGCGTTGGAGCTGTTCAAGCCATTTGTTATGAAGGAACTCGTCTCCCGTGGTCTGGCGCACAACATCAAGAGTGCGAAGCGTAAAGTCGAACGCGTGTCGCCCGAAGTGTGGGATGTCGTCGAGGACGTCATCAAGCAGCACCCAGTGTTGCTCAACCGTGCACCGACATTACACCGCCTGGGTATTCAGGCATTCGAGCCGACGTTAGTCGAGGGGCGCGCAATTAAATTGCACCCGCTCGTTTGTACGGCTTACAATGCCGACTTCGATGGCGACCAGATGGCTGTGCACGTTCCATTGTCGGCTGAGGCGCAAGCGGAAGCGCGTTTGTTGATGCTCGCTGCGCACAACATCTTGAACCCGAAGGACGGTAAACCAGTCGTCACGCCGACGCAGGACATGGTTCTCGGACCGTACTATCTCACCATTGAGCGCGAAGGTGCGCCTGGAGAGGGACGCATTTTCTCTTCGATGGCCGAGGTGGAATATGCCCGTTACAATGGGCACGTGTCCTTACAGTCGCGGATTATTGTGCCTGCGAAGGTGCTCGGCAAGACGAGTCTTACAGAGGCGCAGCAGAACGCACTGCTGATCACGACGCCTGGAAAATTGATTTTCAACAGCATTTTTCCGGCTGATTTCCCGTACCTAAATTCTGCATCCAAACAGAATTTGTTGACTGGGGCGCCGGATGAGACGTTTATCTTTGCTAAGGGTGTAAACCCTGCAGAGGCACTGCAGAATCGGCCGATTCCAAAACCGGTGGTTAAAAAGGACCTTGGAAACATTTTGGGTGAGTGTTTCCGCCGTTATGGTACGACGATGACTGCGGAAATTTTGGATAAGATTAAGCGGCTCGGCTTCAACTATTCGACGCGCGCTGGTATTACGATTGCCGTGAGTGACATTGTCGTGCCGGAAGAGAAGCATCGGATTATTGAAGATGCAGAGGCCAAAGAGCACAAGCTGAAGCAACAGTATCGCCGCGGTCTCATCACTGAGGAAGAGCAGTACATCACGTTTAGCCAAATTTGGTCGGAGGCGAAAGAGTCCATCTCGACAACTCTGATGGAGAGCATGGATGAGTTCAACCCGATTTACATGATGGCGACTTCCGGTGCTCGCGGTAGTAACTCGCAGATTACACAGTTGGCGGGGATGCGCGGGTTGATGGCGAATCCGTCGGGTGAAATTATTCAGTTGGCGATTAAGTCGAACTTCCGCGAAGGCCTGTCTGTGTTGGAGTACTTCATCTCGACGCACGGTGCGCGGAAAGGTTTGGCCGATACCGCGCTGCGGACGGCTGACTCGGGTTATCTGACACGTCGCTTGGTCGACGTTGCGCAGGATACCATCGTTCGCGAATTTGACTGTGGTACCGATAAGGGCTTGCGCGTGGCGGAGATCCGCGACGGGCGTGAAGTCATTGAGGAAATTGGCGACCGTCTCGAAGGCCGAGTTGCGTTCCAAGACATTTACCATCCGGAGACGGGTGAGTTGATTGTCGCAAAGAACCAACTGATTGACGAAGAGGCGACCGACAAGATTGTCAAGGCGGGTATTAAAGAAGTTTATATTCGCTCGGTGCTCACCTGCCGTACTCGCCATGGGGTATGTATCCAGTGTTATGGGCGCAACCTCGCAACGGGTAAGATGGTAGAAATTGGCGAGGCGGTCGGTATCATCGCGGCTCAGTCTATCGGTGAACCCGGTACGCAGTTGACCATGCGCACGTTCCACACGGGCGGTGTCGCAGGCGATGACATCACCCAAGGTTTGCCGCGTATTCAAGAGTTGTTTGAGGCGCGGAACCCGAAAGGTCAGGCGGTCATTTCCGAGTTTGAAGGCGTGATTACCGACATTCGGGAAGGCAAGGATAAACGCGAAATCGAACTGCAAGGCGAGAGCGAGACGAAGATCTATCAGATTCCATACGGTTCTCGTATCCGTGTGACTGTCGGTCAAAGCCTGGAAGCGGGCGAAGAGTTGACGGAAGGCTCCGTAGACCCGAAAGAGATGTTGCGCGTCAAGGGTCTGCAGGGCGTTCAAAATTATCTGCTGCGTGAAGTACAGCGGGTATACCGCCTGCAGGGCGTGGACATCAATGACAAGCACGTTGAAGTGATGGTGCGCCAAATGTTGCGCAAGGTTCGGATTCTCGATGCAGGTGACACAGATCTTCTGCCAGGTACGTATGTTGATCTCTTCGACTATGAAGCTGCGAATAAAGTGGCGCTTCTGTCGGGTCGGGAACCGGCCGTGGCGCGCCCGGCTCTGTTGGGTATTACGAAGGCATCGCTGGAGACGGACTCCTTCTTGTCCGCTGCATCCTTCCAAGAGACCACTCGTGTCTTGACAGAAGCGGCTATCAAGGGCAAGGTTGATAGACTGCTGGGTCTCAAGGAGAATGTGATTATTGGTAAGCTCATTCCAGCCGGCACGGGCATGTCTCGTTATCGTCAGATTGGTATGGGCGAGGAACAGGCGGCCGTGGATGAGAGCTCTGCGAATGCGGGGCAGGACGACGTGACGTTGGAGGCTGAGTCTGCACAGACGGTTGAATAAACTACCATGGAATTTGGGCTGTCATCTGCATACTTTGAGTTGACAGCCCAGAAACCTCGGTGATAGAATTCCGTAGTGTGCGTCAGCGCGGTGTTTTCCATTGGGGGAGGCTCGTGCGGTGTCACTAGACGACATACGCCAAGCGAGGAAGAAGACCATAGGCACAAACCAGACGTTGAAGGTCCTCAAACAGTCCGCCGAGCAAATTGTGCGACTGTACGTAGCGCGTGATGCGGAGGCTCGTGTGGTCGACCCGGTTGTTCAATTGGCGGAACGACAACGCGTTCCGATTGAGTGGGTCGATTCGATGCGCACACTCGGCAAAGCGTGTGGCATTGAGGTTGGTGCGGCTACGGCAAGCATCATCTCTGAATGATGCTAGCTTAGTTTGGTATGTTGTCTTTGGGATTTTGTTTGCTCATTGATGAATCACCAGGCTCTGTGGGCTTGGTGGTGACCTGTCGAACAGGTCTGGATTGACGACGAGAGGAGGTGCAGTTATGCCAACGATTAACCAATTAGTTCGCAAGGGTCGCAAGGATGTATTGAAAAAATCTACGGCACCGGCGCTGCAAAAGGGGTACAACAGTCACATCAAATCTTTGACGGATCTGCCGTCCCCACAAAAGCGTGGTGTGTGTACTCGTGTGGGTACCATGACCCCGAAAAAGCCAAACTCGGCTCTTCGGAAATACGCCCGTGTCCGTTTGACGAATACAATCGAAGTGACCGCGTACATTCCTGGAATTGGCCACAACTTGCAAGAGCACTCCGTGGTGCTTGTTCGCGGTGGTCGTGTCAAGGACCTTCCGGGTGTTCGTTATCACATCGTTCGCGGCGCGCTTGATACCGCTGGTGTGAAGGACCGTATGCAAGGTCGTTCCAAGTATGGCGCAAAGCGTCCGAAAGCAAAGTAACCATCTTGTATGGTTGATAATCATATCGCAAATGGGAAGGAGGGTGTTCCGTGCCGCGTAAAGGACCTGTTCCAAAACGTGATGTTCTGCCGGATCCAATCTACGGGAACAAACTTGTCAGCCGTCTGATCAACAAGGTGATGTTGGATGGGAAGAAGGGCGTTTCTCAACGCATTGTTTATGGTGCGTTTGATTTGATTCGCGAGCGCTCTGGCAAGGACCCGATGGAAGTGTTTGAAACAGCTATGCGCAACATTATGCCGGTGTTGGAAGTGAAGGCTCGCCGCGTTGGCGGATCGAACTACCAAGTGCCTGTCGAAGTGCGCAATGACCGCCGGGTGACGTTGGGGCTGCGCTGGTTGGTCAACTATGCTCGTCTTCGTGGTGAGAAGACGATGGAGGAGAAGTTGGCGAACGAGTTGCTCGACGCAGCGAATAACACGGGTGGCGCTGTTCGCAAACGCGAAGATACGCACCGTATGGCTGAGGCAAACAAGGCGTTTGCTCACTACCGCTGGTAGGATGAATTTTTAATCTGGAAGGAGGCGGCGAGATGGCACGCGAATTCCCGCTCGAGCGTACGCGCAACATCGGTATCATTGCTCACATTGATGCCGGTAAGACGACGACCACCGAGCGCATTCTGTTCTACACCGGCCGTGTGCACAAGATTGGGGAAGTCCATGAAGGCGCGGCAACCATGGACTGGATGGTCCAAGAACAGGAGCGTGGTATCACCATCACGTCCGCTGCGACGACTGCCCAGTGGAAAAATCATCGCATCAACATTATCGATACGCCGGGTCACGTCGACTTCACCGTTGAAGTCGAACGTTCCCTGCGCGTGCTCGATGGTGCATGCGCGGTGTTTGATGCTAAGGGTGGCGTAGAGCCGCAATCGGAAACGGTGTGGCGTCAAGCGGACAAGTATCACGTACCTCGCATTGCCTACGTCAACAAGATGGACATCATCGGCGCAGACTTCCTGTCTTGTGTCGAACAGATGAAAACCCGACTTGGTGCAAAGGCCGTTGCGATTCAATTGCCGATTGGTGCCGAAGACGAGTTCCGTGGCATTATCGACTTGGTCGAAATGAAGGCCATCATTTATACGGATGACCTTGGAAGACAGTCTGAGGACACCGAAATTCCGGCTGACATGAGAGAGTTGGCGGAAGCGAAGCGCACGGAATTGATCGAAGCTGTGGCAGAGGTCGACGAAGAGTTGATGATGAAGTATCTGGAGGGTGAAGAAATCACCATTCCGGAAATCAAGGCAGCACTTCGTAAGGGTACGGTCAACGTTCAACTGTTCCCGGTTCTGTGTGGGTCCTCGTACCGCAATAAAGGTGTACAGTTGATGCTCGACGCTGTCGTCGATTATCTTCCGGCACCGACGGACGTGCCGGCCATTAAGGGCGTCACGCCGGAAGGTGAAGAAATTGAACGTCACTCGTCTGACGAGGAGCCGTTCTCTGCTTTGGCCTTCAAAATTATGACGGACCCGTTTGTTGGTAAGTTGGCGTTCTTCCGTGTGTACTCGGGTGTCTTGGAGAGCGGTTCGTACGTGCTCAACTCGACAAAGGGCAAGCGCGAACGCATTGGGCGTATTCTGCAGATGCATGCCAATCACCGCGAGGAGATCTCGCAGGTCTATTCCGGTGACATTGCTGCTGCAGTTGGTCTGAAGGACACGACGACAGGCGACACGCTTTGCGATGAGAAGAGCGTTGTGTTGCTTGAGTCGATGGAGTTCCCAGATCCCGTTATCTCCGTCTCGATTGAACCGAAGACGAAGGCTGACCAGGATAAGATGGGCATCGCCCTTTCGAAGCTGGCGGAAGAGGATCCGACCTTCAAGACCTATACAGACCAGGAGACTGGCCAGACGATTATTCAAGGTATGGGTGAGTTGCACCTTGAGGTCATCGTCGACCGCATGCAACGCGAGTTTAAAGTCGACTGTAACGTAGGTATGCCGCAGGTCGCCTACCGTGAGACGATTACGCAACGCGTTGACCAGGAAGGCAAGTTTGTTCGCCAATCCGGTGGTCGCGGTCAGTATGGTCACGTCAAAGTCATTTTCGAGCCGCTGGAACGCGGACAAGGATTTGTCTTTGAAAACAAGGTTGTCGGTGGTGCGATTCCGAAGGAATACATCCCGGCAGTCGAAGAGGGCATTCACGAGGCAATGCGAAATGGCGTTCTTGCCGGCTATCCATTGGTCGATGTGAAGGCTACTCTGTATGATGGTTCCTATCACGACGTCGACTCGTCAGAAATGGCGTTTAAGATTGCTGGTTCGATGGCACTTAAAGCAGGCGCGCAAAAGGCTTCTCCAGTTCTTTTGGAGCCAGTCATGAAGGTCGAAGTGACCGTTCCTGAGGAGTACATGGGTGACATCCTCGGTGATATCAACTCGCGCCGCGGTCGCGTAGAAGGCATGGATTCACGCAACAACGCAAGTATCGTTCGCGGTTATGTTCCGCTGTCCGAGATGTTTGGTTATACCACATCTCTGCGTTCTCGTACGCAAGGTCGCGGTACATTCGCGATGGAACTCGCAGCGTATGAAGAAGTGCCAAAGAGTGTAGCTGAAGCAATTATTAAGAAGAGCAAAGGCGAATAAGGAGTGAAGTTTTGTGGCAAAGGCAAAATTTGACCGCAGCAAACCGCACGTTAACATCGGTACCATCGGGCACGTCGACCATGGTAAAACCACGTTGACAGCTGCTATCACGAGCGTACAAGCTTCCAAGGGTCGGGCTCAGGCTCAAAAGTACGATGAAATCGACAAGGCGCCTGAAGAACGCGAACGCGGTATTACGATTAACACCGCTCACGTTGAATACGAGACGGAAAAGCGTCACTATGCACACGTGGACTGCCCGGGACACGCCGACTATGTCAAGAACATGATTACGGGTGCAGCGCAAATGGACGGCGGTATTCTCGTCGTATCTGCAGCTGATGGCCCGATGCCACAAACGCGCGAGCACATCCTTCTGTCCCGTCAGGTCGGCGTGCCATACTTGGTTGTCTTCTTGAACAAGTGTGACATGGTTGACGACGAAGAGTTGCTGGAACTCGTCGAAATGGAAGTTCGCGAACTTCTGAACGAGTACGAATTCCCTGGCGACGACATTCCGGTTATCCGTGGTTCCGCGTTGAAGGCGCTCGAGGGTGACCCGGCTTATGTCGCGAAGATTGAAGAGTTGATGGATGCTGTTGACAACTACATCCCAACACCAGAACGCGATACGAGCAAGCCATTCTTGATGCCTGTCGAGGACGTGTTCACGATTACCGGTCGTGGTACGGTTGCTACGGGTCGTGTGGAACGCGGTCAGTTGAAGGTTGGCGACGAAGTTGAAATCGTCGGCTTGCATGAAGAGAGCCGCAAGACGGTTGCAACGGGTATCGAGATGTTCCGTAAGCTTCTCGATTTCGCGGAAGCTGGTGACAACATCGGTGCATTGCTGCGCGGTGTTGAGCGCAAGGACATCGAGCGCGGCCAGGTTGTATGTAAGCCAGGCAGCATCAACCCGCACACGCAGTTCGCTGCAGAGGTTTACGTTTTGACGAAGGAAGAAGGCGGGCGCCACACGCCGTTCTTTAATGGCTACCGCCCACAGTTTTACTTCCGTACGACGGACGTAACTGGTGTGGTTACCTTGCCAGAAGGTACCGAAATGGTAATGCCTGGCGACAACGTCGCTATGACGGTTGAACTCATCGCGCCTATCGCGGTTGAGGAAGGTACTCGTTTCTCCATCCGTGAAGGTGGCCGTACGGTCGGTGCGGGCGTTGTTTCTTCGATTATCAAGTAATTTCGTTTCCATTACCTGATATCAGGAAATCCGAGACGGGCAAACCTGTCTCGGATTTTTTTGCAGCTCTTCTTGTCAAATGGACATTGGTCTAGTATAATACCGCATGTTGGTCTTTTCTTGCGATGAGGCGGAAGGTTGCTTATGTGTCCAGAGCCATATGGGATACCGATGGGGGAATTTCCGCGGAGTATGTCCAACTGAAATGGGCGATAAAGGAGGGAAAACATATGGCTAAGCAAAAGATTCGCATTCGACTTAAGGCGTATGATCATCAAATTCTTGATCAGTCGGCAGAACGTATCGTGGATACGGCGAAACGGTCCGGTGCGAAAGTATCAGGTCCGATTCCGCTTCCGACAGAACGCGAAGTGTTCACCATTCTTCGCGCGCCGCACAAATATAAGGATTCTCGCGAGCAGTTTGAGATGCGTACGCATAAGCGTTTGATTGACATTAACAATCCGACGCCGCAAACGGTCGATTCGCTGATGCGTTTGGACTTGCCGTCGGGTGTTGACATCGAAATTAAGTTATAAGCTCTGGAATGAAACACGTGGTGCCGTTGCACACACGGTCCTAGGGAGGTGCACACATGAAAGGGATTCTCGGTCGTAAACTCGGTATGACTCAGGTCTTCACGGAGGAAGGTCAGGTAGTACCGGTGACTGTGATTGAGGCTGGTCCGTGCGTCGTGCTCCAAAAACGTGAACAAGCGGTTGATGGGTACGAAGCGATTCAGGTTGGTTTCGCGGACCAAAAGGCGAACCGCGCGACAAAGGCGGAAAAAGGTCATGCTGCAAAGGCTGGCACAGCTCCGAAACGGTTTGTGCGCGAATTTCGCGGTGTCGATTTGTCGGCGTATGAAGTGGGTCAGCAGTTGAAAGCGGACGTGTTCGCTGCGGGTGAAGTTGTGGATGTCATTGGTGTGTCGAAGGGCAAGGGTTACGCAGGTCCTATCAAGCGGCATAACCAACACCGCGGCCCAATGGCGCACGGATCGAAATATCACCGTGGGGTTGGCTCGCTCGGCGCGATTGCGCCGAACCGTACGTTCAAAGGCCAAACGATGGCGGGACGTATGGGTGGAGAGCGCGTTACAGTTCAAAATCTCGAGGTTGTTCGCGTGGATGCGGATAAAAACATCTTGCTGATTAAGGGTTCTGTGCCGGGTCCGAAGAACTCGTACGTCACAGTCCGTTCAGCGATTAAAGCTAACGACTAATGTTGTTTGAAAGGAGGCAGAAGTGATGCCGACGGTTGCAGTTTATAACACAGCGGGTGAGCAGGTTTCCGAGATCGAATTGAATGAACGCGTGTTTGGCGCGCCTATCCGCTCTGATTTGATGCACCAGGTCGTGTTGCAATACCTTGCGGCACGTCGTTCGGGTACGCACAAAGTGAAAAATCGTTCTGAGGTTGCTGGTGGTGGACGCAAACCTTGGCGCCAGAAGGGCACGGGTCGTGCTCGTCAAGGTAGCACGCGTTCTCCACAATGGAAGGGCGGTGGTGTTGTCTTTGGACCGACGCCACGTTCCTACGCATTCTCCGTTCCTAAGAAAGTTCGTCGTCTGGCACTGTATAGCGCATTGTCCTCGAAGGTGGCCGAAGGGAAAATCATCGTTCTCGATGGTTTGAACATCGAACAGCCGAAGACGAAGGAAATGGTTGCTGTCCTCGACAAGTTGAACCTGAAAAAGGCCTTGATTGTCGACGGTGAGAAGAAACGTGCTCCGTACCTGTCCACTCGCAATATTGAGGGTGTCAAGTACATGGAGGCGAACGGTATCAATGTTTACGAGCTTCTCCGCTATGAGCATCTTGTGTTGACGAAGGATGCAGTGGCGAAGGTTGAGGAGGTGTTCGCTTAATGGATGCGCGCGACCTCATTAAACGCCCTGTGATTACAGAGCGTTCCAGCGAATTGATGGAAGAGAATAAGTACGTCTTCGAGGTTGACCCTCGTGCCAATAAGGTTGAAATCCGCAAGGCTGTCGAAAAGTTGTTCGACGTCAAAGTGGAACAAGTGCACACGATGAACCAGGTTGGGAAGCAAAAGCGCGTTGGGCGCTATGTCGGACGCACCTCTGACCGGAAAAAAGCAATTGTGAAACTTACTGCGGACTCGAAGCCAATTGATTTCTTCGGCGAAGCGTAAGTGACGCAGAACGGATTTAGTGAACAAGGGAGGTTGTCAGTGTGGCTGTGAAGAAGTATCGCCCGACATCGCCGGGCCGCCGCTTCATGTCTGTCTCGGCGTTTGATGAGATTACGACAGACACGCCTGAAAAGTCCCTGCTTGCGCCGCTGAAGAACCGTGCGGGCCGCAACCACCAGGGTAAAATCACAGTTCGCCACCACGGTGGTGGACACAAGCGTCAATATCGGATTATTGATTTTAAACGCAACAAGGATGGTATCCCGGCTAAGGTCGCGACCATCGAGTATGATCCAAACCGTTCCGCACGTATTGCACTGTTGCACTATGTGGATGGTGAAAAGCGCTACATTTTGGCGCCACACGGTTTGAAAGTCGGCGATGTGCTCTATTCTGGTACAGATGTCGATATTCGCGTAGGTAATGCGTTGCCACTAGCGAATATTCCAGTGGGTTCTGTCGTCCATAACATCGAGTTGAAACCTGGTAAGGGCGGTCAGCTCGCACGTGCAGCAGGGGCTTCGGCACAGTTGATGGCTCGTGAAGGTGTTTATGCGACGCTTCGCCTGTCCTCTGGTGAGGTTCGCCGCGTTCGCGTAGAATGCCGCGCAACCATCGGTCAGGTCGGTAACCTCGACCACGAGAACATCAATATCGGTAAAGCGGGTCGTAGCCGCTGGATGCGTCGTCGCCCGACGGTTCGCGGTTCGGTTATGAACCCGGTTGATCACCCACATGGTGGTGGCGAAGGCCGTGCGCCAATCGGACGCAAGTCGCCGATGTCACCTTGGGGTAAGCCGACCTTGGGTAAGAAGACGCGGAAGAAGAATCACCCAACAGACAAGTATATTGTTCGTCGTCGCACGAAGTAATCGCATAGATACGGTTAGGAAGGGAGGCGCACGACATTGGCTCGTAGCTTAAAGAAGGGTCCGTTTTGTGATGAACACCTGATGAAGAAGGTTGAAGCGCAGAATGCGGCTGGAGAGAAGAAGGTTATTAAAACCTGGTCTCGCCGTTCTACCATCTTCCCGCAGTTTGTCGGGCACACATTCGCAGTGCACGACGGCCGCAAACATGTTCCGGTCTACGTGAGCGAGGACATGGTTGGACACAAGCTCGGAGAATTTGTGCCGACGCGTACGTTTAAGGGTCACGCAGGTGACGAGAAGTCATCTCGTTCCCGCTAATTCGGACTTTAACAGGTAAGGAGGTTTGATGCATGGAAGCCACGCAAACCCGCGCAGTTGCGAAGTACATTCGCATTGCGCCTCGTAAAATGCGCCTTGTGGTCGATCTCATCCGTGGCAAGGACACACGGGAAGCTTTGGCGATTCTGAAGTTTACGCCGCGTGCCGGATCTCCGGTTGTCGAGAAGGTCTTGAAGTCGGCCATCGCGAATGCGGAAAACAACCACAATATGAATGCGGATCGTCTGTACGTGAAGGAGATTTTTGTGGACGAGGGTCCTACCCTGAAGCGGTTCCACCCCCGTGCACAAGGTCGTGCGTTTAGTATTTTCAAACGTACCAGCCACGTCACAGTCGTCGTCGCGGAAAAAAAGGAGGGATAATGCGGAATGGGTCAAAAGGTTAACCCTGTTGGTCTACGAATCGGTATCATTCGCGATTGGGAAGCGAAATGGTTTGCAAATAAAAAGGATTATCAAGACCTTCTGCACGAAGATCTGAAAATCCGCAACTACGTCGCTCGTCGTCTGAAGGACGCCGCTGTGGCATCTGTTGACATCGAACGCGCTGCAAACCGTATTAACGTTACGGTGCACACAGCGAAGCCGGGTATGGTTATCGGGAAGGGCGGTTCGGAAGTCGATGCGCTTCGCAACAGCCTCAACAATTTGACTGGCAAGCGAGTTCACATTTCCATCTCGGAAATTAAAGCCCCGGATCTCTCGGCGAAATTGGTTGGCGAAAATATCGCACAACAGCTGGAACGCCGCGTCTCTTTCCGCCGTGCGCTGAAACAAGCGATTCAACGTTCGATGCGCGCTGGTGCAAAGGGTATTCGCGTACAGGTCTCTGGTCGCTTGGGTGGTGCGGAAATCGCGCGGACCGAAGGTTATTCGGAAGGTACGGTTCCATTGCACACGCTGCGCGCTGATATCGACTACGCACTTTCTGAAGCACACACCACCTATGGTCGTATTGGTGTGAAGGTATGGATTTACCGCGGTGAAGTCCTCCCGCAGCGCACGAAGGCTGCTTCGGAGCAACCGCAGGACGCTGTCGAAGGAGGTAAGTAACCCATGTTGATGCCGAAACGCGTTAAGCACAGAAAAGAGTTCCGCGGACGGATGAAAGGTCAATCCAAAGGCGGCAACGAAATCGCGTTCGGTCAGTACGGTTTGCAAGCGCTGGAACCAGCGTGGATTACCAACCGTCAGATCGAGGCGGCTCGTATCGCAATGACTCGTTATATGCGTCGTGGTGGTAAGGTTTGGATTAAAATCTTCCCGAGCAAGCCAGTCACCCAGAAGCCCGCTGAAACGCGTATGGGTAGTGGTAAAGGTTCGCCGGAGAAGTGGGTCGCAGTCGTTAAGCCTGGCCGGGTGATGTTTGAAATCGCCGGGGTCAGTGAGGAAATCGCTCGTGAGGCAATGCGTTTGGCAGCGAATAAACTGCCGATTAAGACGAAGTTCATTGTTCGCGATGAAGTGGGTGGTGACGCAAATGAAGGCAACTGAACTCCGCGGTTTGAGCAGTGAAGAGTTGGAGAGTCGGATTGACCAGCTGAAGGATGAGTTGTTTAATCTCCGCTTCCAACTCGCGACTGGGCAATTGGAGAATCCAATGCGCATCCGTCAAGTACGGAAAGACATCGCGCGTGCCAAGACCGTCTTGCGTCAGCGCGAACTCGGTATTGTTTGAAGCATTTGATGCACGCAAGAAAGGAGGCCGTTCATCGTGGAACGCAACGAACGTAAGGAACGCATTGGGAAAGTCGTCAGCGATAAGATGAACAAGACTATCGTTGTCGCTGTTGAAGAGAACGTGAAACACCGTTTGTACAGCAAGACGATTCGTCGTACGAAAAAGTTCAAGGCGCATGATGAGAACAATGAAGCCAAGATTGGCGATACCGTGCGCATCATGGAGACCCGCCCGCTGAGCAAAGACAAGCGCTGGCGTTTGGTCGAAATCATCGAGAAGGCAGTTATCATCTGACGATTGCTTAAGCGAAGGGAGGATGCCAAATGATTCAACCACAAACGCGTCTGGTCGTCGCTGACAACTCGGGAGCAAAAGAAATTATGTGTTTCCGTGTGCTTGGCGGATCGAACCGGAAGACGGCGAACATTGGCGACATCATTGTCGCGTCTGTAAAGAGTGCAACACCCGGCGGCGTTGTCAAGAAGGGTGACGTTGTCAAGGCGGTTATCGTTCGCAGCAAGCGTGGCTACCGCCGCAATGACGGTTCACATATTCGGTTTGACGAAAACGCAGCGGTGATTATCCGTGAAGATAAGAGCCCACGTGGTACGCGTATCTTTGGGCCCGTTGCCCGTGAGTTACGCGACCGGGACTTCATGAAGATCATCTCGCTGGCGCCAGAGGTTCTTTAATTTCTATAGCACTGTGCTGATGCGGGAGGTGTCAAGTTTGGCTAAGTTGCGTGTGAAAGCTGGCGATAAAGTCGTCGTCATCGCTGGTAAGGATAAGCAAAAGACGGGACGTATCTTGAAGGTGTTCCCGAGTGAAGGACGCGTCATCGTTGAAGGTGTCAACGTTGTGAAACGGCACACGAAACCGAATGCTGCAAATCCGGATGGCGGTATCGTCGAGAAGGAAGCGCCAATTCACGTTTCGAACGTCGCGATTGCAGATCCGAAGACGGGTGCTCCAACTCGCGTTGGTTTCAAGATTCTCGAAGACGGTAAGAAAGTACGGTATGCCAAAAAGTCTGGCGAAACTTTGGACTGAGTAGCCAGGTGAAGGGAGGTTGCACGATTGGCTCGTTTGTATGATACGTATCGCAGTGATGTGGTGCCGGCACTGATGAATCAATTCGGTTACAAGAATGTGATGCAGGTGCCGAAAGTCGAGAAAGTCGTTATTAACATGGGCCTCGGTGAGGCTACGCAGAACCCGAAAGTGATTGACAGTGCAATTAGCGATTTACAGTTGATTGCCGGTCAAAAGCCGGTCGTCACTCGGGCGAAGAAATCCATCGCTGGGTTTCGTCTGCGCGAGAACATGCCGATTGGTGTGAAAGTGACCCTGCGCGGGGAGCGCATGTATCACTTTTTGGATAAGTTGATGAATGTTGCGTTGCCACGCGTCCGCGATTTCCGTGGTGTGTCTGAGCGCGCATTTGATGGCCGCGGGAACTACACCCTCGGACTTCGTGAGCAATTGATTTTCCCAGAAATCGACTATGACCAGATTGATAAGGTTCGTGGCATGGAAGTCGTTGTCGTTACGACGGCAAAGACGGACGAAGAGGCACGGGCGTTGCTCGCGGAAATGGGCATGCCGTTCCGTCGGTCATAACCCTAATCTGATAGGAGGTAGAAACTGTGGCCAAGAAATCGATGGTCGTGAAGGCACAGCGCCGTCCGAAGTTCAGCACGCGCGCCTATACGCGCTGCCGTGTCTGCGGGCGTCCGCATTCGGTGCTTCGTAAGTTTGGTATTTGCCGCATCTGCTTCCGCGAGCTGGCGTACAAAGGTCAGCTGCCGGGTGTTAAAAAAGCTAGTTGGTAAGTTTATCGGGAAGGAGGGCAATGAATTATGATTATTTCCGATCCGATTGCGGATATGTTGACGCGCATTCGCAACGCAAATCAAGTGCGTCATGAGAAGGTAGAAATTCCGGGATCGAACATCAAGCGTGCCATTGCGGAGATTCTCAAGAATGAGGGTTATGTGCGCGATACGGAGTTCGTTGATGACAATCAACAGGGTGTGATTCGTCTGTTCCTGAAGTACGGAAAAGGTCAGGAACGCGTCATCACCGGTTTGAAGCGTATTAGTAAACCAGGTCTGCGCGTGTACGTCAATCATGACAACATTCCGCGTGTCCTTGGTGGCCTGGGCGTTGCGATTCTTTCGACGTCCAAGGGTATTTTGACAGATCGCGAAGCACGCCAACAAGGTATTGGCGGCGAAGTGCTCTGCTACATCTGGTAAACCCGTAGGATTGGAGGTGTATGTATGTCCCGCACAGGACGTAAACCGATTCCGGTTCCCGCCGGTGTCGAAGTAAAACTGGACGGATCGAACATTCGTGTGAAAGGGCCGAAAGGCGAACTGGCACGCGCGTTGCATCCGGACATGAAGGTTATTGTTGAGGATTCAGAAATCCGCGTGGAGCGTCCAAGCGACGATAAGAAGCACAAGGCGTTGCACGGAACGACTCGCAGCGTTGTCGCGAACATGGTGGAAGGCGTGACCAATGGGTTCACGAAGAGCCTGGATTTGGTCGGCGTCGGTTATCGCGCCGCGAAGTCGGGGGCGAAGGTGACCTTGTCACTGGGCTTCTCGCACCCGGTTGAACTGCCGGTGGTGGATGGCATCGATGTAGAGGTTCCAGCGCAGACGAAACTGGTCGTTCGCGGTATTGATAAAGAGTTGGTCGGTTCTTATGCAGCCAAGGTTCGCGAGCTTCGTCCGCCCGAACCGTATAAGGGCAAGGGGATTCGCTACGAAGGCGAGAACGTGCGCCGCAAGGTTGGTAAGACTGGTAAGAAGTAATCTCACGAGACGTGGAAGGAGTGAACACGCTTGATCACAAAGGCAAATCGCAACGTAGCGCGTAAACGCCGGCATGTACGTGTACGTTCACGTGTATCCGGAACCGCCGTGCGCCCTCGTCTGAATGTGTTTCGCTCAAACAAGCACATCTATGCGCAATTGATTGACGACGTCAGCGGTGTCACGTTGACGAGTGCGTCGACAGCGGAAAAAGGTTTTGAAGGTAACGGTGGCAACGTAGAGGCCGCTCGTAAAATCGGTACAATGGTCGCACAGCGCGCGATTGAAAAGGGATATAAGTCTGTCGTGTTTGACCGCGGCGGTTACTTGTACCATGGTCGTATTCAGGCTTTAGCCGACGCTGCTCGCGAAGCAGGTCTCGAATTCTAATAAAGAGAGGAAGGTGTTCACGTGCGCATTGATCCAAATCAACTCGAATTGTCCGAACGCGTCGTATCTGTCAATCGTGTTGCGAAGGTTGTCAAGGGCGGCCGTCGCTTCTCCTTCTCCGCACTCGTGGTCGTAGGTGACCAAAACGGCTACGTGGGCGCGGGCATGGGGAAAGCTCAGGAAGTTCCGGACGCGATTCGCAAAGCGATTGACGATGCAAAGAAGAATTTGATTCACGTACCCATGAAGAGGACCACGATTCCGCACGAGAGCCTCGGTCGTTTCGGGGCAGGACGGGTGCTTATCAAGCCGGCGCCACAAGGTAGCGGTGTAATCGCTGGTGGCCCGGCACGTGCTGTGCTCGAACTCGCTGGCATCAAGGATATTGTCACCAAGTCCTTGGGTTCTGCGAACCCGATTAACATGGTTCACGCAACCCTCGATGCTCTGGCGCAACTTAAGCGTGCGGATGAGGTTGCTCGTCTGCGCGGTAAGAGCGTCGAAGAAATTTTTGGTTAAGGAGGCCGCCTAGATGGCTAAAAAATTGGCGATCACGCTGAAAAAGAGCCCTGTCGGCCGCCCGGAAAATCAACGAAGGACTGCGGTGGCGCTCGGCTTGACACGATTGCAACAGACGGTTGTTCGCACAGATACACCGGTGATTCGCGGAATGATTAAGCGCATTTCGCATCTCGTTGAAGTTGTAGAACAAGAGGCGTAAGGATTAGAAGAGGAGGTGTCTTAGGATGCAGTTACACGAACTGAAGGCGCATCCGGGCTCCCGCCACTCCAGAAAGCGAGTTGGCCGTGGTTCAAGTTCCGGAATGGGTAAGACGTCCACTCGTGGTCACAAGGGCCAATGGGCTCGCTCTGGCGGCGGGGTACGGATTGGTTTCGAAGGTGGTCAGACGCCGTTGTTCCGCCGTCTGCCGAAGCGCGGCTTCAACAACAAGCGTTTTGCCAAGGTGTACGCGATAGTGAATGTGCAGGACTTGGCGAAATTCCCGGCAGGGACGGTCGTTACGCCAGAATTGTTGTTGGAACAGCGTGTGATTCGCGAGCCTCTCGATGGTGTGAAGGTTCTCGGGACGGGCGATTTACAGGTTCAATTGACGGTCAAGGCACACGCGTTTTCCTCTGCTGCTACGGAAAAAATTCAAGCAGCAGGCGGCACCGTTGAGGTGATTTAACGTGTGGCAGGCCACTTTGAACCTGTGGCGACTGAAACATCTTCGCAATCGGATTTTGTTTACGTTGATGGTGATTGCCGTGTATCGGATTGGCTCGTACATTCCGGTACCCGGCATGAACGTCGGTGCGTTGAACGCCGGGCAGGACACCAACCAGTTGTTCAATCTCTTGAATATGTTCTCTGGGGGTGCGTTCTACCGGTTTTCCATATTTGCGATGAGCGTGACGCCGTATATCACGGCGTCGATTATCGTCCAGCTCTTGCAGTCCGGTGTCGTTCCTCGTTTTGAGGAGTGGCAAAAGGAAGGCGAGTCGGGGCGACAGAGATTAACGCAAATCACGAGATACCTGACGGTGGGCCTTGGGCTGTTGCAAGCCGTCGGATTCACGTTTATGTTTCATCGGAGCGGCTTGTTGTTACCTGGTGCAGATAATTGGTGGTCCTATATCGTCATCGTCTTGGCGTTGACGACAGGTGATACGCTGCTGATGTGGTTTGGTGAGATGATTACGGAGAAGGGTGTCGGGAACGGCATTTCCATTATCATCTTTGTCGGTATTCTGGCCCGCTTTTCGAGCATTGGTCAAGATGTCTATACAAAGTGGTTTATGGGGCAATCCGGTCATCTGTTCTTGAGCATTCTGAAGGTGCTCCTCCTCCTTGCGGGGATTGTTATCATCTTCGTGCTCATTGTCTGCATTCAACAGGCGGAACGAAAAATCCCCATCCAGTATGCGAAGCGCGTCGTTGGCCGCACCGTGTATAGCGGTCAGCAGTCGTATATCCCAATTAAGGTGATTGCGGCTGGTGTGATTCCAGTTATCTTCGCCGTGTCGCTTCTGATTTTGCCATACACGATTGCATCCTACTTTCAAACACATGCGTGGGCAGGAATTATCCTGCGTTACCTGAGCCCGAATACGACCTGGTACATGGTGCTGGAAGTACTGCTCATCATCGCGTTTTCGTTCTTCTATACGCATGTGCAAATCAATCCGCAGCAACTTGCGGAACAATTGCAGAAGCATGCCGGTTTTATCCCAGGTGTGCGTCCCGGATACGATACGGAACTGTACATTGTCAAGGTCATCAACCGCGTCACGACTTTTGGTTCTGTATTCCTGGGACTTATCGCTGTGTTGCCGTACGTCTTGCTGCAGAGTATTGGATTGACCTCGTCGGTCTCGATTACGGGTACGTCGTTCATCATCATCGTCGGTGTAGCCTTGCAGACGATGCAGCAGATGGAAGGTCAACTCCTGCAAAGGCAGTACAAAGGGTTCATTCGATAAGAAGTTTGAATTAAGGGGGATCTCAGGTGCAAGTGATACTCGTTGGCCTTCCCGGTGCAGGGAAGGGCACCCAAGCCGAACGCATTACGGCGTCATTCGGCATCCCGCACATTTCGACCGGAGATATGTTCCGGCGCGCGGTGGCCTCTGGTACGGAACTGGGGAATACGCTGAAGTCTTATCTCGATAGTGGACGGCTTGTGCCGGATGAAATCACGATTGAGGTGGTGCGTAATCGGTTCAAGGAAGAGGATGCACAGCGCGGCTTCTTGTTGGACGGATTCCCGAGGACGTTGCAACAGGCGAATGCACTTGACGTGATGCTAGATGAATTGCAGCGCCCCATTGATGCGGTGTTATATATTCACGTCAATGAGGATGTGCTTTTGTCCCGCCTCACCGGCCGTCGCATCTGCAAAAACTGTGGTGCGACGTATCATACGGTGTTCCAGCCGCCGAAGCAGGAAGGGATTTGTGATCGCTGCGGTGGAGAGCTTTATCAGCGTGCCGACGACACGGTGGAGGCGGTGAAGATACGCCTTGAGCAGTATCAGCACACTGCACCTCTGATTGACTACTACCGGAATCGCGGCTTGTTACATCAAATCGAAGGTGAACAACCTATCGACAAGGTGTTTGAGGACGTGTCGAAGGTGCTACGGGCTATTGAGGGGTGAGCCTGCGTTGACGAATTCTCGTGAGTTGCCTGCCATAGGGTCCATGGTCGAAGTCATTCAGGGCAGAGACGCAGGTCTCGTGGCAGTGGTCGTCGGACATGTGGAAGACAAGTTTCTTCTGATAGCAGATGGGTCCGTGCGTCGGGCAGATAAGCCGAAGAAGAAGAATGTGTCGCATGTTCGCAAGCTCGCGTACGTTGCCGAAGACGTGGCTGAGAAGCTTCGCTTGGATGGGCGCGTGAACAATGCACAGTTGCGATATGCGGTCCGCAAGTTTTTAGAAGAGCGCTTGGTAGCAGTAGAAGAGAGCGCAGAAGGAGGCGCGTTTCGTGGCTAAGGACGATGTGATTGAAGTCGAAGGCAAGGTCATTGAGCCGTTGCCGAATGCAATGTTCCGTGTTGAACTTGAAAATGGACACAAGATTTTGGCGCACGTCTCCGGAAAAATCCGGATGCACTACATCAAAATCTTGCCTGGAGACCGGGTCACGGTGGAACTTTCCCCGTATGATTTAAGTCGTGGAAGGATTACCTACCGTTACAAGTGATAAGAGACTGGTATTCCACTTCAATATGCGGTATGATACCGCAAGTGAGGAGGGTTCTAGATGAAAGTGAGGCCTTCTGTCAAGCCGATTTGCGAGAAGTGCAAAGTGATTCGTCGCAAGGGCAACGTGATGGTCATCTGTGAAAACCCGAAACACAAGCAACGCCAAGGTTGAGTAAAAGAGTTTTCGCATCGCGTTACTACCACGTTCACAGCGCGGCTGATTCCCGAAGGGCGTCGCTCCGGCGCGTGTGTCGCGTTGCGTGATGCCCTTTTACATGGGACTGTGAACGTGTTTCTATAGATTTGATGACATTCTGGAGGTGGACAGACAGCATGGCTCGTATTGCCGGCGTCGACTTGCCACGCGATAAGCGTGTCGAGATCGGCTTGACGTATATCTATGGCATTGGTCGCACGATGTCGAACAAGATTTTGGCTGAGACCGGAATTGACCCTAACCGTCGTGTGAACGAACTGACGGAAGAAGAAGTTGTGCGTCTTCGCGACGAGATCGAGAAGAACCACAAAGTTGAAGGCGACTTGCGTCGTGAAATTGCTATGAACATTAAGCGGCTTACGGAAATCGGTAGCTTCCGTGGCGTTCGCCACCGTCGTGGCTTGCCAGTCCGTGGTCAACGTACGAAGACAAATGCGCGTACGCGCAAAGGTCCTCGTCGTACTGTCGCAGGTAAGAAGAAGTAATTAGGGGGTGTAACGTTTGCCAAAGGTGAAAGCAGGACGTCGTGGGGCGACTGCTCGTCCGCGCCGTCGTGATCGTAAAAACGTCGAAGCAGGTGTGGCACACATCCGTTCCACATTTAACAATACTATCGTAAGTATCACGGACCCGACTGGTGCCGTAATTTCTTGGTCCAGCGCGGGTAACGTTGGGTTTAAAGGTTCCCGTAAGAGCACGCCGTACGCAGCTCAGATGGCTGCGGAGACGGCTGCGCGCACAGCGATGGAGCACGGTATGAAGTCTGTCGAAGTCGCTGTCAAAGGGCCTGGAGCAGGTCGTGAGGCCGCTATTCGCGCGCTTCAAGCGGCTGGTCTCGAAGTGAGTGGGATTCGCGATGTTACGCCAATTCCGCACAACGGTTGCCGCCCGCCGAAACGCCGCCGCGTATAATCGATTTGCGCTAACGAAGTAATTTGAACGAGTTTTACTCGTTTTATGTATGTAACGTGGGTATACAAGAAATTGGAGGTGTCAACACTAGAATGGCAAGATATACAGGGCCAGTGTGCCGTCTATGCCGTCGCGAGGGCATTAAGCTCTATCTGAAGGGCGACCGCTGCTTCAGTGAAAAATGTGCTATCGACAAACGGCCATACGCACCTGGTCAGCATGGACAAGGTCGCAAACGCAATTCGGAGTACGGTCAGCAGCTGCGCGAAAAGCAAAAGGCTCGCCGTTACTACGGAGTTTTGGAAAGTCAGTTTGAACGTTACTATGAGGAAGCTAGTCGCCGTCGTGGTGTTACTGGTGAAAATCTATTGGAATTGCTCGAGAGCCGTCTCGACAACGTCGTCTATCGACTGGGTATGGCTGCATCCCGCAAGGAAGCTCGTCAGTTGGTGCGCCACGGTCACTTCAGCGTGAACGGTCGCCGCGTCGACATTCCGTCCTACCTCGTTCGCGAGGGAGATGTCATTGCAGTTCGTGAGAAGAGCCGTGAGGCAGGTCGCGTCAAGGAACTCATCGAACTGTTGAGCAGCCGCACGATTCCGGCGTGGCTGGAACTGGACGCTGAAAACCTCAGCGGTAAGGTTCTGCGCAAGCCTGCGCGCGAAGAAATCGACACGCCAGTCGAAGAGCAAATGATTATCGAGCACTACTCGCGGTAATCCGGTTGCGGCATAGGCACGGATGGACCGGCAGGTTCCGAGCGTCGACAAGGAGGATTATGAATGATTGAAATAGAGAAGCCGCGGATTGAGATTGTAGAACAGACAGAGAACTACGGCAAGTTCGTCTGTGAACCTCTGGAGCGTGGTTATGGTACGACGTTCGGAAACTCTTTGCGCCGAATTTTGCTGTCTTCTATTCCTGGAGCAGCCGTTCGGTCGATAAAGATTGAGGGCGTACTTCACGAATTCGCCACGATTCCGGGCGTTGTTGAAGATGTCACTGAGGTGATTCTCAATCTCAAACGGCTCTCGCTCAAAATTCACTCCGACGAAGAGAAAGTTCTTATCATCGACGCGGATCATCCGGGAGCAATCACGGCCGCTGACATTCGAGCCGATTCGGATGTAGACATCATGAATCCGGATTTGCACATCGCAACGCTCACGGAAGGCGCGAGGGTTTACATGGAACTTCGCGCGGGCCGTGGCCGCGGTTATGTACCTGCGCATCGGAACAAACCGGAGGAACAGGAAATTGGGTTAATTCCAATCGACTCATTGTACGCGCCTATCTCGCGTGTGAATTTCTCTGTGGAAAACACACGTGTAGGTCAAGTGACGGACTATGACAAACTGACACTCGAAGTTTGGACGGATGGCAGTATCGCTCCGGACGAGGCTGTCAGTGTCGGGGCCAAGATTCTCACGGATCACTTGATGCTCTTCGTAGGACTGACCGATCGCGGTAAAGATACCGATATGATGGTCGAAAAGGAAAGTACGCAGAATGATCGCGTGATGGATATGCCAATTGAGGAACTCGACTTGTCGGTGCGTTCCTACAATTGTCTGAAGCGCGCGGGTATCAATACAGTCGCTGAACTTTGCTCACGCTCTGAAGAGGAAATGATGAAAGTTCGCAATCTGGGACGCAAGTCGCTGGAGGAAGTCGTCGAGAAGCTTGAAGGTCTCGGTTTGGGCCTGCGAGATGACGACTGACGACGGTGGCTGAATCCTGCGAAGGAGGGGAATATCGTGGCTTATCGTAAACTGAACCGTACGTCTTCGAACCGTAAAGCGTTATTCCGTAGTTTGGTTACGGATCTCGTATTGTATGAGCGCATTCAAACGACCGAAGCGAAGGCAAAGGAACTGCGTTCAATTGCTGACAAGATGATTACGTTGGCAAAGCGCGGTGACTTGCACGCACGCCGTCAGGTGGCATCGTACGTCCGTCGTGAGCACCTCGACAACGGTGATGAACAGAACCAGGATGCGATTCAAAAGCTGTTCAGCGTTCTCGCTGATCGCTATAAAGAACGCAATGGCGGTTATACACGCATTGTCAAAATCGGACCTCGTCGTGGTGATGCGGCTCCGATGGTACAGATTGAACTCGTTCAATGAGTACCAAGTCTGTTGAAAGCCGTGGAGGGCGCATTCGCCTTGTCGTCTCGTACGACGGGGCGGACTTCCACGGCTTTGCTCGTCAGAAGGGTCTACGGACTGTACAAGGGGTCTTGGAGGACACGTTGTCCAATTTGCTGGGTACGAGCATTGAGGTTCATGGTTCTGGCCGAACGGACAAGGGTGTTCATGCGCGCGCTCAAGTGGTTCATTTTGATTTGCCGTATGGACCACCGGCGGATAGGATTGTACACGTGTTATCCAGACGCCTTCCAAACGATATTATTCCCATCTCCGCATCTCAGGTCGACTCGACATTTCATGCCCGCTTCTCGGTTGTTCGCAAGACGTATCGGTACCATATTTTTCGAGGGAATCTCCCGGATGTGTTCAAGTACCGGTTTTCTTGGCACGTGCCCGAGGCGCTGGACATTGCGGCAATGCGACGCGCTGCAGCGCACTTGGTAGGCGAGCACGATTTTACGAGTTTCTGTGCGGCTGCTGCCCCTCAAGAGAATAAGGTGCGGATTATCTACCAGCTTTGCATCGAAGCGTCTGGTGAGGACTTGTATCTCTATTGTGCGGGCAGCGGGTTTCTGCAATATATGGTGCGGATTATTACAGGGACGTTGGTAGATGTGGGGTTGGGTTCCATCTCGGCGGAACGGTTGCCGGATATTCTGGCCGCCAGGTCCAGAGAGGCAGCGGGTCGGACAGCCCCTGCGCACGGCTTGTGTCTGTGGAACGTGGAATATCCAATCGTTTACGGTGGTCGAGTACTTGATCTATAAGTGCACATGGATTAAAATTATGCAGGTATATTTGACCCGCTGACTCCCCGTTACTGTCAATGGTCAAATCATCGATTCGGAGGGAACCCTAACATGCGTACGACGTATATGGCTAAGCCAGGCAGCGTTGAACGCAAGTGGTATGTGATTGATGCTGCAGGCTGGCGTGTAGGTCGACTTGCAACTCATATCGCTTCCATCTTGCGTGGTAAACATAAACCAGAGTTCACACCACATGTGGACACCGGAGATTTCGTGATTGTAATTAACGCCGATAAAGTTGAATTTACCGGTAAGAAACTGCACGACAAGAAGTATCGTCGCCACTCTGGATATCCGGGCGGATTGAAAGAGACGACTGCGGCAGAAATGCTGGCAAAGCATCCTGAGCGCGTACTATATTACGCTGTTCGTGGTATGTTGCCGCACAACTCTTTGGGACGTGCGCAACTGAAGAAGTTTAAGGTCTACGCAGGACCTGAGCACCCACATGCAGCACAACAACCTGTGCCGTTTACACCTGGCATTCAGGAATAAGGGAGGGACAGAATCTTGGCTCGTTTACAGTATATGGCCACTGGGCGACGCAAAACGTCTGTCGCCCGTGTACGTTTGGTTCCTGGCGATGGAAACATTCATATCAACAAGCGCACGATGGACGATTACTTCGGTCTTGAGACTCTGAAGTTGATTGTGAAGCAGCCGTTGCTCTTGACGGAGACATTGGGGCAGTATGATGTACACGCCAATGTCTACGGTGGCGGCATGTCAGGTCAAGCAGGTGCAATTCGTCACGGTATTGCCCGCGCATTGCTGAAGGTTGACCCTGAGCTCCGCGGCTCCTTGAAGAAGGCCGGTCTGCTCACGCGCGATGCACGCATGAAGGAACGGAAGAAGTACGGCTTGAAGGCTGCACGTCGTGCACCACAGTTCTCCAAGCGTTAATTTGCGGTGATATAGTTTGGAAGGCAGCGCAGTATTGCGCTGCCTTTTTGCGTGCGTAAAGCGATTGGTGCGCATTGTTCATGATTTTTCACCGACTGCGCACACTGTGATCATTCACTCTCAGCGAAGGAGCGAAAGCGGATGAGGGGTCACAAGTGGCAGTCTGGTTTCGCGGCGTGGATGAGCCTGGCATGCGTAGTGGTCAGTTTGATTGGGTGGGTGAGCCCGCAAACGGCATCTGCCGCATCAGCGACAGGTACGTCGCGTACGAATGAAGAGATAGAGGGTGTTACACCGCTCCGCCCAGGTTTAATCGGTAAGGTGATTGTGGTTGACGCGGGGCATGGTGGAAAAGATTCGGGCGCCAGAGGTGTCGCCGGCGTTCATGAGAAGGAGATTACACTTGCGGTCGCGCATCGATTGACGTGGTACTTGCAAGAAGCGGGTGCGACAGTCGTCACGACGAGAATGACGGATACGGATTTAGCTTCCGATGAAGATGAACGAAATCGACGCCGACATCTCGGCGATTTGCGTGGGCGTTTTGAGGTGACCAAGCGCCAGAAGATTGACGCGTTTGTCTCCATTCACTGTAATGCCGCTCCTTCGCCCGCCTGGCACGGGGCACAGGTTTTGTATTTAAAGGACAATGAACACGCCAAACAGTTGGCGACGGTGATGCAACAGACGTTTCAGGAAACTTTACTTCCCACAAAACGCAGCATTCAGTCGAATCGGACTTTGTATTTATTAAAGCGGATTGACGGTCCAACGGTATTAGCGGAGATTGGGTTTATTACGAATCCAAATGAGGCACACTGGTTGCAGCAGCCCAGCTACCAAGATAAGGTAGCCCTTGCTATGTATATTGCGTTGCGTCGTTATTACGACGGTGGACAGACAACAGGGAGGACTTCGTCGAGTAACGACATCGTGTCTCCTAGGGGATGAGTTCGCGTTGCAACAGCGGAAACGTTGGTGGAATATCGTCTGTGGTGTGGTTCTTGCCTGTGGGCTGGCGACCTTTGGGACCGTGTGGTCCGCTTCTTCTGCAGAAGCGGACAGTCAGCCTGTGGCAATTGGCCATGAAGCGACAGAACTGACACAGTATCTCGTACTTACGGACACGGGTCAGATGTGGTTCGGCAAACCTATTTATCAAGTGGAGAATCGTTCGGGGAGCACGCTTTCGCACGTGGTTCTGAAATCCCTCAGCGGTGAATCACTGCCGGTGCTCGATGTGGGGCAATCGACGCCCCGCGCTTGGCCAACACGATCTTCGCAAATTCGCTCAGCCCCATTTACACTTCAGGCGGGCCAATCCATGTGGTTTGTAGGTCCTAAGAATCCTCCGGTACAGTTTGAATTATTGTGGCTGGCGTCTGGTAAGCATCCGCGCTTTGATATCATCGAGACACGGTAGTTTGTGAGGGCCTTCCACTTCCTTCCCGTATCTTTTGCGTCGTTTGGTTTCCAGTCCTCATTGATGTACACTGGATGACAGCATGAGGGCAACAACTTCGTTTGGAGGCGAACGATGTGGTCACGAAGGAACAAGTATTAGACGTATTGCGGGACGTTGAAGATCCCGAGGTCCATAAAAGCATTGTGGAATTGGACATGGTGAAGAACATCGAGATCGAAGAGGGAAGAGTGAACGTCGAGGTATTATT
Source organism: Alicyclobacillus suci (assembly GCF_017329615.1). GTDB lineage: Bacteria > Bacillota > Bacilli > Alicyclobacillales > Alicyclobacillaceae > Alicyclobacillus > Alicyclobacillus suci. The sequence continues at coordinate 63,088 of NZ_JAFMTW010000009.1, read as the reverse complement.
GACGATTCGCGGATGCCCGTTGCGCACCATTATTGAAAAGGAAGTCGAAGAGCGTATTCTCTCCCTCCCGGGCGTTAAACAAGTCAACGTGCAGATTGGCCATATGACCGATGAGCAACGCGCTGCGTTTACAGCTAAGGTACGCGGTGAGAACACGGGGTCAACTGCAGCACCACAACAACAAGCGGTTCCGGCACTCTTGCGCGGAGACAAACCGGTTCAGTTCCTCGCGATTGCATCTGGAAAAGGCGGCGTTGGGAAGTCGACAGTCACTGCGAATTTGGCCGTCGCATTGGCTCGACAAGGTGTCCGGGTAGCGGTGATTGATGCCGATATCTATGGATTTAGCATTCCTGCCATCTTTGGTGTGCAGGATAAGAAACCAACGGTGATTGATGAACTCATCATGCCGATAGAGGTGGAAGGCGTCAAACTGATTTCCATGCAATTTTTTGTGCCAAAAGACACACCGGTGGTGTGGCGTGGACCAATGCTTGGCAAAATGCTGCGGAACTTCTTTGGTCAAGTACATTGGGGTGACGTTGATGTGGTGTTACTCGATTTGCCACCAGGGACTGGGGATATGGCACTCGACGTTCACTCGTTATTGCCAAATAGTAAGCAGTTGATTGTCACGACACCGCAGGCGGCTGCTTCCGCGGTCGCGGTGCGCGCTGGGCTGATGGGTGTGCGGACCAACCACGAGGTCATTGGGGTCGTCGAGAATATGGCTTACTTCCAGTTCGACGATTCCGACGAGCGCGCTTATATTTTCGGTCGTGGGGGTGGCGAGCAAGTCGCTTCCCAGTTAAATACGGAACTGTTAATTGAGATTCCGATTGCGAACTTGGATAAGCAAAAGGATCCGTTATTTGACGAGTCGTCTTTACAGGGCCAAGCATATCGGCAGTTGGCTGAACGCGTTGGTATGCGGCTTGGTGTGAAGACCCAGCCACTTCAACGAAACGCGTGATTGCGGTATATGACAAATAAATCAGAAAAGAGCACCTTCCTTATCGAAGGTGCTCTTTTTAATTGCGCTAGTCTATGAGGAAGAACCACCGCCGCTTGATCCGCCTTGGCTTCCCCCGCTACTTCCACCACCACTACCGCCGCCAGAGCCAGCTTGTCCCTGTTGCATCGACTGTTGAACGGCCTTCTGAACCGCGCTTTGAAACTGCATTTGGAACGCTGGAGAGCTCATGGATTGGAGGATAAGTCCCTGTAAAGTGTTGCGAAAATCTGGTCCTTTCATGAGCGCTTCCAGATTGCTCGTAAAATCGTTCGACTTCAAGAGGACGAGCATATCTTTTTGAAAGTCGGGCTCTTTCATCAATTGTTGAACAGTGGTTTTGAGTTCAGGTTGTGCTGCTTTGGCCAATGCAGCGGCAAACTTTGGATCTTTTGCGCCTTCCGTGAGGAACTTTTGCGTCTGCGGCGATTCAATGGCCTTCGTCAACGCTTGTTGCACGTCCTGCGGCGAAGCGATGAGTTCACTTTTGACCTGCGGATTCTTCAGTGTATCCAATAATGCCTGCTGTCCATCCTTCGAGTTTAGGATATCGATGACCATTTGTTTGGTCTGGCCGTAATCTGCGTTTCCGGCACCACTCGTATCGGCACTGGCATTGGAAATACCACAGCCCGTGACGATGATGGCGGTGAGGGACAGCACGGAGATGATGGCACGTCGTCTATTCACGCTAAATCCCCCCGATGTCCAACTTGTCAATGATAATATGTGACGACTTTGCGCCCGCTATCCAGGCGGGTGAATGGTTTGTCTGGCGAGATTCGGTAGGGTATGATAACAACGACAAAAGCCGCGGTTGTCCGCGGCCATATGCATTTGTAAATGTAAGCCTGTACATCGCAAACGACTGAACGCCAATCGGTCAGCGTACGATGGAAGAGGAGACTTTCGCATTGGCCAGCAGTTCGGAGACCGTCACAAACTGATAGCCGTCCTTGCGCAGTTGGTCAATGATTTGTGGAAGTGCTTCAACAATTTGTTTAGACGAGTCGCTGGCGTGCATCAAAATTATGTCCCCAGGCACGGCCCGCTTGGTCACACGGTTGACAATGTTTTTTGTGCCAGGGTTCATCCAGTCAAGAGAGTCTGTGTTCCACTGAATGACTGTGTATCCCATGCTGTTGAGGCAGCGAATGACACGTGGATTGAAGTCGCCGTTTGGGGTACGGATAAGTTTTGTCTTTACACCGGTTACCTGCTGAATGGATTTTTCGGAAATGGAAACCTGTTCGCGAATCCAGCTATCCGGGTAACGCGAAAAATCTTTGTGCAGGTTGCCGTGATTCCCAATTTCGTACCCCATATTTTTGATTTGTTTGGCGATTTCAGGATGGTGTAACGTCCACGGCCCGCTTAAAAAGAATGTGGCTTTCGTCACTTTCTCTTTTTTCAATACGTCGAGCACCGGTTCGGGAACCTTGTTTCCCCAAGAAATGTCGAATGTGAGAGCAACCACTTTTTTATCGGTGTCGACTTTGTAAATTGCCTTGGGTTGTGCGTTGGTTGCTGCGTGGGTGGTGGGCAGATCTGACACAAACAGGCTGCCTACAGTCATCACTGCGGTGAATAGTGAACACAGTACAGCGCGTCGAAGTCGTAACATGTTTTCAAGACCTCCTTTGTTCTCTCGGGAAAGTGTTTGCGTGGAAACAGCAAGGTATACAAGGGAGAGGATAGATTGCAAAAACCTACACTCGCCTACCGGTCGGAGATGCGCATCTACGTCGCTTTGGTTATCGTTCTCCTCGTCCTAGGATTCCTAGTCGGCTGGCTCAATCCCGCCGATATCAAGAATCAAATCGCCCCGATGATGAAAGAACTCGTCCGAAGTGTTGACTCCGGAGGCAGTTTGTCATGGGTTCAGGAGTTTTGGCGAATTTTCTTGCATAATGCGGCCACGGAACTTTCCATTTTTGGTTTGGTGTTCGGCATCTTCCCGGCATATTCGATGTGGATAAACGGACTGTTAAGCGGTTACGCGGTGTCACTCGTCGTCTCAGAGCAGGGTGTGCCCGCGTGGAAGACCATTGTCTTTGGGTTATTGCCACATGGCGTAATCGAATTGGCGGCCATTGTGTGGGCTGCAGCTTTAGGCATTGCCAACGGCATGGCGGTTATCCGCGCGATTGCGCGCGCGTTTCGGCGGCGCCTCGAAACTGCGGGCAATCGCGTGGATTCTGCTGTGAATGTCCAAAGTCCAAGGCGTCCACTTTTGTTCGCACTGCTGCGCACGGCGTGTAGTCTGCCGTTCATCTGGGGAATGTTAGTTATTGCGGCACTCATCGAATCTGCCATCACCCCCCATCTCCTTCATTGGGGGATACCAAACTTAAAACATCATTGAGGAGCGTTTGCGATGAAAGAGTTGCGGATTATTGGTGTGCCCTCCGATTTGGGACAGGGGCGCCGCGGCGTCGACATGGGGCCCAGTGCGATTCGTTACGCTGGGCTGAGTGCAGCGTTGGAGGGGCTTGGCTACACGGTTCAAGACCTCGGGAATATCAATGTGCCCACGCCAGAGATGAAGGAGCAAAATCAAAATACAAAACTTCGCTACCTCCACGAGGTGACGGAGGTGTCGAAGAACTTGTGCAACATTGTCAGCACAGTCGTCACGGAAGGTCACATTCCAATTATTCTCGGTGGCGATCACAGCATTGCCATTGGCAGCTTGGCAGGCATGGCGCAGTCCAGCGCAAATTATGGCGTCATTTGGTTTGATGCGCACGGGGATATGAACACGTCGGAGACGACGCCGTCCGGGAATATTCATGGAATGCCTCTGGCGGTCAGCCTGGGCTATGGCCATGAGGATTTGTTGGCAATTGGGGGACTAAAGCAAAAGGTCAAGCCGGAAAACGTGGTGTTGGTTGGCATTCGCTCTATCGACGCAGATGAGGCGAAACTGATTCACGAGACGGGGATTCGCTGCTACACGATGGCGGAGATTGACCGGCGGGGCATGGCGAAAGTTATGACGGAGGCGATTGGAATTGCCACAGACGGAACGGATGGGATTCATCTGAGTCTAGACCTTGACGCGTTGGATCCCATGTTTGCCCCTGGTGTCGGCACGCCGGTGTACGGCGGCGTGACATATCGGGAGGGACATTTGGCGATGGAAATGCTGGCTTCGTCGGATGCCTTGGTCTCGGTCGACGTCGTCGAAGTAAATCCGATTTTGGACGAGCGTAATCGAACGGCGATGATGGCTGTCGAACTGGTCGAATCGCTGTTTGGCAAAACTGTGTTGTAAAAACCAATCGGTAGGCTAGTGTCGCACATGCGTCCCAGGCAGCGCTTTCACGCGTGGGACGTAGCGGTTTTCTAGACCGGTGTAGTGACGTGTGCAAGCCCTCGCCCATAGTTTATGAGGTGATACCTTATCGCGACTAGGGGAGGTTTAACTTTGTGCTGATGCTTGCACTCGGAGACTCCATTACATATGGATATGGAGCGACTTCACCGGATTTAAGCTATCCTGAGCGACTTCGTAGACACTTAGCGCGCAACGCACGCGTCAGTCTGCACGTTCAGGCGAAACCTGGCTGGACGTCACGACAATTGAACAAGTCACTGCCTGAGGTGCCTCAGTGTATCTACGACGAGGCGGAAATCGTCACGCTGATGATTGGCGGCAACGATTTACTCCGCGGTGCACCCGTATTATTGACCGGTAAACCTGAGCGGATTGCACAGGTGTGTGAGCGGTCGCAAAGCGAAATTGAAGAAATTGTCGAACGCGCAAACCGCCCGTACAACACATTCGTGATTGCCACCCTCTATAATCCCTTCCCGAATTTCGAATTGGCAGAGCGTATCACACAGACATACAACGACATGATTCGCAAGGTCGCCGCGCACCACCGGCTACACGTCTTTGATGCTTCACGGGCGTTTCGCGGGCACGAGGCGGATTATGTCGAACACTACAAAAGTGGCCAGTTTCGGGATATTCGCTTATACAAAAACCCCATTCATCCGACAGACGCAGGGCACCATGCGCTGTATCAGGGCTTCTTTCGGACACTGCAGCGGGCAAAGGCAAGCCGACAAAAGCGAAAAGGTATCCGGCAACGCAACCGGGCTTGACCATCTGGACTTGACTCAGGCCTTCATTGTGCGAAACAATGGGGGACGATGGTTTTAGTTCGGATTTCCGGTTGGGTGGATGGACATGGACACATGGCTGGCCGTAGTTCGAAATTTCAGCTTTAAAGACGTCATCGACATCTTATTCGTTGCGTTTGTGCTGTACTTTTTGTTGCTTCTTATTCGGGGTACACGCGCGGTGCAGTTGTTAAAAGGTGCGATGATTGTCGTGATTGTTACGCTCATTAGCCAACTTCTGCACCTTTCTGCATCGAATTGGCTGCTTGGCAAGATCATTCAAATTGGCTTCTTTGCGATTCCTGTCGTCTTTCAGCCTGAGTTGAGACGCGCCCTGGAACAATTGGGACGGGGCGGGTTTTGGTCTTTGTCGCTGAATCAACAGGGACAAGAAGAAGATCAACAGACCGTCAATGAGATTGTCAAGGCCACGCAGGTGCTCTCCAAAACGAAAATCGGCGCGTTGATCGTCATTGAGCGCAGGACCGGACTATCGGAGTACATCGAGACGGGCACTTCTATTGAAGGCCATGTCAGTAGTGAGTTGTTTATTAACCTGTTCATCCCGAACACGCCATTGCACGATGGCGCGGTCATCGTCAGAAACAATCAAATTGTTGCAGCTGGGTGTTTTCTGCCGCTGACAGAGAACCGGAGTTTAGATAAACAGTTGGGGACCCGCCATCGGGCCGCTTTGGGGATTACTGAGCAGTCGGATGGGGTCGCCGTGGTCGTATCGGAGGAGACAGGCAAAGTGTCGGTCGGTGTGGACGGCGTGTTGCACCGCAGCCTCGATGAGCAAGGGTTGAAGACGCTCTTGACGAACTTGCTCGTCGCCAAGCGCTCCAATTCCCTTCCGTTTTGGAACCGAAAGGCGGAGTCGTGATGCTGGATAGATTTCTTCGGAACAATTTGTTCCTTCGCATCTTCGCACTCGTCTTGGCATGCATTATTTGGTTCGTGGTTCATGTCTTACAGGATAATTCTTCGGCTGCGCAGCAGAGTGCTGCTGGAGTCACACAGGCGTACAACTTACCTATCCATGTGCAGGTGGGCGACGATATGGTCGTGTCCTCGATGAGCCAATCGACGGCGACCATCGACGTGACGACCAGCGCCCTCAATTTACCCACTTTGCCGACCGATATGCTCAAGGCAGAGTTGGTCGTCGATGCACAGGGGCTTGCACCTGGCAAACAGGTTCTTCATATTGCCGCAGTGGACTTACCGAATGACATCAAGAAATACCGGGTAAAGCCGCTGACCGTCACGGTCGTCCTTGAGAAAAAAGTTAGTGAGGCCAAGCCAATTGATGTTGAAATCAGTGGTACCCCAGCCGATGGTTACGGGATGGGGCAACTGTCGCTAAACACTCAGTCCGTTACGGTCAGCGGCGCGCGTACGCGCGTTGCAGCTGTCTCTCGGGTCGTCGGCCATGTCGATGTGAGTGGGATGAAGGCGACCGATACGAAAATTGTCAATCTTACGCCCGTGGACAGCCAGGGGCATACCGTGCAAGATGTCGATATTTCTCCATCCAGTATCAGTGTCAACGTGCCGATTCAAGCGGCTAATCAAAAGGTTGCGTTGACACCAGAAGTGACGGGGACACCCGCGCCGGGATATGCGGTGGCCGGCGTGAAGCTGCAGGATACAGAGGTTAGTGAATCGGGCATTCCTGCCGCATCGTTGCCGAAAACAGGGTTGACTGTGCCTATCGACGTTTCAGGTTTGAGCAAGACCTCGACGGTTGATGTGCTTGTGCCGCTCATGCAAGGGATGACGCAGGTGACGCCGAGTAAGGTGACTGCCATCGTGCAAGTTGAACCAGCAGCCACCGTGACGTTCCAACAGGTGCCGGTGACGCTAGGCAGATCGGGCAGTGCCGTGACGCTTCCGAACCAGCCGACGATTGACGTGACTGTGACGGGGCCGAAGAGTATTGTACAAGGAATGACGGCGAAGGACGTGAAAGTCACCGTGGATACGTCAAACGTGAAACCAGGCGCTAAGACGGCGCCCGTGTCGGTACAAGTGCCACGGTGGGTAACGGTGACAGATCTCTCGCAGCGGACCGTCGCTGTCGACACTTCCCAAGGGTGAGTTGGTCAATCATTTCTATTGTTCTTCACCGGGATTCGTGGCAAAATGATCAAGTCTTTAGAAAGGGGCCTAACCGTGGGTAGATTGTTTGGAACAGACGGCGTTCGGGGCGTGGCGAATGCGGACTTGACGCCTGAGTTGGCATTTCGCCTGGGGCGTGTAGGCGCGTATGTCCTGACGTCGCGGCATCCAGGGGCTCGCATCGCAATAGGTAAGGATACCCGTATCTCTGGCGATATGCTCGAGGCGGCCCTCATCAGCGGCATCTTGTCGATGGGTGTCGATGTTTTGCGCTTGGGAGTCATCAGCACGCCGGGTGTAGCATATTTGACGAAGCACCTTGGTGCGGATGCGGGGGTCATGATTTCGGCCTCTCATAATCCGGTTGAGGATAATGGTATTAAGTTTTTTGGTGGCGACGGTTTTAAGTTACTCGATGAAACCGAGGACCGAATTGAACATATTTTGCGGAACGAAGAAGAATTGCCACGACCGACCGGCGGGGAGATTGGTCGGATTTATGAGGAACCCGCGCAGGAGGAATATATTCAATTTCTGATATCCACAGTCGATGAGCGCTTTGACGGGCAACATGTGGTGCTCGACTGTGCAAATGGTGCGGCTTCCGCGATTGCGCCCGAAGTATTTCGGCGCCTTGGGGCGAAGGTCACCGTCATTCACGCGGAACCGGATGGTGTCAATATTAACGTTGGCTGCGGTTCGACGCATCCACAGGTGATACAACAAGCCGTGATGGCTCATCACGCTGATCTCGGTCTGTCCTTTGATGGCGACGCAGACCGCCTGATTGCGGTGGACAGTACCGGTGAAATCATTGACGGCGACTTTATTATGGCAATTTGCGGCTTGTCGCTTCAGCGTCAGGGCAAGCTGGCCGACAATAAAATCGTAGCCACCGTGATGAGCAATCTGGGTTTTATGAAGGCCATGGAGGCCGCGGGGATTGAAGTCGTTCGGACGGCGGTCGGCGACCGATATGTGATGGAGCGCATGCGCGCAGATCAGGCAGTGCTTGGCGGGGAACAATCGGGGCACATTATTTTCCTGAACCACACTACGACGGGTGATGGTATCTTGACCGCGTTACAACTTGTGCAGGTTCTCGTCAAAAGCGGCAAGCCGCTTTCAGAGTTGCGCACGGTGATGACGCGGTACCCGCAAATTCTTGAAAATGTGCGCGTGACCGACAAACACGCTTGGGTTCAGAATGCGGCGATTCAGGCAGCGCTCGCAGCTGGTGAACGGGAATTGGGTGACAGTGGCCGCGTGCTTGTACGCGAATCGGGTACAGAGTCACTTGTGCGCGTCATGGTTGAGGGCCCGGATGAACACGTATTGCGCAAGATTGTGCAGGATATCGTCAAGGTCGTCGAAGAACAACTCGGCGTGAATCGTTAAGACGGACGTTTTCGTCGCTGTTTTGTAGTCGGGCGTATTCATGTTGGCGCCCGACTTCGCTTTGAAGGGGGGATGCCTCGACGAATAAGCACAAAGTGGGCAGTATGCAATAGAATGTTGTACGCGAACCCTGTGAATCTGATGAACACGAGGGTAGCGAAAGCGCCTGGACTGTCTTCTCTGGAGGGCAGTTGACGCGGGGGAGGTTGGCGAACCATTCGGCGGGTGCCTCCCGGCGTTCTCGATCACGCCGCAAGCAAAACTCGAAACCCATCGGGCGACCGGTGGAACAAGAGTGCGCAGATCGACAAGGAGGAGACGTTTCTACCTATGTGTGGCATTGTTGGTTATATTGGCGCTCGGAACGTGAAGGACGTTGTTGTCGGTGGACTCGCGAAGCTGGAGTACCGTGGATACGATTCTGCGGGAATCGCTGTGATTGATGAAGGCAACATCCAGGTCGTTAAATCGGTTGGCCGATTGGCGAACTTGGAGGACAAACTGGCTTCGATGGAGATTTCGGGTCAGGCGGCGATTGGCCATACGCGTTGGGCGACACACGGCAAACCTTCGGATGAAAATGCGCACCCACACCAGGATTGCAGCGGCCGTTTTGCCATTGTGCACAATGGCATCGTGGAGAACTATTTGTCGCTGCGCGAAGAACTGATTGCCGCAGGGCACCAGTTCAATTCTGAAACGGATACCGAAGTTGTGGCACACCTCATTGAGGAGTTGTATAACGGAGATCTGTTTCAAACGATGATTGAGGTTGGCAAGCGAATCCGTGGCGCATACGCGCTCGTCGTGTTGGCCAAAGATCACCCAGATGAAATCATTGCGATGCGCAAGGCGAGCCCGATGATTATCGGCCTCGGCGAAAACGAAAATTTTGTAGCGTCGGATATTCCGGCGATTCTTGAGTATACCCGCGATATTTATGTTATGGAGGACGGCGAGATGGCCGTACTCACGACTGCTGGTGTCGAGTGTTTCACGATGGATGGCGAGCCTGTTCACAAAGAGGTCTACAAGGTGACTTGGGACGCTGTGTCGGCAGAGCGTGGCGGGTATCCGCATTTCATGCTCAAAGAGATTCACGAGCAGCCAAGGGCCGTGCGCGACACGCTGCGCGGCCGCATTGCAGAGGATTTCAGCCGCGTCCAACTCGACGAGCTGAAGCTCGACGATGCGTTTATGAAGGCGGTAGATAGGATTCACATCATCGCCTGTGGCACGTCCTGGCACGCTGGGTTGGTGGGCAAGGCCGTGATCGAATCGTACGCGCGCATTCCGGTTGATGTTGAAATCGCATCGGAGTACCGCTACCGCCGACCGCTGTTTACGCCCAATACGTTGGTGATTGTCATCAGCCAATCGGGCGAGACAGCCGATACACTCGCGGCTTTGCGAGAGGTCAAGCGACAAGGACGCCGCGTGCTGGCGATTACGAACGTCGTCGGCAGTTCTGCAGAGCGTGAGGCAGATGACGTTATCATTACCTGGGCAGGCCCTGAGATTGCGGTCGCTTCGACGAAGGCTTATACGACGCAGTTGATTGCATTGTACCTGCTCGGCATCAAGATGGCGCACGTGCGTGGCGAAATCGGTGACGACAAGGTGCGCGAGCTCCTCAAGGGACTGGAAGATCTGCCCCAGGCGACAGAGCAGGTTCTGGATACGGCACCGCAACTCGAGCGTTTCGCACAACGCTACGTGGATACTATGGATACGTTCTTCATCGGTCGCAGCCTAGACTATTCGGTGGCCATGGAAGGTGCGTTGAAGCTCAAGGAAATCTCCTATATCCATGCGGAGGCATATGCGGCGGGCGAGCTCAAGCACGGTACGTTGGCGCTTATCACTGAAGGCGTACCGGTCATCGCACTTGCAACCCAACCAGATCTGTATGAAAAGACGGTAAGTAACATTGTCGAAGTGAAGGCTCGCGGCGCTTTTGTGCTCGGGATGACGTGGATTGGCAACGAAGACCTCGAAAAGACCGTCGATGAGGTCATCTACCTGCCGAAGACACTCCCAGAATTGGCGCCTATCTTGGCCGTGATTCCACTGCAATTGCTCGCGTACTACGCCGCTGTGGCGCGTGGTAACGATGTCGACAAGCCGCGTAACCTGGCGAAGAGCGTGACGGTGGAGTAAGTAGTGGGCTGGATAGTGTCTGCTTGTGAGTTATACTTTCAAATGGCACAAAAGATATTTAACTTTGACACTCATGTGTAACTACACCTGACACTGCATTTTGATTCCCGCCATGGTACAATCATTGCCATGGCGGGATTTTTCTATACTTGGGCGTTCCTTTCCGGTGCAGGTATAGTTTTCCTGTTTGTAGCACATTATACCCGGAAGTTCAAGCGGATCACGTCACAACAAATGGCACAATTCGTGTTATAACATCTACGAGGAGGCCCGCCATGTACTGGATCGGAAAGTCATGGGAAAAAGAAGATGTTGAATTCGCTCCGAAAAGGAAGGTGGACAACAAGGATAGTAAAGAACGTCATCATGTGATTGGTGCGTTCCACAGCCATAAGATGAATGTCGTTGCGGAGTACGAGTCCCTTACTGAGTGGGCATTTTACTCACTTCTCGAGCTGGATAAAGACACAGTTCGATACTACGTTCAACCGGTACGAATTCATGTACCATACTCTGATGACTTTGGGAACCTCAAGAGTTGGGTACACGTGCCTGATGTCCTCGTCTTTCGTGAAGGCTCTATTCCCCACCTTTATCAAACCAAGGAATCCCTGGATGACTCACGGGAAAAGCTTAAAATCATCGACAAGGCTTGTGAACGGTATGCAGCATCACGTGGCTGGAACTACTCGGTCATTTACCCGAAATCACTGCCAAAAGTTGTTTCCAGGAACATAGACTTTCTAGCTGGATTCACAAAGACCCGCAAATGGTTTGACAGCTATTCCCCCCAAGTCATATCCAAACTTCGCTTCATCGGTCAAACCGCCATAACCGAGCTCTCCCAGAGCTTCGTACCGCAATATGACCCTCTCCTTGTTCTGCCGGTTATTTACCACCTCATTGCCAAGGGATATTTGTGGGTCAACATCAATGAACCCATCAGCGAATACTCGATGGTTCGAATCTCGTCTAATTCGGATCGGCTCCTTTTACAAATTGAGCAGGAGGAAGAGGTATGACTTTTAACGAGTTGAAACTGAATGCGGAGCTCATCTACTTTGGCCGGAAGTACGTCGTGCTCGCCATTTCCCCACCAAACGTCGTGATCAAACGGATCGAAGGAGATGGCGAGTCCATTGAAATTAACTTTGTCGAGCTGGTCACCAATCCCTCGTTCAAAGCGGGTAAAACCATGCTGAAAGAAATCGAGAAGGACAACATCAAGTTCATGTCGTTGTTGGATAGTCTAGGCGAGGCACAGCGGAAGAAGGTGTCGGAACGCCTCGAAATGATCAGGCCGCTGCTTGTTCTGGAACGAGTTAAGCGCCATGATATCCGGGCGATGTATGAATTTATGATGTACCACAGCGATTATCTTTCCGATGGACAAACGCTTAACGAATTGACCCAAGAGGAGTTAATTCGCAAAATTTCAAAGAGATATTCAACCATTGATGAAGATGGCGAAAAGACAAAGGGAGCTTCTGTAAGAAACATCAAACGATTGTTGACGGCGTATAGACAGGCGGAAAGTGAGGCTGAGAAACGTGGAGAAGAGGGACTGATCAGCCGAGCCGGCGCTGGCTATGTGTCTCGGAGCGACAACAAGCAACTGGTCATCTGTCACCCCAAGAAGCCCGATGAGGTTCTTCAGGTGCTCGATGTCCGGATAGATGAGAAGTACATACCCATTATCAAAGAAGTGATCGAAAAGGAATTCCTCAACCTGAAACGGATGACGAAGCAGGCATTCTACGAATCTGTTGCACTTCGATGTACTCGACAAGATATCGAGGAGCCGAAGCGCATCACCATGTTGAAGCTCCTGGATCGCATTGACTCGCAAATCAAAGTCAGAATGCGTGATGGCAGTAATGCTGCAAAGAAATTCGATGACCTGATAAGAGGGTTTTCCAACGAAGAAGCGCAATATCCACTTCACATTGTTGAAATTGACCACACCGAGCTTGATATTGATGTGATTGACGGGAATTCGGGTCTGGTCATCGGTCGCCCTTGGATTACGTTGGGAATTGATGTGTATAGTCGGATGGTATGGTGCATGTATGTCTCTTTCGAACCACCATCAGCGAACGTCGTACGTAAGGCCATCCAACACGGCGTTTTCTTCAAGAGAGTTAAAGAGAAGTACGGCCTGTTCAACGAATGGGAGGTATTTGGGATACCCACGGTCATTTTGCTGGATAACGGCAAGGAATTCCGCAGCCTAGCGGTAAGGCGAATGATCAATGAAACCCTCAAATCCAATGTTCGATATCGGCCGAGAAAAACCCCGGAGTACGGCGCCGCCATTGAGAGGCTTTTCGGCACCTTGAATTCGAAATTGATACATCGGCTTGATGGAACCCGCAAGAGCAGTGTATCGGACCTTGGCGAATACAAACCGGACGAGGAAGCGGTTTTTACACTCGAAGACATTCGTGAGCTTCTGACAATGTATATTGTTGATCACTATCACATGGAGCCTCATCGAGGACTTCCATTGAATGCGGACCGACCAATTACGAGGTTTGTGGATGGACTCAAAAAGGTTGGATATCCCGACTTTGTAAGCCCGGAGGACGAAGAGGCTTATGCGATTGAGCTTTTGCCCGTGGTGATGAAACCATATACACGTGACGGAGTACGGCTCGACAACCGACTGTATAAATTGGACAAGCTTTCTCACCTGATTGGTCCGAGAACCACCAAATACAAAGTCAAGTACGATATCGATGACATTTCACAGATTTACATTCTACCACCGAACTCCGCCGAGTATCTCGAGGTGCCGGCGGTGTGGCCCCCTGCTGAAGAGTTAAAGGGTATGAATGCGTACACCTGGAACCTAATCCGTGAAATTTCAAAAGAGGAAGCTGCGGAAAAGGCAAATAAGATTCCAGGTACGAAAATGGTCAGACATGCGAAAGTGAAACTACAACAGCGGGTTCAAGAGAAGATCAAAGCCGGCAGAAAAGCCGTACAAATGGCGAAACGTGCCAATATGGAGATTACGGTTGGACAGCCACAACCGGTCAATTCACCGAAACATGCACCGTCCTTGGAGCAGCTTGCGGACGCCGTAAAATTGGCGGCAAAAAGGCGCAAGGAAGGAGCGAATGAAGCATGACTAACACAGACACCAAAAATGCACTTCTACAGCGAGTGATGAGTCTAAATATTGAGCATCTCAGGTATCGAGAAATCTGGACAGAGTTGGATTCGCTGCGGCCGGAAAAGGATATGGACCGTGAGTTGTTTACCCCAAGACATTTGTTTCTCTACGGAGAGTCGGGTGTTGGAAAATCAACTTTGTTACGTAGGTATGCTGCTGCGAATCCGGGATACGTCGACGTGGATGAAGAAGGGACAGAGTATGACATTCGGCCGGTTGTCTATACTGACTTGCCCCAACCCTTTACGATGAGCGAGTTCTATCAGCAAATTGTAAGAGCCTTGGGCGCACCACAATTGGCCGGTGTAAGGGTCGGCGACGTAAAGCGTCAGGCATTGTCTCTCATTGAGCAGCAACGTGTTGAAATGTTGATCCTTGACGAGATGGATTACATCTTAACCTCCCGAAGTGTCAAACCCATCGAAGCGATGGAGGCAATCAAGAGTTTGACCAACATCGGAAACATTTCCGTAGTCTGTTCTGGCACGACGGCGACCAAACAGTTGAGTGAAATCAACTTTCAATATTTCCGCAGGTTTCCGGCCGTCAAGCTGCCTAGATTTGATAAGTGCGATGAAGAGTTCTGTGATTTGTTGACCAAAATCGAGAAACACATCAATCCCCCAGAGCCGTTGGGTCTAGGGGATTCCAGTTTGCATTTCCCGGAATTGCTTTTTCAAATGAGTCAAGGGGTATTGGGGTCACTCACTCCTGTTTTACAGCGAGCATACCGTATCATGCTGAGTGAACATGAATTGGAGGACCTGGCCGATCACGGGCTCTTTGTAAGTGCTCTTCTCGCCGCCAAAAAGTATGTATCGGGCGAATCTGAGGAGAAGTTCCTGGAGCTACTGAATAAAGCGGAGACGTACGAGGCGTGATAAACCCACCGTAAAATGTCACCGAGAACTCGACTGCATCTATCAAAGGACGGGGAACAGGGATGTGGGACGCAACCAGACTGGGATTGCGACTTTATTCGTTCACCCTATACGCCTGTCGGTTGTCGGAATGTGTCGTATGATGGTTGATATTCGCTACATCGGATTGCTGGCTTCCGTTTCCTTGCAGAGGACAAGCAATCACCAGTGATTTCGGATTTAGGCTAGAATAATACATCTCGAAGGAGCAGACGAAGAAATGACCTTTGATCCGGCAGAATTTCTGGACAAAATTGGACGTTTTCAGGGTGAATATCCCCAACAAAAACTGATGTATGACCGTATGGATGCGCTTCGATGGAGCAGTCGCATTAATGAAACTTCGCCACAGAATATGCTACTTATCGGCGAGTCAGGCGTTGGAAAGACGCATCTAGTGCGAAAATATGTTCTTGACAGTAATGCCGAACACGCCGGGACACAGGAGGGGCAGCTCCCCGTAGTGTATGTCCAGTTGCCGCTTCCCTTCTCTATGCGAAACCTGTACCACAGTATTCAAGAATCACTTGGCAACGCAGTTCCGGAGGTGGCCCGTTCAACTGTTGACTTACAGCGCCGAACCCTTGCACTTCTTGAGACCAGGAATGTTGAAATGGTTATTTTCGACGAGGCCCACCACATCGGCATGTCTCGCAATGTGTCCATAACTCAAGCATTGGAGTCGATGATCCATTTGGGCAACATGGCGAATGCAGCACTTGTTCTCGTCGGTCCAGAGGAAATTCGGACAATGCAACAACATGATATGAGGTTTTTCCGAAGGTTTTCCCTGTCCGAGCTTCGCCGCTTCGAGTTCGTTGATGGAGACTATATCGCATTTCTTCGGTCAATTGAGGCGCAAATAACCCCGTTCCCAGTCAGTTTAAGCGACACGCAAATATCAACTCTGTTGTACAAATTGAGCCAGGGACTGATTGGCATTTTAATGCCTCTGATTCAATTTGCCTTGCGTAAGGTGGTTTTGGAGAACTCTTTTGAACGGATCGACGTACCTCAATTTGTGGATGCCCTCTTTGAGGCACAGAAAATGCTGTTTGGAGATGATGAACAACTCACGTGGTGAGGTAACACTGAGGACGTAAGATTTGACGACAGCGGTCTACACTGCGTACCCTGTATTTGGCTCATGCCGATTACAGGGTTTTGTGTCGAATTCATGTGATTTGACGAGAATCAATGCAGATGGGGAGACTCCTGCCGCAATACGTTACGGGCATGCATACCTTTCAGCCGAACGGCTTTCCTTCGGATGCGACGCAACCTCTACATTGCGTGTTTTACTCCACGCCGAACGAGGAACCAGTTAGCTGGATAACTGGTTGCAAAACCAATCATCATTGCAATCTGCATCATGAACCAGTAGGTCGGCTGAGCGGGTGACATTGGTATTACGGTCCGTGCAATTGCCATCCAAGCAAACATCCCGATTTCATAGGCAATCAGTGAAGCAGTGTCCGCTTTTAGTGCAGCACTAATCCCTTCTGCCGGTGACAAGCCTTACATGGGGACTATTGAAAAGTATTGAAATGCGATGCCGATCACATATGCCAAGACGAAATCCACAACGTACGAGGTAAACATCCCCGACCCTGCTATGACGAACGGTGATGTGGCAAGAAGTATTTCGCCAATGATGTCTCCGAGGGCGCAGCCCGCACCACAATGAGTCGAAGAAATGAACACACTCTGCCAAAACGGTCGGTGAGGTCCGTGGTGCATATGGTTCATTTGCATCCCGTGACGTTCCATACTATGGTGGCTCAGCATGTGATCTGGATGAGCTGAATGTGTGACGGGAACTCGTCCCCACCTCCAATATGCCCATATAGACCAATGGGACCCATATAGAGAGTGGTCAGCGGCCAAACAACCTTCATTATTTCCATGGGCTGATGTTGTTTCGGTACATCAAAGAGCACAACGAGGAATGATATCCCCGAGACAATAAGCCAAACGTAAGAGAAAGTTGGTAACCAATTCAAGGTCAAAGGATACACACCTCCAACCATAGTGTTCTCGAACTTCCAGAATGTAATGTTCTCTCATGCTCTTGAACAGCAAAAGCGGTGGGGGGAGTATCCCTTCCACCGCTTTCTGCCGTGCGTTACTCTGCGTCGTACCCTGCGTCCTCAACAGCCTCTTTCAGAGCTGCAACGCTCGTCTTCGAATCATCAAACGTTACAGTTGCATTTTGACCCTGCAAATCCACGTTGGCCTCTTGCACCCCGTCCACAGCTTTCAAAGCTTTCGTCACAGAATTGACGCAGCCACCGCAAGTCATGCCTTTAACCGTGATTGTTGCTGTTGCCATTTCTCATGCATCTCCTTTTATGATTAAGTATTTGAATCACAGAACATAGCTACGTGACACCATCTTACCTGGCAGCATGCACCTCCCTTCCTAGCTTCAAACGACGGAGGAGCAAGCTGTTTGAAACCACGCTGACGGAACTCAGGGCCATCGCCGCACCAGCGATAATCGGGCTCAAAATACCGAGCGCCGCCAGTGGAATGCCGAGCACATTGTAGAAGAATGCCCAGAACAGGTTTTGGCGAATCTTCCGCATCGTCGCCTTCGAAAGCCGAATCGCATCCACGACACCGTGCGTTCCGCCATGCATCAGTGCAATATCTGCGGCTTCGAGTGCCACATCGGCGCCTGTACCCATGGCTATTCCGATGTCTGCTGCCGCTAAAGCTGGAGCATCATTGATCCCGTCTCCAACCATCGCAACAATTCGCCCATCTTTGCGCAAATCATTGACCTTAGCCGATTTATCAGCAGGAAGGACACCGGCAATCACATGTTGAATGCCCACCTCAGCAGCTACAGCTTTTGCTGTGCGTTCGTTGTCGCCGGTTATCATCCATACTTCGATATCCATGTCGCTGAGCTGTTTCACTGTATCCTGCGCATCAGGTTTAATGGTGTCGGCAATCGCAATTACGCCAAGCAGTTTGTCGTCACTTGCTACCATGACTGCGGTCTTCCCGGAGTTCTCTAATTGCACTAATGTGTCTTCCGGGAAATCGGTGATACCCACCTCCGTGAGCCATCTACGGTTGCCGATACGAATCGTACGTCCTTCAACCACACCTTCAATCCCCTTACCGGGAATCGCCTGAACGCTCATGGCAGGCGGAATCACAATGCCTTGGTCCTTACTATATTTGACGACCGCTGCGCCAAGCGGGTGTTCACTTTGCGACTCAAGCGCAGATGCTGCTGCGATGAGTTCTTGATTCGTTACACCTTCCACGGACCAAATGTCGGTCACCTGCGGTTTCCCTGAGGTGATGGTTCCTGTCTTGTCGAAGATGACTGCGTTCACTTTGTGAGCGAGTTCGAGGTGCTCGCCGCCTTTAATCAAAATGCCTGATTCAGCGCCCAAGCCTGTGCCGACCATAATGGCTGTCGGCGTAGCAAGTCCGAGAGAGCAGGGACATGCAATCACGAGCACCGCAACGGCTGCAATGAGACCATGTGACCAGCCACCGAAAATGCCCCAAAGAATGAGTGTTACCACCGCAATGGCAAGCACAATCGGAACGAAGATGCCGGAGATTTTGTCAGCCAAGCGTTGCACCGGTGCTTTGGAACCTTGGGCCTGATCGACAAGCCGAATCACTTGGGCGAGCGCCGTATCGGAACCTACCTTCGTGACCTCCATGATGAATGCGCTCGTCTGGTTGACCGAGGCGCCGAACACTGGGTCCCCAGGAGCCTTGGCCACCGGGAGGGATTCACCCGTGAGGAATGACTCATCAATGGCGGTGTTGCCGTCCTGGATGATGCCGTCACTTGGAACTTTTTCACCGGGTCGAACTCGTGCGATATCGCCAACACGCAGTTCCTCGACTGGAACATCGACTTCTTCGCCGTCACGCAGGACGTGTGCCACTTTAGCGCCGAGTTTGGCCAGCGCCTCGATGGCGGAACTGGATTTCGCTTTGGCTCTTGCCTCAAGAAGCTTACCCATAAAGATCAGCGTGACAACTGTAGCGGAGCTGTCAAAGTACACATCTGGCCGACCTTGCACCGTCAGAATGGCACTGTACACGTACGCAACGGATGTACCAAGGGCAACCAGGACATCCATGTTCGCAGCGCATCCACGGAGTGAATGGTAAGCTCCTTTATAGAATCGCCACCCGATGTAAAACTGGACGGGTGTCGCCAAGAGCCAACTCACCCAATTCGGCATAAAGGCCATACCACCAAATAGCATGACAAACATCTGAATGACTAGGGGAGTGGTCATCACGACGGACGCCCAGAACTTGATGATTTCCCGCCTGTATTCCTGCTGTTTGCGGCGTTTTTCCTCGTCAATGGCAGTTTCGGATGCCAGTTTGGCGCCATAGCCGGCTTTCTCAATCGTCCGAATCAAATCCGATTCCTGCACCACACCAGGCACGAAGGAGATGTGTGCCTTTTCCGACGCAAGATTAACATTGACTGATTTTACTGCATCGAGCCGGCTAACCACTTTTTCGATTCGGGCGGCACAAGCGGCGCAGGTCATTCCTTCGATGTTGAAATCTACATCTCGAGTCGGAACGCTGTAACCAGTTTTCTCGATCTTCTCCACAACGTCTTTCCACGTCGTATCACCGTCTAGGACAACACGTGCTCGCTCAGATGCCAGGTTTACATTGACTTCTTTCACACCGGACAACTTAGAGACGTTCTTTTCTATTCGAGCCGCACAGGCTGCACATGTCATGCCCTCAACGGGCAATGTGACTTCTGTGACCTCTGGCATTGCTTACATCCCCTTTGGTGCGAGATCATGATTTCGTGAACTGCCGAATGACTTCCATGAGCTCATCAATTTTTTCGTCACCATTTACATGATTCGATATGGCGTCTGCCACGCAGCCTCTGGTATGGGATTCCAGGATCGACAGTCCGACCTGATTGACTGCGCTTTTAATGGCCGCAATTTGGACGAGAATATCAACACAGTACCGATCTTCCTCAATCATTTTTTGAATCCCACGAACTTGCCCTTCTATGCGTTTCAATCGCCGAAGCAGGTCGTCTTTTTTGGGGGTGTAGCTGTGGCCTTGATGGTCAGGGCACATTGGCGATGCCTCACTTTCGATTGTTTTTCTATATAAACCATACCCCTGTATGGTATAATTGTCAACGTACATGCCGACCTAAAATTTGACGTGCAGAAGGCATGTCGCTCACTTCATATTTTCTTCATATTGGACATGTATCATGAAAGTCGGTGTAATCTGACATTGACCAATTCTGTAACAGTAGGGTGTTGCGTGTGCGAAAAGAGGTACGACGAAACGCCGTCATTTTCACGGTGTTTGCTTTAATTCTGCTTGGATTTGTATACGTGATTGTGACATACATCCGATACAACACTCCAGTGAAACTCGGGGGCCTTGCACCGAACATTCAGGAAAACACCGTGTCTGGCCAATCCTTTTCTCTTGAATCGTTACGTGGAAAGCCAGTGCTGTTGAACTTCTTTACCCCGTGGTGTCAGCCATGTATCGAGGAGACCCCGGACCTGATTGCATTTGCGAAGGAATACGGCAACGACATTCACGTCGTGATGATCGACCGGGGTGATGGACCGGTAATGGTCCAGCAGTATGTCTCGCAATATCATGTGCCTGACAGCATTACAGTTCTGTTAAGTCCTTATGACAAGTGGTCTTCCCGTTATGGCGTGACCGGACAACCGGAAACCTTCTTTATCACAGCAAACGGGAAGGTTGTCAGCCATTTGATTGGCCCGCTAACGGAATCACAGATGTTATCAGATGCAAAAGCAGCGGGACTTCACTAAGGATTGGGGGAGGCGCTTTGAGTTTAGGTACACATCCGACACTGTGGCTGGCATTCATAGCAGGGGTCCTTTCGTTTTTGTCTCCATGCTGCTTGCCTCTGTACCCAAGCTACATCTCATACATCTCAGGCGTGACTTTTAACAAATCCGGTGAACAGTCAGTCAATCACCGTCTCCGAGCAGTCACGCACACGCTGTTTTTCATCTTGGGTTTTTCAATAATCTTCTTTGCGTTGGGTCTATCTGCAACACTCATTGGCCAGCTCTTTGTGGATTACCGAGACGTGATTCGGATCGTAGGCGGCATCATCGTGATCGTGATGGGACTTACCCTTAGCGGTCTCTTAACACCAAAGTGGCTTCTGATGGAGAAGAAGTGGGAATTCAAGGGTGAGGGAACCAGCTACCTGGGATCAGTCCTGGTTGGAATCAGTTTTGCCGCAGGCTGGTCTCCATGTATCGGCCCGATTCTCGCTGCTGTACTAGTCATGAGCGCAACGCAGAGCGCTTTGGGTATCGCACTGATTCTGGCGTACATTGTGGGATTTGCGATTCCCTTCTTCATCTTGGGGCTGACGCTCGGGTCAGTGCGAAAGCTGGCCAAGTACGGCGCCGTACTTTCGAAAATTGGCGGATACATCATGATTCTGCTCGGTGCGCTACTCCTGACGAACAGCATGACAAGAATCACAGTGTGGCTCATCAAATTGTATGGTGGATTCACCGGTTTCTAATCATGGAGGAGGGAGACCGTGAAAAAGTCGGTCAAATGGACCTTTATCACCGTTGCAGTAGTAGCCATGGCTACGGCGGTCGGTGGACTAGGACTCAAGCATCAAAGCCAGGGCACTGAGGCAAATGTCGCAGCCGCTCCCCAACAAGGGTATCGTATGCCCCCTTTCACACTGACCGAATATCTAGACAACAAGATTGTCAATACAAGTGAACTTGTTGACAAACCGATTTTCATAAACATCTGGGCTTCCTGGTGTCCGCCTTGCAATGAAGAAACCCCGGACATTGTGAGGGCCTACAAACAATACGGGAGCAAGGTCGTGTTCCTCAGCGTCAATGCAACATCCCAGGATAACATGACGGATGTGGAACAGTTCATTCAACACTACGGAATAACCTGGCCAGTGGCTCTTGACAAAACTGGTTCGGTCCTAAAGGAATACCGTGTCGTGGGATTCCCAACCTCGTTATTTGTCAATCGGCAGGGTATCATCACCAATGTAAATCTCGGTCTGATCACCGCTCAAAACCTGAATGACCAGCTTCAAAGGATTTCGCAGTGATGCTGTACTCTCTACCGGAACGCCTCCCTGCTGTCTGGATTGCGCTCGTCATTGCTGGCTTTGTCGCTTGGATGTACTTGAAGTTCACAGGAAAGAACGACCCGATTGCAATAGCCGTAAAGGATCGGGTATCCGGCGTTGTACTGGCCTATATCTTCTTCAGCAAATTTGTCGGCGGGTTGGTCTTGCATCCAAGCCTTAATTGGAGTGAAGACATTCTTTCGATGCTCGGTGGATCGGCAACCGATGGCTGGCCGATTGGAGTTTTGGCCGCCATTCTGTACCTGATGTATGGTCTGCGAAAATCCAAGGTATTAGGAAGGCGAGCTTTCGTTTCTACCGCAGAGGGCGTCGTCAGTGGTAGCATTCTGTTGTTTGCCTACCTCGCTGTCGTGAATCTGGATCCGTTTCGTCTGGAATACATCCTTCGAGCCTTTGGGGCCTGTTTATTGCTTATGTTGATTCGGAGATATCGTCGTCAGCCGAACATTTATCCGCAGCGGTTGTGGGCCGCATTTGGGATATTGCTTTTCCTGACCTCTGTACTTGTTCCACACACCACGGTGTTCATAGTCTTTCGTCCATCACAGTGGTTTTATATCGCCATCATCGTAGTGTCCCTCATCGCAGAGGGGGTTTCTGACTTCAAGGGAACGAGCGAATCACAGAATGCGGACCTTTCGCAAGACGACCACATAGAGCATGATTTCGATTAAAACGAGGACGCATTGGATGGCCCAAATCACACCGTGATCTACCATACCGATGAGCATGACGCTCATTGATACGCTCATGAGGTTCGCAATACAGGATTCCACCACATCAAGCACGTTAAATGGTTTCATCATAAGCACCATGGGAAGACAGACTGTGACGACCGGTATGATAACGGCCAGACTCTTGCTGCCCGTGGTCAGCTCGATGAGCATGGCGAATATAAAAGCCAGAGACATGCTGTTGAGCATGCAGACCCGCATTCGGATGGGGTTGTTCACATGGTGCATCTTGGCCACCGTTTGGTAGCACACAAAAAAGCCAATGATTGAGCCGAGAAGACTCGTGATCAGCAACATTCTCAACACTCCTGCCGGCGGAATTAAATACCCCATAGAGGTATATGCGCACCGACCGGAAGGCTTGCCATAGATTTGAGGCTGGGTACGAAATTTGTTCACGCTCCGTTCATGAAAAGATGCCAATATGGAGGTAAACGAATCGGGGGCCGTTGGATGAATAAACAGGTCAAAGTTCTCGTCGTTGAAGACGATCCAAATATATGTGAGTTGGTTACTCTATACGGCGAAAAGAACGGGTACATAGTCAATGTTGCACAAAACGGAATGACAGGACTCGAAATGTTTTATGACACCACTCCCGATCTTGTCGTTCTGGACATTATGCTGCCGGAAATGGATGGGTGGGAAGTCTGCAAGGAAATCCGGCGGTTTCAAAAAACGCCGATTATCATTCTGACCGGAAAAGGCGAAAGCTACGACAAACTCAAAGGCTTCGAGCTAGGTACAGACGATTACATAGTGAAACCGTTTGACCCGAACGAACTGATGGCGAGGATAAAGGCGGTATTGCGGCGAGTCAATCCGATACTGGTTGAAAATGAGCTCATTGAACTTCCTCTGTTGAAGATCGATATGAATCAATACAAGGTGATCTGTGATACCCAGGAAATTGTAGTAGCGCCCAGGGAAATGGAGCTTCTGTATTTCCTTGCCTCGCATCCAAACCAAGTCTATACACGCCAGCAGTTGCTTGATCAAATATGGGGCTTGGATTTCGATGGAGATCCGAGAACGGTCGATGTCCACGTCAAAAGGATTCGAGAAAAACTGGGGGACTCCGACCGTTGCTGGAGGGTACAAACCATACGGGGAGTCGGGTACAAATTCGAGGTGGACAACGAGTGATTCAAAAGAAGAGTATTTTCTGGAGAGTGTTTCTCACCTTTATCGCTATCGTCCTTGTATCGCATCTTGTCCTCAATATTGCTTATGACCTGTTGTTTCAACATAGTCTGGAGAACATGCATCGAAATTCGGTTCACTTCCAATCCCACGCCTATTTGTTGGGGTTAGCTTCCATCATTTCAATTGCTGTTTCAGCCATGTTTGCCTACTATCTCTCGAAGAGAATTACCGCTCCGCTTCGAGAGTTAAATCGGGTTGCTCTCCAGATTGCCAAGGGGCAATTTGATCAAAGGGTCACAATCAACACACATGATGAGCTGGAAGAATTGGGGCACACTTTCAATGACATGGCCCAAGCGTTGGCTAGCCTGGACCAGATGCGAAAGGATTTTGTCGCCAACGTCTCTCACGATTTGCGCTCCCCGCTGACTTCCATTCATGGATTCGCTACCGCATTCCTGGATGGCACAGTCCCAGACGAACGAAAGCGCCATTATTTCACCATCATGAAAGAACAAACCGAGCGAATGATGAAGCTGGTCAATGATCTGCTTGACGTGGCCCGTATAGAGACGGGGCAGTTCGAAATCCGACCGATTACCTTTAATCTCTCGGAATTGGTGCGCCAAGTGGTGGCCCGGTTAGAGCCTGGATTTGCGAGCAAACGGGTGAATGTGGATTTGATTTCTGAAGAAAACCAAGACACCTATGTATTTGCCGATCCGGACCGCATCGATCAAGTGATCGTAAATTTGATTCAGAATGCCGTGCAAGTCTCCCGACAGAATAGTTCGGTCGAAGTGATTGTGAAAAAGGAAGAGCAAGCGGTGGTTTCTATTCGGGATTACGGGCCGGGAATCAGCCAAGAGGAAATGCAGTCTATATGGGAACGATTCTATAAAGCAGACAAGGCTCGAACAAAGGAGTCGGGTACTGGAATAGGCCTGTCTATTGTGAAGCACATCTTAGACCTTCATCAAAGCCCCATACACGTGGAAAGCAAGGTGGGGAAAGGGTCTACGTTCACGTTTACGCTCCCGGTTGCCTTAAAGATGGAGAACCGAAAATAGGGAGGTCATGCGTTCACCGTCCGTTCATATTAGCTTGCTATGCTGGGATTGCACTCAGAAATTATGAACAAGAGGTGGACATTTCGATGAGAAAGATTTCCGAACAAGACTCGCAAAAGCCCGATCACGACTCGCCACCCAGCATGCCACGCTGGGTGAAGGTGTTTGGGGTCATAGGCCTGCTTCTGATCCTACTGTTTGTCATCCTGCACCTCACAGGACACAGCCCTTTCATGCACCACATGTCGAACATGAACGGGATGAAGATGTAATGACCATGACACTTAGTCTCCGTAAGTTTGCGCTCACTGTACACGTCATTGTCTCGGTCGGCTGGTTTGGCTCAGTGGCTGCCTTCCTGGCGCTTGCCATCGCCGGCCTTACCATCCAGGACGCTCAAATGGTGCGGGCCGTCTATTTCGGGATGTTGCCCATCACTCGGTACGTCATCGTGCCGTTTGGCCTCGCTTCACTGATAACCGGTGTCATCTCGTCATTAGGAACAGAATGGGGCTTGTTTCGCTACTATTGGATCGTCATCAAGCTTGTGATAACGGTTCTCTCTACCATCGGTTTGCTGGTGCATCTGAAGCCAATCAACTACCTTGCAGGTATGGCAGCGATGTCATCGTTGTCCGGTGCTGATTTTCCGACGCAGATCCAGCTCGTGTTCGTCTCCGGCGTAGCACTACTGGCGTTGCTCGTGGCCACGGCACTTTCAGTGTACAAGCCACGAGGCCTTACTCGGTATGGGTGGCGTAAGCAACAAGAGCGGCGTAAAGTGTCGCAGCAATCGTAGCTTAGTCATATCAAGACAAAGAGGAGGGCTCTCAATGTCCGAACATGCACATCGTTTTCCCCCTGAAAAGATGCACCTTTTGGACACACCGGAGCGAAAAAAACTTATGCCTGCTGAGGAATTGCTGCGAATGTTGCCGGTGCAAGCAAATGCTACGGTCGTGGATTTGGGCGCAGGGACTGGCTATTTCTCGATTCCGGCGGCCCACATAACAAAAGGAACGGTTCAAGCACTGGATGTAGAACCCAAGATGCTAGAGGTGCTCAAGACAAGAGTGGAGAAGCAAGGGCTGACAAACGTCGTCCCGACCGTTGGAGATTGAGAGCATTGCACTACGGGAAGGCGTTGCAGACATTGTGATCGCCTCAATGGTTCTTCACGCTGTTCGTCCTTTGACGCAAGGGCTTCAAGAGGTACACCGAATCATGAAAGTCGGCGGAAAATTCCTGTGCCTGGACTGGGAACCAAAGGAGAGCCCAATGGGACCGCCAATGGAGGTGCGCATCGCTTCGAGGGAAATGGAAAAGGCATTGAGCGAAGTGGGATTTACGGTTAGGAAACGGTTGTTTCCGGCAGAATTCCTTTATGTGTTTGTCGCCGAAAAATTAGTGGTTTGAAGACGGAACGAATAAGAGTTCACTGGGCACATTCTTGTCCTGACACCCAGTCACGACGTACGTCGTTCCATGGGCAACGTGGCGGGCGGAGACTCCTACACATGTAGTTGTCTGCCGCCCTTTGTTCTGCCCTCCAAATTTGTCCTGCGAATCATCAAAAGTGTATCGAATCACGCTTCCGTCAGTCGACAAGTCAGCGAATATCGGATCACCCTCTGATGTATATCTTGTAATCTGAAGCGTGCCGGACTTGTGATGGTCAAGATCGTTTAGAAATCGTGTGAAGGTGGATAGATTCGAGATTTTCTCGCCAGGGCCAACAACCACGTCCCCCCGTCGAATTGCCTCCGATGGCGGATACGTTGTTGAGCTTCCTGACGGCGTGTAGGTTGTTGAACTGCCGCACCCTGCTGCCAGGACTGAAGCAACGAGTGCTGTTCCAATCAACAGTAAATGCCTCTGCACTCTAACGACCCCACCTTACCTACCGTCATCTCTCTCATAATTTGGACGCTGCGCACAGCGGAATTGTTACACCAAAAATGAAAGATCGTGAAGGCAAGAGTGGATTAGTACTTCTATCATTCCGACATGTCCTTCGGGTTATACGGATTCGAAACGCCTGCATATTGAAGCACTACATCCATGCCAGCCGATGCGTGATGTAAATCATGGCAATGGAACATCCAAAGTCCCGGATTATCCGCCTTAAAAGCGATGTCGTAGGTTTCCCCAGGAAGGACTTCCAGTGTGTCAAGGTACACTGTACTGCCTGTCAAAGGCTTGCCGTCACGGGTAAGAACTTGGAAGTCGTGTCCATGTAGGTGCATCGGATGGATGTAGCCGGTCTTGTTCTCAATATGAACTTTTACCGTGTCACCCGTGTTCACGACGAACGGTGGGACATTCGGAAACGCCTTGCCGTTGATGGTGTATTCCATACCATTCTTGCCCATCGCCACGCCAAGTGTCATGTTGAACGACTTGTCGAAGTGTTGATTCGGAGAGAATGTGGGTCGACCTGTTGCATTGCCGCTCCCGTAATTCGTGAAGTCAAACCATGGTTCGTTTTGTACATTTGGCATGTCGGACATGGAACCCATGTTGGAGGACATAGAGTCCCCAATCGTAGCCCGCAATTGCATTCGTTCTGTCGAATTCGGATCGCCACTTACCAACTGCACGATGCCGCTCTTTGGCATCGTAAACTCGATGTCGTACCGTTCTCCGGCGCCGATGGGGAGTAGCTCGTTATCAATTGGTGTCGGATTGGAAACATCTTGTCCGTCCATTGCCTCTACCTTGAAAGGCGCCCCAACCAATGTCATGAGATGCGTCATGTTACCTGCGTTGACTAAGCGCAAACGAACCGTTTGTCCTGGTTTTGCTTCCAGCATAGTTTGGCCGCTTGCCGTCTGATTGACAGTGTACGCATCATACATGTTCGACATTTCGTTCACGGCGGTGCGATCCGTGTCTGTCACTTGGAACCCGCTTGTACGAAGGCTAGGGGAGCTCATGTTCATGCTGCCCATGTCGTCCGTGCCGTTCATGTTCATACCATTCATGTTGCTCATATTTCCCATGCCGCTCATTCCATCGCTACTCGATGTGGAGGATGTGGACCATTCATGCAAAAGCAGGGTATAGTCCTTGTCGGGAGCTGGCGTGGTTTGGGTCTTGGGTAGAACAACGATTCCGCCGTACAGTCCTTCCCCAATTTCGGTTACGCTGTTCACGTGCGAATGATACCAGTATGTTCCTGGATTGTTCGCAACAAATTTGTACACGTAGGTTGCGCCTGGTGCAATGGGGTTCTGGGTTAGACCAGGTACACCGTCCTCAGCACCTGGTACATCGATTCCGTGCCAGTGAACAGTGATGGGTACACTGAGGTTATTGTGTACTGTGACTTCAACGAGATCGCCTTGCTTCACTGTCAGGAGTGGCCCTGGGGCAGTTCCATTAAAGGTCATGGCTTTCACAGTTTTTCCCGAGGCAAGTGTGACAGTTTTGGATTCGGCAGTTAGCGTAAAAGAGTCGACTGGTGTTGTTGCCAACGGGTGGCTTACGTAGTCGGACACCGGAATCAGGTTTCCGTTCTGTGCCGGCACCTTGGCGATTGCAGATACAGATTGGTGCTGAGACTTCCAACCATAGTAACCACCACCTATGCCAGCTATAAGCACGGCGATACCAGTGTATATGGCCCAGTTCTTGTTCTTCATGGAAATCACCCCTTTAATTTGTTAAGCATCTTTATCAGGTGAATACGAGGTCATTGACCGCAGACGGCTCGGCTATATTCTGGCGACACTGCTCGAACACTCGTAGTGTAACAGCCGATTTTGAAGACAGTATGAAGACACGAATCCTTCACATCCGAGATAATAGACAGAGTGATAACGTGAAGCGAGGTAGTAAACATGGCGAAGCAAACCATTCTGATTGCCGATGATGAACCGAAAATTGTAGAGATGCTTTCACTTTACTTGGAAAAAGCGGGATACGACGTTGTTTCAGTTTTCACAGGCAGCGATGCACTGCGAATGGTGGAGGAGATCCGACCGTCTCTCGTTGTTTTAGACTTGATGTTGCCAGACGTACCAGGGGAGGAAGTCTGTTCCATTTTGCGATCCAAGTCGTCTGTACCCATCTTAATGCTGACGGCGAAGCACAAGGATGAAGACCGACTTAGGGGCCTCTCTATTGGCGCCGATGATTACGTGACAAAGCCGTTTAATCCCAATGAAGTGGTTGCCCGAGTGGGGGCTATTTTACGTCGAACACTTGATGATCACCCGTTGGCCGACCGCATCATATACCGGGACGGGGATTTGATACTGGATGCAGTAAAACAGGTGGCGTATAAAAACGGGGTAAACGCCGATCTAACGACCACGGAGTATAAGTTGTTGGCTACCTTTGGGCGTTATCCCAAGCGTCTCTTTAGCCGGGAGGAATTGATTGAGCGAATATTTGGTATGGACTTTCGTGGCGATATCCGAACCATTGATGCGCACATCAAAAACCTGAGGGCGAAGATCGAGGATGACCCAAGACATCCTATTTACATCCAGACCATCTACGGAATGGGCTACCGGTTCGGAGGGTATGACGAATGAGTATCCGCAAAAAGATGTTGCTGACGTTTTTCACAAGTGTCTGCGGACTGCTCATTTTACTTGCCTTAATCCTTCAATATGAGGTCCATCGTCACTTTCTCATGGTGGTCTGTCCGCCGGTTAATACGGTATCGCATTCCTTGACGCAGCAAATTCAAACTCATTTTGAGCAGGCGCTCACCCAAAGCTTGCTGTGGACACTTGTAATTTTCGTAGCAGTGACTGCGGTGCTGGCAACCCTCATTTCTCGTGCGATGACTCACCGAATTTTGACTATGCAGAATCAGGCAGAGCGAATTGCCCGAGGGGATTGGTCAGCCACTGTCCCGGTTGAAGGGCGTGATGAGTTGGCATCCTTAGGGAACACATTGAACTATCTGTCGAGCCAGTTGGACAAACAGGAAAGGTTTCGCAAAAATCTGATGCAAGACATCGCACACGAGCTTCGGACACCGCTCACAACCTTACGTTCTCAAATCCAAGCGTTCTACGATGGGATTTGGGAACCGAGCCAGGAGCACTTCCAGAGCTGCCTGGAGGAAATCGAACGGTTCCAAACACTTGTTTCTTCAGTGGAGACGCTGTATGAGGTGGATGTGTCGTCTGAACCGATTTCACACCGGATCGATCTTTGCCAGGTTGTACAACCTGTTTCGCAACTGTTCGAAGCGAGGTGCCAACGAGCGGGGCTGAAATTGTCTTACATCGAAGCAGCGTCACCCGTGTGGGTGAAGACCGATCCGAACCATGTTTCGCAGATCACATGGAACTTACTCGATAATGCGGTCAAATTTACCCCGAACGGGGGAGGCATCACTGTAGTTGTGGGTTATGACAACGAAAGGGCATTTTTACGGGTGGAGGATACGGGCATTGGCATCCCGGAAGCCGAGCTTGACAACATCTTCGAGCGGTTTTATCGGGTGGAAAAGTCTCGGGATCGCAGGACGGGTGGAGGTGGTCTAGGGCTCGCCATAGTGAAACGCTTAGTTGAACTGTCACATGGAACTATCAATGTCAAAAGTACGGTCAACCAAGGTTCTACGTTTACGGTTTGGTGGCCCCACGAACCGGAACGATCGAATTCACATTGATGTTTGGTTATTCTAACCTCATTTGTCTGGTATGGCTTCGATCCGACGAAGCACATCGATGAACGCCAGAAACCGCATGTCTCGAATGTAGAACCCCGCCTTCGAAAGGTTATCCATCGTCCTGCGGTTGACGTTTGCCCCCGATATCCGGACTGTGAGGGGGTTGAGCAGATGAAGAAGCACCGCAATCGGAAGGTGATCGCTCAGCATGTGCTCAATCATCAGGAGGCGTCCACCGGGTTTAAGCACTCGACGGATTTCACGGAGTCCAGCAATTGGATCCGGGACGGAACAGAATACACAGGTCGACACAACAGTATCAAACGTATTGTCAGCGAAGTCTAGGTTCTGCACGTCCATTTGTAAGAGCCGCACAGGAGAGGCACATTCTTTGGCACGTTTCTCTGCGAACGACAGCATCCGGGGGCTGAAGTCGATGCCCGTAACGTTGACATTTGCTGGGTAAAATTTGAGATTGGCTCCAGTTCCGACCCCCACCTCGAGAACTTCGCCTTGTGCGTCTCCAATCAAGCTCTCTCGGTGTTTTTTATCGACCATTCGGTCCATCTTATCAAACAATGGAGCGATCCGGTCATATCGGTGACGAATTTTGTCTGTAATACTCATAGCAAATTCACCTCTGCTGTGCACGGCGGGATCTTCATGTGACGGCCCAGAGATGAATTAGAGATGGATCTCTCGATACCGGTCGGAAGGCTTATGGGAGGTTGACTCGTTTTGCATATCCCTGGCGATCCGGTCGTACTGTGCTTGCATGTCTTGAAGTTTCTCTCTTAAATCCGCCAGTTCTTCCTCCTTGGAGTGGAACTTACGTTTGGCATCACCGTGCATGGAATGTCCATCGTGTCCACCGTGCATTCCTTTCATCATGAGTACCATCATCAACGGGCAAGCGAGGAAAGCGACAATCGTTCCAATGGTTTGCAGCATGGGATATCCCTCCTCATCACTAGTGTTCGATATCGTTGTATCACGGAATTGTGAAGACAATACGAAGAACGGATGGTCATAAAGGTGAAAATATCGGGCGTTGACGGTGTTCTATTTGGGCGAGCAACGAAAGATGTACTGTTGACGGAGATTATATCACGAGGTCAGATTGAATACAGATCACATCCACTTATCAATGTGGGGAAGCGGATAGTCTACATATTCGACAACGGTAGCTAGTCCACTCCGCATATGCTGTAAATTGTGACAGTGAAAAAACCAGTTCCCTGGATTATTCGCCAAAAAATCGATGGTACAGCGTTCCATTGGCCGCAGGTTGACCACATCCTTCACCAATGGCCGTGAAAGTGGTTTTCCGTTGAAGCTCGTGATTTCGAACGGGTGCCCGTGCAGATGCATCGGATGTTCCATCATGCTCATATTCTGCATTTCGATGCGAACTCGATCCCCAGTTTTTACACGAAGAGGGGTTGTCTTCGGGTAGGAGGCCCCGTTTATGGTCCAGTTTGACCCCATCATCATGCCGCTGCTTAGGGTCAGTTGAAAGTGCTGATCTGCTTTCGGTAAAGAACCGGTCCCTCTCGAGAAATTGGAATACGACCACGAAGGTGCCGACGATGGGACTCCACTCACTGAACCATCCGTTGAAAAGGGAATTTGTATGGATTCTTGGCCGTTAATTTTCGACCGTAGAAACCACTTTCCTGATTGCGTCGGTGTAACTACGATGTCATACCGTTCAGCGGGAGCTATGTATAAGTCGCTTGCCGGAACGGCGTTGTCGAGCGGATTCCCGTCTGTATGAGTAACCATAAAGCTACCGGTATCCATGGTGAGCCAATAGGATTCGGAAGCGCTGGCATTGATGAGTCGTAGACGCAATTTTTCTCCGGCCCGAACGGTGATTGGTTGTACAGAGCTCGGAACACTTCCGTTGATCAAGTGAACCAATCCCTGGCTGGAGGACACCATATTTCCGCCCCCCATCATCATCTGGCCCATTCCGCCACTCGTTTGCATGCCATAGTCGAATCCAGGGTTGGTTTGGTATCCCCATGTCGAAAGGATGAGCGTCATTTCACGATCCGCTGGGTAAGGTTCCTTACCGCTCGCAGGTTCGATGACGAAGGCACCAAACAAGCCGTTCGGGATTTGATCCATCTCAAACACATGAGAGTGATACCACCGAGTTCCGGACGGTCCAGCGATGAATTCGTATGTAAACGACTTTCCGGGAGGGATAGGGTTCTCGGAGATTCCAGGCACGCCGTCCATCGGAGACGGGACATCAACGCCGTGCCAGTGCAGCGTAGTAGGTTGGTCCAGGTGATTGTTTAGGGTAATTCGAACCTTGTCGCCTTCACGAACACGGATTGTAGGACCAGGAAATTGACCGTTGATGAGATATCCGCTGAACCGACGGCCGTCCCCGAGGGAAACATTTCCCCTTGCAACATCAAACATAAAGGTCTTGGTGGAGCCGTTCCACGGGACGGTGGGTTTTTGAGGCAATACCAAAGGAGCCACTACGCCAGGCAAAAAAGTCCGAACAAGAGGGTAGCTCCCGATGCCAACCAAGGCGAGGCCACCCAGAGCCATGAGAAATTCACGTCGAGTGATCAATTTATCGTTTTCCATGTCAGCACCTTCTTCTGGATTATTATGCCACAAACTGCGATAAACTATAGGTAGGCTGAAGAGATTGGAGTGCAGAACATAATGATGAGCGGTATGGGAATGATGGGGTCGGGATTCATGGGCATTTATTGGATTTTATCGATGTTGGTCGTCATTGCCGGAGTCCTTCTCATCGCCTGGGCGGTCGTTCGTGTTGTAAGAAGGGCAAATGGCAGGCGAGATGATGGATTGTCGATGGATCCAGCAATCCGTGTGTTAAAAGAACGATACGCTCGTGGAGAAATCGATCGGGAGGAATACTTGCAACGTTTGCGGGACTTGCAGGATTGACTCGTAGCCTGCAAATGGATGTATGGGAGAGCCATGCCTCAGAGGAGAAGCGCCCTCATTTGCGTCTTTAAGCACCTTGTTTCCGGCCAATCCTCCATGCTAGCGGTACTCAATAGGTACACCGATAAGGGCGTGCCGTTCCAAGCGATAGTGTCCGTTTGGGCAAACTTTCACCGTACAGCAATAGGCACCGAACTTTTCGCACACTAACTCTTCATGGCATGTTGGGCATGTTTCCTGGAACCAGGAAATGATTTTGTTCCACATCACGGTTCATCTCCGCAAAAACAAGTTTGTTTACTTGGATATAGTATACCACGTCATCGGTTGATGGTCACTTGACAAGGTACATGGTCCCGACGATAATATACCCCGTGGGGTACATGAAAAGAGCTGAACAGGGGAATCGCTCTTCAAGCGGTTCCCTTCAAAAATCCACAAAATATACCCCTTGTAGTATATGGAGGAGGTTTTCTACAATGCTTATGTTGCACAAAAAAGTGGTGAACATTCATCCCTTGGATGTCCAAGGACGCCTTGAACGAGGCGATTCATTCACGATTGTGGATGTGCGGGAAAACGCCGAAGTCAAGGAAGGCACGATTCCAGGAGCAAAGCACATCCCGTTATCCAGATTTACGGAAAGATACCACGAAATCGATCCGCAAAAAGAAACCATCTTGGTTTGCCGGAGCGGGAACCGCAGCCATAAGGCGTGTGAGTTTCTGATGGAAATGGGGTATTCAAACGTCAAAAATATGCTCGGCGGCATGAGTGCCTGGAATGGAGAAGTGACAAGATAATTCCGTGTCAACGCAGTAACAATTTTCGCTAACAAACCAAGGGGGAAGACAAATATGACAAAGCGTGTAGCAATCATCGCATCGAACGGCGGATTGGAGACCGCTTATAAAGTGTTGAACATCGCAACAGCCGCAGCAGCAACCGATGCTGAGGTCGCTATCTTCTTTACTTTCGACGCACTCAGCATCATCCATAAGGATGCAGCAAACCTGTTGACCATGGGTGCGGGTAAGGAACATTACGTGGAAGGTTTTAAGAAGGCCAATGTGCCTTCTATCAGCGAACTTCTCGACATCGCCAAAGAAAGTGGTGTCAAGCTGATTGCTTGCCAGATGACCATGGATGTTGTGGGACTCACAAAAGAACACTTCATTGATGGCATCGAGGTGGGAGGCGCCGCTACGTTCCTGGACTTTGCTTATGACGCAGATGTTACAGTCACGTTCTAAGGCGGGGTTGAAACAGGAGCTCCGGCTGTCATTGATGACTGAAGGAGCGATGCATACATGACGTTCGAGTACATTGCCATTCTATTTTTAATCGGCTTTGTCGGTTCTTTCCTGTCTGGAATGCTTGGCATTGGGGGAGCCATCATTAACTATCCGTTGCTCTTGTATGTACCGGTCATGGTGGGGCTTCAAGGGTTTACTCCCCACCAAGTATCGGGTGTTGTTGCACTACAGGTCTTTTTCGCTACATTGGCTGGTGTACTTGCAGTTCGCAAGCAGAAACTGATTCATATTGGCCTTGTTGCCTACATGGGCACGGCAATCATCATTGGAAGCTTTCTTGGAGCGTACGGCGGAAAGTTCCTGTCCGGGAATATCATCAATGTGGTTTACGGGATACTTGCCGTAATTGCTGCTGTGATGATGTTCATTCCCCGTAGGGGAAGAGACGGAGTGACACTTGAAGAGGTACGCTTCAATAAGATCATTGCTACCGTATCAGCCTTTGTGGTGGGTATCGCTTCGGGAATTGTGGGTGCTGGTGGAGCGTTCATGCTCGTCCCAATCATGTTGACAGTGCTGAACATCCCCACCAGAATCACCATCGCAACATCACTAGCGATCACGTTTATATCCTCAATTGGGGCAACCGCAGGCAAGATCATGGCAGGGCACATCCCGTTTTGGCCGTCAGTCATTGTTGTGCTGGCGAGCCTTATTGCAGCACCGATTGGAACGGCAGTCAGCAAACGAGTAAACACCAAGGCCTTGCGGATCATCCTGTTGGTTATGATCATTGGCACCACCATTAAAATTTGGAGCGGGATTTTATAACGATTGGAGGCATCACATTGGTTGCACAGTCTGTAGACAAGACGCTTGACTGCAAAGGGCTCTCCTGCCCGATGCCGATTGTTCGAACAAAAAAGGCCATTGAAGAGATTCAACCAGGCCAGGTTCTGGAAGTCCTTGCAACGGACCCAGGGTCTGTGGCTGATGTGAAAAGCTGGGCCAACCGCACAGGACACCAGTTAATTGGAACGACCCAGGAAGGCGACGTGTTCAAGCATTACATTCGTAAAGCCGATCCGAATGAACAGAAACCAGAAGCCAAGCATCCACACGTAGTATCCAATGAGGAATTGCTACAAAAACTGGAGAAAGAGCCGGTCATACTGGATGTTCGGGAGCCGATGGAATACGCATTCGGACATATTCCCGGAGCGAAATCCGTTCCCTTGGGGCAGCTTGAAGAAACTCTGAGAGAGCTCCAGCACTTAACCAATCAAGAAGTGTATGTGGTATGCCGCTCTGGGCACCGCAGCGACGCAGCCTGTCAAATCCTGACCCGAAAAGGATTCTCAAACGTAAAAAACGTCGTACCCGGTATGTCTGGGTGGTCTGGACCTTTAGAGAAAATTACGAAATGAGGTGCAATGAAAGAGATGGCTGATTCAATCACTATAGAGCAACTTCACCAAAAAATGAATCAGGACGACTCGGTGTTTATCCTGGATGTGCGAAATCCTGAGGATTACAGCGAGTGGAAAATCGAAGGTCATAACGTACAGTCGATGAACATTCCGTACTTCGACTTCCTTGATGAAGATGAAACGGTGTATAAGGACTTGCCGAAAGACACAGAGATTGTAGTGGTCTGTGCCAAGGGCGGATCGTCCGAAATGGTGGCCGACATACTTGAGGAGAAGGGATACAAAGTACGGTCTCTCAAAGAGGGTATGGCCGGATGGAGCCAGTTGTACGTTCCAGTAACAATTGCTGTCGATGAGAAGGTGAAATTGGTTCAATTCAATCGACTCGCCAAAGGTTGTCTTTCGTACATGGTGGTTTCGGAAGGTTCTGCTTTAGTGGTCGATCCGGGACGTAAGATCGACGAATACATCGATTTTGCCAAACAGGAAAATGTGAAGATTGCCCACGTCATGGACACTCACTTGCATGCAGATCACATTTCTGGTGGTATCGACCTCGCAAAGCAAACAGGAGCCACATATTACATTTCATCAGGAGAAATGCAGGGTTCCGACCAGCCCTTTGAACCCTTGGAGAAACACAGTCACATTCAGTTTGGGGCCGTGGATGTTGAGATTCTGGCGATGCCTACGCCGGGACATACTCCTGGGAGTACATCGTTCCTTGTTAATCGTAAGTTCCTACTGTCTGGAGACACGATTTTTGTCGGCGGACTTGGCAGACCGGACTTAGGTGGCAAAGCCAAAGAATGGGCGCAATCCCTATACGATACCGTGTTCAAGAAAGTCGCAGATTTGCCGGATGACGTATTGGTATTGCCGACCCACTACGCTGATATCAAGGAAATCAATGAAAACGGGTATGTTGGTGCAACCCTTGGTGACATTCGACGCAGCAACGAGATTATGCGGACAACAGATATGGAGAAATTTACGGAACAAGTCGTCAGTGCGGTTGGAGAAACGCCGCCGAACTATGAACGGATCGTTGGCATTAACCGGGGTACGGAGCATGTGACGGATCAAGAGGCCATGGAACTTGAAATTGGGCCAAACCGGTGTGCCGTTCATCACCAATAATCTAAGGAGGGAATTTTCGTGCAAGCAGATGTCATTATCGATGCAAAGGGACTGAGCTGTCCGATGCCGATTGTAAAAGCTAAGAAAGCCATGGAAGGCTTGCAACCAGGTCAGATTATGCAATTGGAATCGACGGACAAAGGTTCCGTGAATGATTTTCAAAGTTGGGTAAAACGGACGAACAACGAACTGCTTAAAGTGGAAGAAGACAATGACGTATTCCGGTTCTTTGTAAAGAAGAGTTGACTGACATGAGTTGAAGTCTGACTGTACACGAGGCATGCGGAGTCACTGTAAAATACCGTTTGTCCTCGTGGCTTGCTTTATAGAATCTCTATCTTTGCGGAAGAAGAGGAGTGAGATGAAATGAATACCCTGTGGATCATGGTGGCGGTGGCTGTCATTGTCTATATGGTCTACCGGATGATTCCAGCAAAAGGGGTCAAATCGATCGAAACCGATGAATTGAAAGAACTCCTCAAAGACAAGAAAAACAGCCATCAGTTCATTGATGTCCGGGAGGCGGCTGAGTATCGAGCCGGGCACGTCCCCGGCTTTAAGAACATATCTCTGAGTCAGATTCACAAGCGGATGAATGACATCACGCAGGACAAACCGGTTGTGTTGATGTGTCGCAGCGGAAATCGGAGTATGCAAGCGGCCCGCATTCTGAAGAAAAACGGGTACAACGACATCATAAATGTGGCAGGTGGAATGATGCGTTGGAAAGGTTCTGTAGAGCGATAGACACGTGGGCCATACGGTGAGTGCATACTTGCATACGGGGCGTGGTATATCATCTTGACACTCCGCACGCATAAAGGCGTGGGATTCTCCAGTGATTGAAAGGTGTACATTTCTGTCACCAAGCTCCCAGCGCCTCAAGTGCGCTGGCTACCTGGAGTTCTTGACTCATGCCATGTGCATACAGCGTGAGTACGGGGGTGTGTCATCACCCCATCCAAACGGATTATCCTAAGCGACTCGCTTGGAGGTCGTCCGATTGGTAGCGCTCCTTTTACCAGAGCGCTTGGTGGCTATTCCTGAGATGTCTTTTGCAATATTCATGGCTGCATTCGCATCGGCATGTCGCTTGTCGCCGCAAACTTTGCAGCAGAAGTCGATGCCTTGACGACTTCCAATAGCTTTGTGCCCATGACGGCAAGTTTGACTCGTGTATCGTGCATTCACATACTCTACTCGGATTCCGACAAGGTGAGCTTTGTACTCAATCATTTGCTGGAGCTGATAAAACGCCCATTTGTGCAAATACGTTCGCTGTTTCTTATGGCGGTGGTCAGCAGTCTTGCGAATGCTCGTCAAATTCTCCATGCGGATTATACCAACACCGTTGGCGATAGCATGATTGACGATCTGACGGCTGATCTTGTGATTGAAATCTCGTATCCAGCGCTGTTCCTTGTGGCCCAGCTTACGGATGGCATCCAGCTTCTTGGCTTTGCCGAGCCGTCGGCGAAGACTCGCATAACGGCGCCGAATAAAGGCAGCCTGGTTGCCTTTGAAGAAAAACGTCTTCGTACCGACCGCAGCGACTGCCAGGAAGCGTAGCCCAACATCGATGCCCATCACACGTTTGCTAAGGGCAGGAATTTCAATCTCCTTTGTGACCGACAACAGGAGATACCACCGTCCATGCTGGTAGACGAGTTTTGCGGAACCCTGTTTCAAAATACCTGCGAGCAGTTGTTCCAGCCACTTCAGTTGGTAATCCTTTACGACGAGGGGTACACCGATACGTTTGTCGAGCGTCGGAAAGGAGGCCGTGTACAAGTTGCCGACCTTCTCAATGCGCAGACTTTGGTTATTGAATTCGCACCAAAGTTTGCGAAACTGGCGTGCTTGTTGATGCCGATGTTTTGAAGCAACGTATCGAATAGTCTGATTCACAATCACGGCTGGCAACCGATGCTCGGAGAACAGGAAATACACCTTGGATGTTGCGTTTTCGAATTCGGGGTGTTGAAGCAACCAGTTTGCAAACGCCGTATTGCGACTTGTCATTTCAAGATACACTTGCTGCTTCGCTTTTGTCGGCTTCAAGAGTTCCAGTTTCAAGGTTATAGTCTGTTGCAAATGAGGTCACCTCCTTTCGGCGACCTCCAGCTTCTTAAATCTTTCTTGGATAGATCAAGTTACGTTAAACAGGAAAAACCGCCTTTCATGCCTAAAGGCATAGACTTTACGGCATGATCCTGTAAGGGGGCGACGAGCATGCAATACAATGACCAAATGAAGCACCGGCTGCGCCGTATCGAGGGACAAGTCCGGGGAGTGCTTCAAATGATGGAGCAGGAAAAAGAATGTAGGGATGTAGTAACGCAACTGTCTGCGATTCGCTCTGCCGTAGACCGAGTGATCATGTACGTCATTGGTGAGAATATGGAGCAGTGTATCCGTCACGAGATTGAAAATGGCCGATCTGCTGATGGAGTGTTAAAAGAAGCGATTGACCTTTTGATGAAAAGCCGATAGGAGGATGCAAAAATGGCTACGACAAATGTTACAGACGCAAATTTTGATCAAGTGCTGCAAGGGGATAAACCCGTTTTGGTGGATTTTTGGGCTGCTTGGTGTGGGCCTTGTAAGATGATGGCTCCGGTGCTTGAAGAGCTGTCGAATGAGACAAAGGGCAAACTTACCGTGGCGAAATTGAATGTTGACGAAAACCCGACGACTGCATCGAAATATGGCATCATGAGCATCCCGACCATGATTGTGTTCAAGAATGGCAAGCCCGTTAAGCAATTGGTCGGTTATATGCCCAAGGGACAGCTCTTGAGCCAATTGACGGATGTCATGTGAACAGAGGAGGAGGAACGAAAATGGAGTTTCACTATTCGGTTGTTACGGAAAAAAGCGTGGATGAAGCCGTGAAGTCTCTTGAGGAGTCTTTGAAAGCAAATAAATTCGGTGTGCTATGGCAATTGGATCTTCCGGCTAAGTTGCATGAAAAGGGCGTCGAATTGGACATGCAGTACCGAGTGCTGGAGGTCTGCAACCCTCATGAAGCAAAGCGTGTGTTGACCCAAAATCCCCTGGTGGGATACTTCCTTCCCTGCAAGGTGGTTGTGTATGAATCTGAGGGGCAAACGCACATCGGCTTACCCAAACCCACAGCGTTGATGAATGTTTTGGGTGACCAAGCACTGCTCGATATCGCCCAAGGGGTAGAAGCGACGCTCAAAAAAGCCATAGACGAGGCAAAATAAGACTGCGGAGGGCGCCAGATGGGACACAGATTTGATCCGAAGCATGTCGAGAAGCTGGACAATCCAGAGCGCCGCAAGATGTTGCCACCGGACGACATCTTACGGCTGTTGGATGTCCATGAGGACCACACCGTCGCAGACATCGGGTGTGGTCCGGGTTACTTTGCGATACCGCTCGCTCGCCTCACAAGGGCAACCGTCTATGGTCTGGATGTTTCACCCGAAATGTTGGGCCTCTTGAGGGACAAAGCTAAGCACGAGGGAATCACAAATCTGTCCCTTGTGGAAAGTCATGCTGAACGGATCAAGCTACCCGATGACAGTGTAGATCGTATCATTTGTTCGCTAGTGCTTCACGAAGTAGATGATATAAGACAAGCACTTTCTGAATTTAAGCGCATCCTGCGTGACGGCGGGAAGATACTGCTCATCGAGTGGGAACAGAAGCCGATGGACATGGGGCCGCCGTTAGGGGAGCGGTTGGACTCCGAGGTTTTGTTACGTGAAGTCGAAACGCAAGGATTCCACGGTGAGATTTCTCGGCCGAATCCGAACCAATATATCATTCTGGCGTACTGAGGAAAAATATAGGAAGAGGTTGGGAGGCGGAGTAGTGACGGCACAGAAAGTAATCATTATAGGGACTGGACCAGCCGGTTACACGGCTGCCATTTATACAAGCAGAGCCAATCTGAATCCAGTTGTCATTGAAGGGAATCAGCCCGGAGGCCAGCTAACCACGACAACGGAAGTCGAAAACTTTCCCGGCTTTCCGGATGGAATCATGGGGCCCGAGCTGATGGACAACATGCGAAAACAAGCTGAACGTTTCGGCGCAACGTTTGTGAGTGGTTCGGTGACCTCTGTGGATTTGAATCAGCGCCCCTTTCGAGTGGTAATGGACGATTCGAAAGAGTATCTCACCGAGTCGATCATTATATCAACAGGCGCTTCTGCAAAGATGCTGGGCACCCCTGGAGAAAAAGAAATGGTGGGTCGTGGAGTATCCACTTGTGCCACCTGTGACGGTTTTTTCTTTCGGGGTAAATCCATCCTCGTTATAGGCGGTGGCGATTCGGCCATGGAGGAAGCGACCTTTTTGACGAAATTTGCTTCCGAGGTCACGATTGTACATCGCCGCAATGAGCTTCGTGCATCCAAGGTCATGCAAGAACGGGCACGACAAAACCCAAAAATCAAATGGATCTTAAACGTGACACCTGTTCGAGTGGTTTCGGATGCGTCAAAGGTAAATGGCCTTGTCGTGAAGGATAATCAATCGGGTGAAGAGAGAACCGTCTCCACAGATGGAATTTTTGTCGCCATTGGACATACACCGAATACCGGCTTTCTTGGGAATCAAGTTGAGATTGATGATCGGGGATACATCGTTACCAAGGATCAATCCACCGCTACAAGCGTCGAAGGTGTGTTCGCTTGTGGAGATGTGGTGGACTCTCACTATCGACAGGCCATTACGGCTGCCGGGAGCGGCTGTAAAGCGGCCATGGATGTCGAGAAGTTTCTTGAGGGCAGCATGTTTCATGATTGGTTGCTTCAGACGACAACTTGAAATTTCTACAAGAAGTGTATTCGCAACATTGAAGGATCCAGAAATCATGCCGAGATGTATCGAAAGTCCGGTGTAACTCAGTATTCGATGGATCCAGGCAACAGAAGACCAGGATGTGGGAAACGAACTGTTCGTTCGGCAAGTTCTCCGTCCTGGCGGTTATAACATCTACATCGTACGGGACAAGGGGGATGCCGATTACGGGCCAGGTTTCCGCTGAGAGCGGAGACCTGTACGAAGTAGGTGTATGAATTTGAAGAATGCATCCTCCCTCGCAAGGCGACTCTACCAAGTCACTTTAGAAAAAGTGTAGGGAGGAGGCCACTACACACGGAAGAGGATAAGGACATAGAAAACGAAACGGTTTAGTGATTGAGGAAAGCAATCTTTTTAAGGAGATATCACTAGGTTAATCGTGGCAGCAGCCACAGCCGCATGCATCTTCTTTTCCTCGTGCTTCTTGTACGGCTTCCCAGCCTTCCTTAACCACGAAGTACACCAGCGCCAACGCTGCGATTGAATCGATCCACCACCAACCGAGAAAAGCGGTCAAAATTACGCCTGCAAGAACCGTCCAAGCCATATAGGCACAGACGATACTGCATGATCCATCTGCCCGCAGAGCCTTGCTGCCGATTTCAGAACCGATCCGTTTCTTTGCTCGTGACAAATAGGACATGA
This sequence comes from Alicyclobacillus suci, assembly GCF_017329615.1. Lineage (GTDB taxonomy): Bacteria > Bacillota > Bacilli > Alicyclobacillales > Alicyclobacillaceae > Alicyclobacillus > Alicyclobacillus suci. The sequence continues at coordinate 20,153 of NZ_JAFMTW010000009.1, read as the reverse complement.
TGACTCCTGAAGCAATCGCCAGTCCAATCCCCAGGTAGGTCGATTCTGCACCTTGGTGTGTCCAGAGCTTATCAACGGAAGCGACGACGATGTAGACCGCCAATAAGAGCAAAGCAATTCCGACGACCCAGGACGAGATTTCCTCTGCCCGTTTCACTCGTTCGAGGCTCGCCCCGTTCGCCTCGATGGTAAGTCTCCATAATAAGACCGCCCCTGCAACCAGTTCGATGATGCTATCTGCACCAAACGCAACCAACGACAGAGAATGAGCAATTACACCTGAACCGATAGCTACAGCCGCTTCGATGACCATCCATACAATGGACACCAATTCGATATTAACGCCTTTTCTGACTGCGACAGCTTGTGACGACATAGCGAATCCTCCTTATGTTTTCAGTGCTTGTGGTCATGGATTCCATCGTTGTTACAGAGCAATGATGGGTCATGCAGATGAGTTGGGTCTTCGGTTTGAATAGTCACATGACCAATCCCTAAATGCACTAGCTCGTGTTCTACGTCACGCAAGAGATGTTGTGTTTCTTCGACGGTCAATTTCCCATCGACCACAACATGGCAAGAGAGTGCGTTTCGTCCGCTCGTAATCGTCCAAACGTGCAGGTCATGCACATGTTGAATCCCACTCACCGACGTGATGGCATCAACAACTTTTGAAATCTCGATTCCCACAGGAGTGCCTTCCATCAAAACACTGACTGTTTGTTTCACAATTTTCCAAGCACCTAAGGCGATGAGTAAAGCGATGAGCACGCTTAGAATCGGGTCAATGACATACCAATGGGTAAATGTGATGATAACCCCGCCCACAATAACTCCAGCCGAAGCGGCAGCGTCCCCAAGCATATGCAATACAGCACTTTTGACGTTGATGTTTTCTTCATGACGCATCCCTAAACCAAGGTACAGATTCATAGCAAGTCCGACGCCTGCACTGACAAACATCCAGGTTGGTGTGACATGTTCGGGATGCTGAAAGCGACTGAACGCCTCCCATAGAATCCAAAGGGTTATCAAAATCAGAGTAATCCCGTTTATGAAAGCCGCTAAAATACCCGCACGATAATACCCAAAGGTCATGCCTTCACTTGCGGGCTTCTCCGATTGCTTCATGGCGTACCATGAAAGTCCAATCGCACCTATGTCAGTCAACACATGTCCTGCGTCAGACAACAATGCCAAACTGTGCGAAAGCCAACCGCCCAACAATTCAACAATCAGAATGATTAGAGTCAGGAAAAACGCCAGTCGCATCCTTCCTGCTGGTGCATGGGAGTGAAACACAGCACCATGATTGTGGTTGTGGTTGTGGTTGTGGTTGTGACTGTGTTCGTTCATTGTTCTACTCCTTAACAGTGCGATAATTAACGCAATCAGCTATACGCTGTGCATTCTCCGTCAGTATATCGTCTGCAACACTCAGAAGCCGTTCAATATTATCGTCAGCTATTCGATAGTAAACATGCCGCCACTCTTGACGACTTACCACCAAACCACAGTCTTTCAGGCACGCCAGGTGTCCGGACACGTTGCTTTGTGTGAGCCCAGTTTCGTCGACCAATGTACTGACGGTTTTTTCCCCTTCACGCAACGCCAACAACAACGCCAACCGAGAAGCATCAGCTAGACCACGGAAAAACTTAGCCCGCAGCGCCAATGCATCATCTGACATAACCATATACGGCACCTCGAATCTCTGTATAGCAATATGACAATATGATACCATATGACGGGGAGATTCAAACAGTATGGTTTGACCTTGGTGATTACGCCGACCGCTTCGTAAGTTCAAGTGTCGAATCTACCTGCCTGCTTGAAATAGTGTGAGTATGGAGTGGCTACGTGACTTGGAGATAGGCAGGTGAGTATGTTGTCCTAGTCGGATATCGGACGAACGAGTACAAACGGATTGGAACTGGCTAAGAGCATTGTTGCTGACAACACCGAGCACATTAGTTCTTAAACAGAATGTAAGAGGAGGAATACCCTATGCGTGTGCAACTCAGAATTCACGGAATGACCTGCACCGACTGCGAAAAACACATCCGCAAAGCGCTGAATAGCGTGGGGGCTGAAAATATTTCCGCAAGCTTTCGTCGTGGCGAGGCCACATTTGAGGTGGATGAACAGTCGGGCATTGAATCAGCAAAGCGAGCCGTTGCTGAGATCGGTTATGAGCCTGGAGACCCAGAGATTTTGATTCGATCGGAAGGGAATTACGAACCTCTCACGGCGGGCAACTATGAGTACGACCTGCTCATCATTGGGTCTGGCGGCTCAGCATTCTCGGCAGCAATCCAAGCTGTTTCCTACGGTGCGAAGGTAGGCATGATCGAACGAGGCACCATCGGTGGAACTTGCGTCAATATTGGTTGCGTGCCTTCGAAAACACTTCTCCGTGCCGGGGACCTCAACCACCTGGCAGGAAATAATCCGTTTTTCGGGCTGAACACATCCTCTGGTCCGGTGGATTTGAAGTTGCTGGTCGCCCAGAAGAACGAGCTTGTGGGAGATATGCGCCAACAAATATGTTGACCTCATCGATGCCTACGGTTTTGAACTCATCCGTGGACAGGCCCGATTTGTGAAGGAAGACATCGTTGAAGTGAATGAGCGTCAGATCACCGCACGCAACTTTCTCATTTCAACAGGGGCATCGCCGTCGGTTCCAAATATTCCGGGCATCAAAGATGTGGAGTATTTGACCAGCACCACGGCTCTTGAGCTTGAGGAAGTGCCCAAACGCCTGGCTGTCATCGGTTCCGGATACATAGCAATGGAGTTGGGACAACTCTTTAATAACCTTGGCGCTGAAGTGACACTCATGCAGCGCAGTGAGCGGGTGCTCAAACACTATGATCCCGAGATTTCAGAAGCCGTCACGCAGGCTTTAACCGAACATGGGATTGAATTCATTACAGGTGCCACGTTCAATCGAGTCGAACAGGACGGTGCCATCAAGCGAGTCCATATTACGGTGAATGGACAGGAACAGGTTATTGAGGCTGAACAGCTTCTCGTTGCCACGGGACGCAGCCCAAACACTGAAGCACTGAACCTGGAGGCCGCAAATGTTAAAGTCGGAGACCGAGGCGAAGTGGTGGTTGACGAATATCTGAGGACGACGAATCCTCGGATCTATGCCGCAGGCGACGTGACGATGGGACCGCAATTCGTATATGTGGCGGCTTATGAGGGGGCGATTGTGGCAAAGAATGCACTAGCAGGCAGTGAAGAAAAGGTCGATTTGACGGTAGTTCCTGGTGTGACATTCACGAACCCAGCCATTGCGACGGTCGGAGTTACGGAGGAGCAGGCGCAGTCCAGTGGGTATGAGGTCCTGACTTCCGTGGTTCCGCTTGATGCCGTACCACGAGCATTGGTCAATCGGGAAACCACGGGTGTGTTCAAGTTGGTGGCAGATGCGAAAAGCAGAAAGATTATCGGTGCGCATGTGGTTTCTGAGAATGCAGGGGATGTAATCTACTCTGCTGTATTGGCGGTGAAATTCGGATTGACTATCGAGGATCTGCGGTCGACGCTTGCGCCGTACCTAACCATGGCGGAAGGGCTAAAATTGGCGGCACTGACATTCGACAAGGGCGTTTCAAAGCTTTCGTGTTGTGCGGGTTGAATTCTTGCGTGAAATCCATGGTACTTTGAAAGATGCATCGCAAATGATGACTAAGGAGCGGAAGTCATGGAGTCTATCAAATATAACGATCCAGTAGCCTTGTCGTTCGTACGGGCCGTCCAAACGGGTGACGTGGATTCGTTGCGTCGTCTCCTAGAAGAATTTCCTGAATTGGCCTCAAAAAGAGCCGTAGACAACAAAGGGGGTTCTCGTACTACTTTGCACGTGGTTACAGATTGGCCCGGATACTTCCCGAACGGCCCCGTAATTGTAAAGATGCTGATTGACGCCGGAGCAGATCCAAATGCCCCAGCTACTGGGGGAACCTTTTCGGAGACCCCATTGCATTGGGTGGCCAGCAGTGACGATGTGGATGTTGCCGCTGCGTTGATCGATGGGGGAGCCGACATTGAAGTGCGGGGAGGCTCAATCGGCGGTGGCACTCCCTTGGACAATGCAGTAGGTTATGGATGTTGGAACGTCGCTCGACTACTAGTACAGCGGGGCGCCCGTGTTGAGAGGCTTTGGCACGCATCTGCTCTTGGGATGTTGTCTCGTGTAGAGGAACTTATCGCTTCCAATCCGTCACCCACGGCTGATGAAATTACCGCCGCTTTCTGGCAAGCGTGCCACGGAGGTCAACGCCGGGTGGCTGAATACCTTCTCAACAAAGGCGCCGACATCAACGGGGTCCCCGATTACTCGGACCAGACGCCGCTCGACATAGCACTAACGGGTAGGTTGTTGTTTATCCCAAGTACCACAAAAAAAGCGTCTCAGAAATCAAAGCTCGAGACGCTTTACATGAAAATTTAGCAATTGCTTTGCCCTAACAGAACGAGTCCCGAACCCGCTTCTGTACTTTGAAAATCGAGGGTAACGCCTTGCGTATGGGGAACCACACGGTTTTCGATGGCAACTTTAATGTCATTGATGATTTCAACGATATCGTCCTCGTGAGGTTCATCGAGAGACAAACCAAGTTTCGGCCCACAACAGCCTGCACCGGCAAATATCACACGAATGTTTTCTGACTGATGTTCCTTCAGCAATTTATCAACAAACGCTTTTCCTGCATTTGTAATTTCCACCAAACAACCCTCCTACAGATTATTTTTTCGAAGGAATCTCAATTTCGATAAAGCTCGGTTGTGCAGGCGGCGCACAGCAAAGAGAAAGGTTATGGCGTGCATCGTCTGCTGACTCAAACTCGCTGTCCTCCTTTGTGTAGAAGATTTCCCATGCGTTTCCGTCTGGGTCATACACCCACACTTTGTCTTGGACGGCGTAACAACAGGTGGTGTTCATTTCATCGATCAACACCAGATTGTTTCGACGCAAGCGTTCGCCCATGGCCAACACTTCTTCCGTGTTGTTCACCTGGAAACCTAAATGATTGAGTACCCCGTCTTTCTCGAATGGACGAACATTTAAGGAGAAGTGAAGGGCTGGCTCATCGAGTTCAAATTTGGCGTAGTTCTCTTTGACCTTTGTCGGTTCCGCTCCGAAGAAGGCACGGTAAAACTTCAGGGAGGCTTCCAAATCGGTACAATTCACCGCAACGTGCATACGTTTGATGGTCATTGGTTTACTTCCTCCTCCAAAAACTTCGCAATACGGTTCTTGATAGCGTCTCGTACTTCGTGAAACTTCGCTGTTACTTCTTCTTCCGAACCCCTCGCCTTGGCCGGGTCTTCAAAGCCCCAATGCAAGCGATTGACCTGCGGTGGCGTCACAGGACATTTGTCGTTGGCGTCCCCGCACAGCGTAATGACGTAATCGGCTCTGTTCAGAATATCAGGGTCAATCAAATCGGACGTGTGGTGGGAGATATCAACGCCAGCCTCTTTCATCGCTGCCACTGCTCGAGGATTGAGCCCATGGGTCTCGATACCCGCACTGTAAACTTCAATTCTGTCTCCTCCGAGGTGTCTTGCCCAGCCTTCCGCCATTTGGCTTCGGCACGAGTTCCCTGTGCAAAGGAAGTAGATGAGTGGTTTTTTCGACATGATCATTTCCCTCCGTTTACGCTGTTTTTGTTTGGAAATATTTCTGTTGGAACTTCAGCGCCACGTTGACGAGTGCGATCATCACAGGCACTTCTACGAGTGGACCAATGACTGCGGCAAAAGCGGCACCTGAGTTTATGCCAAACACTCCTACGGCAACGGCAATCGCAAGTTCAAAGTTGTTGCTCGCTGCTGTAAAGGACAGGGTGCAAGTCACCGAATAATCCGCACCTGCACGTTTTCCCATAAAGAACGACACAAGGAACATGATGACGAAGTAAATTAACAGCGGAATGGCGATCCGAACGACATCCATCGGCAAACGTACAATCAAATTCCCTTTCAAGGAGAACATGACAATGGTCGTGAAAAGCAGCGCAATCAGCGTAATTGGACTGATTTTCGGGACAAAGTTCTTCTCGTACCAGGTACGTCCCTTGGTTTTGACAAAGACATACCGTGTAATCATGCCCGCAAGGAACGGAATGCCGAGATAGATGAAGACACTCTTCGCCACTTCTGCGATGGTGATGTGGATGACCATGCTGTGAAAACCAAGCCACTGCGGGACGATGGTAACGAAAATGTAAGCGTACACCGAGTAAAACAGTACCTGGAAGATGGAGTTGAACGCCACGAGTCCCGCCGCATACTCGGCGTTCCCTTTAGAAAGGTCATTCCAAACAATGACCATGGCAATGCAACGAGCGAGTCCAATCATGATGAGTCCGACCATGTATTCCGGGTAGCCACGCAGAAAGACAATTGCTAAAACAAACATGAGTACAGGTCCAATCACCCAGTTCTGGAGGAGCGACAAGCCAAGAATTTTTCCGTTTCGGAACACCTGACCGATTTCCTCATAACGTACCTTTGCGAGTGGCGGGTACATCATAAGGATTAAGCCAATCGCAATTGGAACGGACGTGGCGCCGACTTGAAGCTGATTCAAGCCACTCACAAAATCCGGGAACAAATATCCCACACCAATACCCACCGCCATCGCTGCGAAGATCCAGACGGTGAGATATCGGTCAAGAAACGACAGTCTTTTGCCCACTTAAATTTTCAACTCCTTGATTGGCATTTCACGAGTAGTCCTTTTTTCTCCAATTGCTTCAATTCATTTGTTAGGTCGGGTAACTGCGTAAGGGCGAAACCAATCTCCTTTAGCTTCTCTTTGTTCAGGGAATAGAAGACCCACATCCCCTTGCGTGTTTCTTTGACTAAACCTACGCTTTTTAGTCGACTTACGTGTTTCGAGACCGCAGGCTGCGAAATACCGAACAGCGGAACCAGTTCGCAAACACAGCAATCACGGATATTCAGCAGAGCCACTATCTTCAGCCTTGTGGTGTCTCCCAAAGCTTTGAGAACGTCAGCAAGTTGTTCAAATTCCATCGATTCACCCCCTAGCCTCAACAATATAACCATATTGTTATTTCTAGATAGAGTCAAGCGCCTTCTCTTGACCACGATGCCTAGCTACGGCAACATGAAAATGACAAGTAATTCCGTGGGGAGGCGCATGTGATGACTACTATCTCTGTGCGAAGAGCAGTAATGTTCGACGTGGAGAGTATATTACAGATCTACAATCAGGGTATCGAGGACCGAATCGCCACTTTGGAGGAAGACATCAAAGACTCCGACTACATGCACAGTTGGTATTCGGGACGAGGGGACAGGTATCTAGTGCTAGTTGCTGAAGTGGGCAATCAGGTAGTGGGCTGGGCGTCATTGAATCCCTATTCCCATCGCTGTGCGAATGCCGGGGTTGCTGATTTGTCTGTGTATGTACGGCGAGATTTGCGTGGAAAAGGTGTAGGTTCTGCCCTGCTAAATCATATTGAAACTTCCGCAAAAGAGAATGGGTTCCATAAGATTGTGCTTTTCACGTTCCCCTTCAACGCAAACGGCCAGGGTTTGTACAGCAAGAGGGGCTTTCTAGAGGTTGGAGTTTTTCACAATCAAGGGAAGCTGGACGGCAATTTTGTTGATGTCATGGCCATGGAGAAGCTGTTGTGACCGCCTTAAAGAGATGAGTCTTGGGACTGGGGCGTGCGATAACAGGACGAGAACCAGTCACCAATGGCTTCGTACAGTTCTTTTACAGTTTCAGTAGAGATGAGGTACACGCTCCATAGGCCACGTTTCTCCATTTTCACGAGGCCCGCATCGACCAGAATTCCCAGGTGGTGCGAAATCGTTGACTGAGACATGTCGAATTTGTCGGTTAGGTCTGTTACACAGCATCCTTGTTCGTAAGAGCGAATTTCGCCGCAGCAGGAATGAATGTTTCCTTCAAGAAGCGCCATGACCACTTGAAATCGAAATTCGTGCCCAAGTGCTTTGAATACCTTCACCATATCCACAGTAAATCACCCTTCTTCACTATACCTGATGAACATGGAGAGGGCCATAAGGGCCCTCTCCCCGTCGAAAATCTCAGCAGCAGGTGGTCGGATCGTTGCAGCATTTGTCAGAGGCCTTGGCCTCTACATGCTCAGTTCCAGTGGCTGTATCGTCAACTGGAACCAAAGAGCCACTTCCGCAACAGCTTCCGCCTTTCGCAAACCGGCGCAACAGGGTCATGCTTATCACCTCCTTTCAATAGGCATTCTCGCATCAGAGCACCTGGAAGACGATTCCGAAAATCAAGCTTACAAGAAGCGTGGCAACCAGATAGAAGACGAACAGTGGTCGCCGCACTAACGTATGTAGTGTGGTAAGTAAACCGATGCTCGTGGCATGGCCGGCAATGAGGAATGACATGCCTGCACCTTTTGACATACCTAGTCCAAGCAACACCTTGATGATGGGTGCATCGCTGATACCGTAGGTAGCAATTCCCACTAAACTACCAAGGGGGATGCTGTACCAGTGGTGGCCACCGAGAACCTTGGTCACCACTGAGGCTGGAACCAACGTATTGAGTAATGCGCCGAGAACAATCGCAAGCAGCAGGAACTTCCCACTGAACCAAAGGTCCTTTAGGAACTTCACAGACGCCACGATCCATGAAGGTTCCGCCGTCGTTGTGACCACTGTCTCCGCTGAAGCGCTGTCTGCCACACGCACTTTGACCTGGTTTAACCACACTCCTCGACGGTTCTGATAAAGGATTGTCAGTCCTACGAAGGCTCCCATGGCAAGCGCAGCAACCGTCTTCACGATTGCCCAGTTTAGGCCGAGCATGCCGGCCGTGACCGCAAAGTCCGCTGGGTCCATCAACGGAGATGCTGCGGTAAACGCCATGATGACTGCGAGCGGCGCACCCACTCGTAAGAATGAGACCAGAAACGGAATAACACCACATGCGCAAAGTGGAAGGCCCGCTCCGGCTACGGTAGCAATTCCCACAGAACGGATGTTTCCGCCGTTTGCAGTGGTCTGCATCTTGTCGAACGGTATAAAACGAGTTACGACTTGAGCCAAAACTGTGCCGACAATAGCCCAATACCAGAGATCCTTGAATAGAACCCAAGCGGTGTTACCGAATCTCATCAGGAAATCCAACATTCTAGCCACCGTCCGTTTATATCGATGTTTTTCGATGTAAATGACTATATCGATGTTTATCGATATAGTCAAGTGGGGAGATTGAAATTCGGGTGGCGACAATGATCGGTGCGCTTCACTTTTGAAGGGTAAGTAAGGCATGGAAGGAATAACGGGAGAATATACGGAATCCGCATCTACAAGTTGTTTGATTTTGTAAAAATGGGTGGTGACCCAAGACCTGAACTGGACCACCGAATTTTGTCTTGATGACAAACGAAACTCGATGAAATTTTACCTTCGGGGATCAAGATCCGGTCCTCCCCACTGGCCTCAATCTCATTGAATTTTCGTTGACTCCTGTTGAACCGGCAGTCACGGAGAAGTTAGTATACAGGTTCCGATCCAGCACGAAGGGAGCTATACGCCAACAATATGAGCGTTGTGATCAGCTATGTATCCGAGTGGATTGCTGTCATTGCCACCGACACCCGTATCACATTGGGTGCGAATTCAGAATATGGTTGGACAGACGGAAACGAGAAACTCACAAATGTGCCTGGAATGGGGTGGTGCGCTGGTGCGGGCTTACACGATATGATTCGTGCATTTGAAATTAGTCTTGGGGCCAAGGACATTCATAGTCCAGATGACATTCAAAGTGTGTTTAGAAGTGTACATAGAGACGTTTGTACCGATTGCCCATGTTTCGGAGCTCTATCGATAGGACAGCGATTGCTTTTTCATGGCTCGGGATGCTTGAAAACAAAGTCTTTTGTCGGTGTGGTCTTATGTGCCAGCAAGAATTTGGAGATTCAGTACGTCGTATACAGGACAATCAGTTCCATATCTTATATCCAATCGAATACGTGAATAGTCCAGAAATGGCCCATGACTTCGAAGCTAACCATCCTATGATGTATGAATTCGACGGGCAACTTTATCCCCTGCTTTCAAAAACTGTGGAGTTGTTTCGAGAAATCGCCTTGTCACCGACCAGATCGGTCAGCAGAGTGTGTGATATCGGTGTTCTTTGCATTCTGTACGATGGGGTGTACAAGTTGCGAATAACGAAGGACATGGACGAGTTGACGCTACTCTTGAACCGTGAAGACGCAATTCTGGAATTCCAGGTGGAACGGATTATTGAATTTCCTCCACTGGATGTTACGGACATGGAGTCGGGCACCCCAAGGTAATCTTATACATAAAACACCCTAGCGGAAGCTTGAGTAATCAGGACGCTGAGCGAGTTTTATTGAGCACTCACCAGATACCTCAACCCTCACAATGGGGATCCCAAGAATGCACGATAGTCTACAGGTCGATAGGCAGTAAGCGTCCATGTCCTTTTTCGTCATTTGTATGCCTTCTTGGCGATTTCCGGGCATGAACACGGAAGAACTGACGTACAGAACTTGGTAAAGTGTGACCTACAGTGCAAGTTTCAATATACTATCGGTATTGACCCTCAATGCGCAAAGAGCATTTCATGGTTGAGTGCTGTCATGTTGAGGAAAGCTATGGAAGGTAAAGAGCGCTTCTGGTCGAATTGTTTATACAGTTCGCTACTGATCGGCATATAGTATTCGATATTCTCTGTGAGAACGATTCCTCGATGAGGAGGTGACAACGATGAAAACAACCATGCTGCTTGCTCTCGTTCGGGCACAAGTCGATGGGGACTCGGAATCTTTTAAGAAAGTAGCGCTGCAAATTGCTGCCCAAGAGGCTTCAGCGGGTCATTCGAAGGTTGCCACTGAGATCCGCTCTCTTATCGATAAGGTGCATGCACAACAGGGACAACATGTTGGAACACCAAAGCCTGTTATTCCCATCACTCGTCCAAATGGTGAACTTGGGACACTCCTGCAAGCGAGCTATCCGGAAGTCAAATTTCGGGATATGGTGTTTGAGCAACAAACTCACTTATTACTCAAGAGGATCCTCAAGGAACAGCAAAATCGTCAGCTCTTTTCGTCCTATGGCCTTCAACCGAGGCGCAAATTCTTGCTGGTAGGCCCTCCGGGGTGTGGCAAGACAAGCACAGCAAAAATGCTTGCTGGCGAACTGGGGAGACCCCTGTTTGTGGTACGTTTGGAGGGCTTGTTGTCACGATATTTGGGGGAGACTTCTGCCCATTTGAGTGCAATTTTCGATGCTATGAAGAAGACAATTGGCGTATACCTTTTCGACGAGTTTGATTCGATTGGGACGTTCAGGGGTGACACCAGAGACATTGGTGAGGTTCGACGAGTTCTTAGCACGTTTCTTCAACTGATCGAAAACGACGACTCTGACAGTATCATCGTTGCTGCCACCAATTATGAGCAGATGCTCGACAATGCCCTATTCCGCCGTTTCGACGATGTGGTTGAATTTCCTCGACCTGCTGTCGGCCTTTTGGCGGAGTTTCTGAAACGGCGCCTTCACTTCGTTGTAAATTCTGATACGGATATATCTTGGGAACGAGTGGCCAAAGAAGCCGAAGGTCTAAGCTTCGCTGATATGGAACGTGCCTCGGCGGATGCCCTCAAGGCCATGTTGATGAACGGGCAAACCTTGGTCACAGAGGACTTGCTCACTCAAGCCATCCATGAACGTCTGTCTGTTCACAGACGGGTGTTTTCTCCTAAGAAAGAGTCGGGTGATAAAGGATGAGCCAACGTGATTTTGATCTTACGCACATACGGATGCCGATACCGAGACCGACCCGGTATAAGGGGCAGGGGGCGCCGCAAAATCTCAATATTCCGGAACGGAAGCGGAAGGAACATGCTGAGAATCTCAGGAGTCAACTGCAAAAGTTAGAACAGTCTATAGAAGGTTTGCGGCAAGAAAGGCAAAAGGCAGGGTTGGAGGACGTTGACGGGGTACTCATCACAGTCAAAGGAGCGGCAGACTTTGACTTGACGGGAGAACGGCTGCGTGATCAAAAGCAAAACGTTGAGGTCATGATTGTCGGTGAGACGGAGAGGAATGAACCATTTGCTGTTCTTCGTCTTGGAAAAGGGACGGTCAAATCTCTTGCCGATAAGGTGGATAAATACGAAACAGAAATTGACAAAAGATCCGGAAAACCCAGGTACAATACCCTGATAAGCAGCATCGATTCTATCCGGGAATCGTTAGTTAAAGAACTATGGACAGGCCCTCTTGAGCTCTTACCGGCCCAAGAGGATACCCTCAACTGGTGGGAAGTCTGGTTGTACGGGGGGATAGAGGACCCTCAGCTCGCCCAGCGGATGCGGCTGCAATTTGCTGCGTTTGCAAAACGGGAGGGAATCGAAGTCGATATTGAGCAGCGAATCGAGTTTGCCGACCGCCAGGTATTCATACTTCATGCGTCATACGCTAATTTGTCGAATGCAGTCTCATACTTGGATTCCGTTGCTGAGTTACGCCCGCCGTCACAAGCCATTCGAGACGTTCACGTTTTGGAGCATAGTACACGCAAAGATTTTGACAATGCAGCGAAAAGGGTCATTCCTCCAAGAGGCACAGCCCCTACGATTACGCTTCTTGATACAGGGTTGAATCATACACACCCTCTGCTAGAGCCTGCGGTTTTAACGAATGGTCTTCATACCATTGATCCCAGCAGTGTTTCAACCGGTGACTATTTGGGTCATGGTACTCGGATGGCTGGTGTCGCTCTGTACGATGATATGTCGGCACATTTTCTGTCGGCGGAAAACTATCAGCTCCCAGCACACCTGGAATCTGTGAGGATACCATTAGATTCCACGGACGATGAACGGCGTCTCTGGGGAAAGACTCTTAGCGATGCGGTGTACCTTGCTGAATCTATGGATTCCGACAAGCGGAGGATTTATTACACCGCAATTAGCGGTACGCCCCTTACACGAGGATTGCCATCATCGTGGTCGGCAACCATGGACCAGTTGTGTTTTAACCAGGGTGAAAAGCCTCGACTCATTGCGGTGGCCGCTGGAAATGTTACAACTTTTGATATTTCCGGATATCCAAGCCGAAACCTTTCGTCGCAATTACATGACCCGGCACAGGCTCGTAACGTCATAACGGTTGGTGCCATCACAGACCTCACTGAGGTATCAAATCCGGTTCCGGGATATGAAATTGCGCCCATTGCTGGAGCTGGTCAGCTATCACCACACAGTACCGTACATATTCCAAAGAACGATGCAATAAAGCCTGATATCGTTTGTGAGGGAGGGAATGTTGGCTGGACCGGTGAATTTGCCGAACCGACCCTCGAAGGGTTATCGATAGTAACGACAAGTGAGCGATTTTTGTTAGGAGATGCCTTGACAACAGTAGGAGGGACAAGTCCTGCAACGGCGACAGCTTGTAGAATGATGGCCCAAATATGGGAGGCAAATCCTGACCTTCGGCCCGAAACTATTCGGGGACTGCTTATCCATTCCGCTAGCTGGACGAATGCTTTACGACAACAATTCCCCAACAAACGTGACCTACTTCGTTCTTGTGGGTACGGTGTGCCAGACGTACAATTCGCCTGCAAAAGTGCTACGTCAGCAGTAACCTTGATTGCAGAGGGAATGCTACGTGCAAGGCATATGGAGAGAGTTCCAACACGGCGAAAAGGACAATGGAAATGGATTGAGCATGACCGAGAAATCCTTGTATTCGATCTGCCATGGCCTGACGAACTGTTGCGTTCCCTTGGTGAGACCAAGGTAGAGTTGAGAGTGACACTCTCGTATTTCTGCGACCCGAGTCCGAAACATACTTTGAAAGCATACCAAGGTGCTGGCCTCAAATGGGACCTACAGGGACCACACGAGTCCGAGAGCATGTTTATAAAACGGGTGAATTTAGCGGAGCGAGAGGCAGGAGAGAATAATTTCGCAGGTGCAAATGATTGGGAAATTGGAATTCAGGCACGAAGTCGGGGCACAGTGCAGTCTGATCGATGGGCTGGAATTGCGGCGGACCTGGCTGTAAGACGGAAATTAGCGGTGTACCCTGTGATGGGCTGGTGGGACGGAAATAAAACGAGATACCCAGTTCAAGATATCCCATTTTCTCTGATTGTATCTGTAATTTCAGAGGATGTGACGTTGGACATCTACAATCAGATCGACGTGCCTGTTCCAGTTCTGGTGTAAACAATTGTGATTGGGTCGCCTGATATTCGGGTGACCCGATTTTTATTGGTATACTCTGTCTCTCAGACGGCGATGACTGATCGCAGATGTAGGAGGAGTCTGCGATGAAGATTGAATCATTTTCCGTCCGGACAAAACCATTTCCTGGAGAGTCATTTTGGAGTTTTCTTCTTCGTCTATCAAGCCGTAATGGGATCCCAATTTTGAGTCTTCTAAATTCACTTCGGACTTGGGAAAACAGATACGTCCAACGGGCGGATTGGGGACTGCTGGACTTTTACCCGGAGAGCATCGTGGATCTACCGAGGCTCTCACAATTGTCACGACGTTCCGTCGATGAATTGCATTCAACATCTCTTTATAATCTGCTCAAGATATTTGGGGTAAGTGAGGAAGTGCAGAGATCCCGTTTCCTGTCGGGAATGCTGAGCGACGATTACCGCTTTTGTCCACAGTGTTTATCGGAAAAGATCCCATATTATCGTTTGTTGTGGAGGCTCGAGGCCATCGCTGGTTGTCTGGCTCATCGTTCTCGTTTACTGAATGAGTGTCCCAATTGTCACAATCCAATTCGACTTCGAGATGTTGAGCACTTCAACGTGTGCCCATATTGTGGGCGAACACATTCGGACTCTCAAACAGGAAGGGGAGAGGCTCTCGACTGGGACCAGCAAGAATGGCTTTATGACGCATTTAAGACGTTACTGGCATCGAGGGATGTGCGATTGGAGGCACCTGATGTTGCGAGTCGATTACTGTATGTTCTAGGCGGATGCAGCGAAACATTTTCTCGTGAAAACGTTGAAGCTGCGCTAGCCGATTCTTCTACACTCCCCACACTTCTGCAACATGCGAGAGACTCATTGTCGCAAAAACGAACACTGCATTTATCTTTCCTTCTCCAAACGCTTTATGGCAAAGGCATCAGCATGGCCGAATTTCTAAATGTTTCGATCCCGCAATCCTTTATTGAATCTCTCAAACAGGATAAGGTCCGGAAAAGTGAGCAACTGGCGTGCTTGGCTCCATGGTGTAGTGGGTATCATCTTCCCGGAACGTTAGTGAAGACCGGAACGACTCTGAAGCGGCGAAAGTCCGGAGAGGTTTTGTTTTACTATGTGGCTTGTACAGAATGTTGTTGCGAGTATGCCGTCGACGACCACGGCAATTTGAAAGAACGGACGTATTTCATCGAAGGATATCGTGCGTTTATCCAAGATGGTATTCCGACGGCAGGCATCAAGGAAATGGCCAGGCAGATAGGCATGACTGAGGACAAGATTCGTCGGTGTTTGGCTTACTTTTCTATCCGACAAGTTATGCGATCACAGGATGGTGGCCACGCAAACGTCGATCCTTCGCTGCTCCAAAACGTACTGCGTTCGGTCAGAACAGGAGTTCCACTCAAGGCTATTCAGACATGGGAGTGTTGGGACAGCTACCAGCAGTTTCTTCTCTATCGCTTTCACCCGGATGTTATGCGGGCACTTATAGAATTGAAGCGTCCCCGTCCATCAAAGCGAATTGATGCCGCCGCAAACCGAGAAGAGGTACGTGAGGCTTTGGAATCTTTACTACAGAGGGATCAGGATGTGACGATTTCAGCGGTATGTGAGATTGTTGGCGTATGTCCAGAGACCATCAGAAACTGGGGATGCAACCACTATATCGCAGAAATGAAGGAAAGGCAGAAGAATATTCGGTCGGCTAGAATGCAGCACGAGCTCTACGAAAAAACAGACGAATATTTGGCGCAGAGACCTACCGAAAAAGTTGCTGCGAGTGAACTCTACAAGCACCTGGGGGTTCTGCGGACGGTGCTTTGGCGGAGTGCGCCGGAGATTACGGCGTACGTTATGGAGCGCCTAAGAAGGCACAATCAAGGGGTGTCGGAGCAAGAACTTGGTCCGGTGTAGGAAAGTTTAGGAAGGAATTTTAGGGTTTTTAATCGAATACGTATGTTCTTCACGATTCGACAAGAGGTGCAGTTATGAGACCTTTTTCCATTCGACCTCGACGTGTACAAGGCGAATCCCTGACCAGTTACTTCATGCGAATTTGTTCAGCCAATGTAGTTCATCCGTCTAATGTTCTGCGTTTTTTGTCCAGAGATGGTTTATCTTTGTCATTTGGAAAGGATTCCTTTCGCATTGATGTGTTTCCGGAACAGTATGTTGATGTGGAGCGCCTGGCCGTTCTGTGCGGTCTGACGACAGACGAGGTGCATCAAATGTGTCTTACCCCATTGCGTGTGAAGTTCTACGATGAGGCAGATGATGTATCTAAGGCCATCAACATGATGTCACGTGCCATAGAAAAGCAGAAGCGGTATTTCTGTCGGAATTGCCTAAAGGAACGACCGGCATATATGTTGATGTGGCAAATAAAGGCTATCGCAGTGTGCCCCATTCATCGTGTGAAATTAGACTGTACATGTACCTCTTGTGGGCGGGAACAACCTTACACTGGAGAGTTGCTGCCAGAGCGGAAATGTTCGTTTTGCGGAGCTCCGCTATCGGGATTAGGAGAGCCTGTCAACGACGATAAGGTCTTGGATGAACAACTCCAGTGTTGGCATGACTGGACATACATTCTATGTGAGGACGAACCTTTGGTTCGAAAAATTGGCGACTACTCCTACGAAAAGTCGTTTCACATTTTACTGCTGGCTCTGCATCAACAAATGCCGGAAGTGGTATTCAAGGGGTGGAAATGGTCTGGATTCGTAAACTTCCTTCTCGAGAAACCTGATTCCCATCGATGCTCTATTCATCAGCTTTTACAAGCGACTCGTGAATATGGTATACCGATTCAGTTTGTGTCGGAGATTGAACTTATTCCACAATCCCTTCAGGCCATTTTAGATGACCCCACCGGCTTAGAGACAGCCAAACGAACACCAAAGAGACCACCAACATCGAGCCCAGCAAACTATGGGCCTCCCAATTTCGGCCCCTGCCTTGCACCGTGGTGCGAGAGCTATCGAAAAAATGATGCTATGGTTTTGACACCTAAGAAGGCTGGGTGGCACTTGTGTGCGGCTTGTACCAGTTGTTCCATGCAATACGGTCGTAAACGTGCTACGAGTGAATGGTGTGCAAGAACGAAAGACATCCTTTTTATGTGGGAAAAGATATTTCCGTTGTTGCAAGAAGGAAGAACGAATGCTGAAATCGGCAGACTGTTGGGTACGGATAAGCGGACCATTTTGAGAGCCCAGGCATACTTTGCCTATCACAAAATTGGAAGTCTCAAAAGTCACAAAATGTTTGATGAGATCGTCACACCGACCGATATTGTGGCATGTTTCGAAAAACTCGTGAACGAGGATACAGATGAGTTAAAAATGCAGCGAAGAGCTTCAAAAACGTTTGGCTGGAGTCAAAGATGCTTCTACTATTTCTTAGCCCACGCCGAGGTGCAGGCTATGCTGCGGAATCACCAAAGAAGTCCAAGCAAAGAACCAGGTATGAGACATGAGGTAAAGACAATAACAGGTACACAAGATGTGTTCGCAAAAATGGTGGAGCAAGAGCTCTACAGGATGATGAAAGATGGCGATCCCATCACTCAAAAAACTGTGGCGGCACGATTAGGTTGTGGCGTTCAAACACTTCGGCGTCATGGATTGGCCAAATCGATATCGGAAGCAGGAAAGTACCAAGCCGAGCTGGCTGCCGCATCGGAAACCATGTCAGTTCGCCATCAGATAAACCGCTTACTCGCAGTCGGTGAGATGCAACGTAGTGTCGTCACCCTAAAATTGATTGAGCAGAGTATGCAAATGTCCATGAATACTCTTCGGCACAGCAGCCCAACACTTTTCCAATGGATTCAGACTGAGCTTCGAAAACATCGTGAACGAGTACGAGTTCTCGTCGTCGACGACTACAAAGAACTGATCAAAACAATTGTTGAGGACGTACGAATGGAACATGGAAGAGTGCTTGTGACAAAGGTAGTGGAACGACTTGATGTGAATTATATTACGCTGCTTCGCACTTTCCCGGAAGTCATAGAATTTATCAAAGAGTTTGGAAGGCAAGCTTGATGCACCCGGTTCATTCATTCGTTTAGAGGTGCTAAGGTTAGTTAAGTGGGGGGATTGGAATGAGATTGGGTGGAAAGCATGTCTCCGAGATTATTGCCGAAGACATACAAAAGTTGGTTTCGAATGAGGTCATGGAGTCACGAGTGCTCGACTATAAGATGGAGATCGGGGACGACAGTAAAGAGTTCATGGCAGATATCACGTCCTTCGCTAACACAGACGGGGGTGTGATTTTATACGGGATTGAGGAGCGAAAAGAGGACGGCAAGAATACGGGAATTCCGGCACAGATCGTCGGCATTGAGAAAGGAAAAGCCGACTTCATTCAGCAAAAGATTGAAAATATGCTGCGTGACAATGTGGATCCGAGATTACCGAACGTGATTGCTCACCCTATTGATGTTTCGGGGAGAACCGTACTCGCCATTGGTGTGCCAAGAAGCCTTTTTGCACCACACATGGTCAGGAAAGACAGTAAATTCTACGCACGAAACAGTATCAGCAAGTTTCCAATGGATACACATCAAATTCGTCAAGCTATGTTGCAGTCGGTAGGTTGGGAAAAGGAAGCGGACAATTTTCGCCGTAGCCGGATTATGGACATGATGGCTGGGAAAATTGCATACCTACGACAGAAAGAGCGAGCCACCTTTCTTCACATTGTCCCTCTCGGTACGAATAGACCGCTCATCAACCTTCGGGAGTACACGACGGAACTTGCCCATAAATTTAAGCCATACCAATACTCTGGATGCAATCAAACATTCAACCTTGATGGTTATTTGATTTGGCCTGGTTCTCCGGGAGAATCGTACGTCCAGTTTTACCGAAATGGTGCTACTGAATTTTGCACAGCCACGCTTTTTTACGAAACGGAGTATAAACGTGGTCAAATCGCACTCGATGGCATGGGAGTTGAGTTTTTTGTAGTGCGGTCGGCTAAGGAATATCTAGGATATTGTGAGAGACTCGGAGTGGAGCCACCTTTCGCAATGTTTCTTTCCATCGTTGGGGCAAAAGGTCATATCACTGGGCAACATGTGGTTAATGCCTTTAACCAAAGAGCGCTTCCAGCAAGCGGACTCATAGAGGAGAACGAAATCATGTTCCCACCCGTAATTGTTGAAACACCTGATATGGATTTACCTGCATTGTTCCGTATGACGTTCGATATGTTATGGCAAGCAGCGGGACGGGACGGCAGCCCGCACTATAAGGAAGACGGTTCCTGGGGGCTATCTTTGAAATAAGCGTGACAAAATTGGTGGTGATACTATGAGCGAAACAGCAGTCGAACTGATTCAGGCCATACAAAAAAATGTGTCATCTGATCCTCTCAGCAAACTCTTACAGGTTCTGATTCTCCTTGCGAAGGAAGTTAATGATTCCGAATGCGAACGATGGGCAAAGCTTGAATCAAACGGGTATCATAAGGACAATCCAGCATTACTCGAGGGTGACAAGATTCCATCTTATAGGAACGTTGTCGGCTATTACGTGGATCGATTTGGGCGGACAGTCACTGTCAATCAGCCCGAACTGCATTTCATTTTGGAGTATGCTCTGCCCACGTCTGCGGCTGAGTTGGAGTCGCTTATTGCAGGGCGATCTTCGTATTTGTCTGTGCCCGACCACCGGCGTTTTGCTTTTATTAACCCGGATTTCGACGATTAGGTGATTGAGATCATTGACCGGGGCATGTTTTCAAGTATTTGGTGGATTTGTTGGCGAACACGGCGAAATCATGGTACGGAACTAGAGCAATGGACACAATTCCCCCCTCCCCAAGCCAGGCTATGAACTCCACTTTTTCAATTGGAAGAAAA
>NZ_JAFMTW010000099.1 GCF_017329615.1 Alicyclobacillus suci | reverse complement strand
TTTTCTCCAATCTCACATTCTACCAAAGAGGGGCGGATGGCTCATATTTTATGCCCCGGGGTGCCATCCCTTTTTACACAGTATATTGGACTCTACTGGCGTGGTTTATCAAATTGGAAGTTATTCGACATAAAAAATGTATAAAATTAATCTTATTCTGGTAGAAGGAGTGTTTGTCTTGAAACGGCGTTCCATTATTTTCACAGGAGTATTCTCAATTGCCGCGGCTCTGGGAGTGTCAATAATTTTGTGTAAACTCTATCAGACGGTTTCTAGTGAAGATAGGGTTTCAAGCGCTCCTCAGACACGTACGAGTGCAAGAGATAATCCAATAACTTACTCGGGCACAATGGTTGAATCGAATTCGGGTCAAGTAATCAGTAATACGATGAATTCAACAGTGACACCGGATTCAATCATTGGTGGCGGTGGTGACAAATGTACGAATGCTGGTAGTTCCTGGAATGTTAAGACATCTAATGGAGATGCCTATGACTTTGGTACCTGTGCATACGATGGTGGCGGTGGGAATATGATCACAGAATGGAGATTAACCAGTTACGTCGGATCAATAAACACCATTAACTTCTCTCCAGAATATGATGGGTATTACGCAGGTCCAACTGTAAAGCGATACCCATCCCCTCTAACTGCAGATGGCGATCAAATAGAGGAGTATCTAGGGGAAGGATCACACACTGTGGATATTGCCGGCACGGTAATCTTTACAAGCGGCGGTGAAGGAAGCTACAACAACCCTAACTCTGCGTACTTGTCATAACCCGCATTTGAATAGGTAGTACTCAGTCTGCTTGATAGCGTTTGTAGGGTACGAGTAGGTCCGGTAACTCATGGTGTATCCGTCTGCAATCTTCGCAACGTAACCGGCAAATGATTAGCTGAAATGAGTCACCAGAACTCTTGATAACGCCCCTGCGCCGACTCCCAACCACGACTAAATGCCCCTGACAACAAGGGCAGGGGATGGTTTCCTCACTTCGAACTGAAAACACCAAGGGATCGCTCAACGAGTACAAAGCATGATACAATGACCACACGTTGTTTAGGGGACGCCTCTAGTGGTATTGCCGTACCACACCAAATGGGGGCGTCTTTTCCTTTCCATAGATATGGTCATCTTATTCGACAAATTATGGACAGGCAACCCCGTCAATTCTAGGCCATTCTGGCCTAGCTAAAACAATGTGCAATTTGAACTAACTCATTTATCGCAATAGTGAATCGGATCAACCCCCTCTTATTGGACAATCGATGTCTTTTGAAAAGTGACTTAAGATTCGAACACAACTTCAACGGTATCCAGAATTTTTCTCCCGTGCTTTTAAACGCGGATCGATTTTGTCGGCATCAACCCGTTTTTCACATGTTCACGATGGAATTCTGCGGGTGACAAATAGTGAATGCTTGAATGAATCCGCTCGTTGTTGTACCACCTCATGTATTTATCCACCGTTTCGTATGCCTCTGCATACGTCTCTAATTCACATGAGGATAATCTGTCATCTTCTAACAGACGATGGAATGACTCAATATGTGCATTCATGTTAGGCGTTTTAGGCGGAATCCGTTCATGTTCAATCTTCAGTTCCTCGCACGCCTCTTCAAATACATTGCTGATAAACTGTGGACCGTTATATTTGCTTTCGTAATTTTAACCATTGGGTAGAGCACTGTATTGTTGGGGCAATCCTGAAATCATGGTACTATACCCCCCCATACCTGGGTATGCACTAGACATTTCGCGAGTAATTTGTGATGGTTGTGTCAACACTCCTGTATTTAAATTAATCGCAAAGATTGGATTTCCTTGCGCAGGATTGGGTGTCGCGAAAACCATATAGTCTCCAGTGAAGTTTGTAATCCAAGGTTGTTGGTTAAACGCATACGCTGTTTCTTTTGAACCGCTTGCCACTCCGATGATGTATTTATTACCTTCGCTTTTCTTATCAATTTCAATGGTAAACGATTGTTCTTGAATTGAACCTGTCCAGCGATCAATAACCTTGAACTGATTAGAGGGGAAACTTCCGGCATTTTTAGTCTGGATGGTTGCACCAAACATAGATGCTGAATTTGGATTGGTAATAGACAGCGCTTGTTTCGGTACACTTCTAGTAACATTTTGGCCTGCGAACGGAAGCGGTTGACCATGCTTTACATTATAACTAGCCAATTTTTGTGGTGTCATATTTAAATGTTGCTTATTGTTCTTTGAATTTGAAGCGGTTGTTACGTGGGGTGTCGGTATTTGTTTGGACTGATTAGTATGTGCTTCATAACCAATTCCACCTGTAACAACTGCTAGGGCAACTACTACAGCAGCTATATTGGAGAACATCGTAAATCCTCTTTTCGATTTTCTAAATTTCGTTTTTTTCATTTCCTGTTCAATGTTGTTCCAAATTTCATCTTGCTTTTGTACGGACATTTGCATGCTAGATATAAGAGATAGTTTTTCTAAAATTTCTCGTTCAGAATTCATTGTTTAAACTTCACCTCCTCAGAATGAGCACCTAATATTTCACGAAGTCTTATCAGCGCTCGATGCGCTGTGGTTCGAACTTTTGTTTCAGACCAGCCCAATATTTCAGATGTTTCTTGGGTAGAGAAATTTTCAATGTAGCGTAAGACAACCACTTGTCGGTAGGTATCTTTAAGCTGATTTAATGCTTCTTCCACTTCATATGTCATGTCCTTAGGTTGCTCAATCACAATTTCCGGAAATTCAGCTTGCAAAACAAATTTCCGTTCTGTCCGTTTCTTGCGAAAGACATCATAAATATAATTTCGCGCTATATGCATCAACCAAGTCCTGGTATTCGAGTCTTGACGATAACCGTCCCAGGATCGAAACGCTCTCAAGAACACTTCTTGAACCACATCGTAAGCATCCGCGGAGTTAAAGTCTCAAGTAGTGGTGTAAATTCTTCAGGAGGCTGAATCTTGACGAAAAAGCCATCGAGTGCAATCTACTAAAAGTGTGCAGCAATCAGTAG
>NZ_JAFMTW010000098.1 GCF_017329615.1 Alicyclobacillus suci | reverse complement strand
AACTGCTCTCTCGATAACAAACTCATGTGTACGTCCTCCCAAACTTGTACTCCCATTTTACTGGGGTTGGGAGTTTACACAAAATATTTTACACCCTCTTCTATTTACCCATCTCTCCCTACGAGCTGGGCGCAAATCCACCATGATCACGACAAATCTGTCATTCGAACGTTGGAGCGAGATATTCCAAGATCCTGTCATGACAGCAGCCATGATTGACCGGCTGACTCACCAATCCTACACGATTAACATGAACGGAAATTCGTTTCGCATGAAAGAGACGAAGGAGTGGCTTGAAAAGCAAAACCTTGCATGATGCCCAGTTTTAGGTGGGGGATTTTTCGGTGAACATGTGGGGGATTTTTCGCTTGACAAATACAAACGGTTTAATGCAACGCTCACTCCGGTTATTATCTAATTCCAGATTCCCGTCTTCCGTAAACACGATGAGTTTGCTCCATTGATTCAGGCAATACGTGATGGCTTTTCCCAAGGCGCTCTTTGGCGTCACTTCGCCGTTCTGCTTTTCTAACCATGCCAAAAACACGTCCAGTACAGGGCGACTTTGCTTCTGTCGCTGTTCATGACGTTGTTCCGCGATCTTATCTTTGAGCCCACGCTTTATCTTGAATAACTCATTGCAATACTGGAGTCCAACTCGCGCAGCAGTTGGCATTTTCTGATCCGACGATGGCAGTGACTTCACTGCTTCGTCAAACTTGCGCCTCGCGTGTGCCCAGCATCCAACGAGTGTCGCATGCTCTACATCGTGGTATCCGCTATATCCATCCACGTGCAGATAACCCGCGAATCCCTTCAGGAATTTCTTCGGATGCTCTTTCGACCGACTTTCTTGATAGTCGTAGAGCACAATGGGCGGGCCGTTGTTCCCACTTCGATACAACCACATGTAGGAATCTGACGTTGCAGCCCGGCCAGCTTCATGCAATACCTGCAGCGTTGTCTCGTCGGCATGAAGGTACTTGCGTGCAAGCAGTTCAGTGTGGAAGCGGTCGTAGAGCAGCCGCAACCACCGATGCGCACCTGTGACCACCCAATTGGCCAGCGTCTGCCGGGTATGCCACGCCCTGTCTTGCAAACTGTTGTTCCTGGCGATATAAAGGCATCCCCTCAACGTACTTCTTACCCATGACATACGCCACAGCAGATGCAGATGCGAAACTTCCCGGAAACGCGGGGCCATTTTGCTCACATGGTCGACAGCCATAGATGTACTGCACATGCTCCACGACCAGTACCTTGGCCGGGATGATTTTTAACTCGCGCCGCACCTGCGTGCTCATTTCATGCATGGGTTCACCGCAACAGGGGCAACCAAGCTCTTCTTCCGGCAACCGGTATTCCACTCGCTCTACCGGCAAATCTATGAATCACTCTTCGCGTTGACCGGATTGCTTCTTATTCCGCTCATAGGTGATGGTTTCCGTCTCCGGTTGTTCTTGAAGTAACGGCTCAGACGATTCAGATGTCCACTCCGCCTCGTTAAATAACCAGATTTGGATGTCGCTCGACCGCTCACTTTGTGTCCCGAACTGTTTATGCCGAGAGAGGCGCACTTGCTCCGTGAGCCAGTTCAACTGTGCCTTCAGGTGTGCATTCTCTCGTTCTAAGGCTGTACACCACGCCTCTAGATTTTCAGTTTTGTCCGGGGTATCCGTTCTCGTATTTTCCATGTATAAGGTTTCGACACAAGACATCCAAATCTCTTGTCGTGACTGCGTTTTCGAGCGTTTTTTTCAACAACCCCCCTGCCAAATCTTACACAACTCGGGTGGCTGTGACCCTGGCATGTGCACGTTGCTGTGTGACGGACAGGCCGTCCAGCAACCAGTTCAGTTCTCGTCTAGCATGTCGAGGCAAGAACGTTCACGAGTTGCTTAAGAAATTACAGGTCACATCCCGGTTGAACTTCCATGGTGGCAGCACCGATGCGTATGGAAATAGGAGAACCTGATGAAGAAGGAGGAAGAGGCTCTACGGACACAGACACGAAACGCGGTTGATTGCCAGATAGTGAATCGGGGAACCGACGAATCCAGTACCACAGTTGATGCTCTTTGATGCCATTTTCAGCGCACCAAGCTGCACCCGACAGAC
The DNA here is from genome assembly GCF_017329615.1 of Alicyclobacillus suci. Taxonomy (GTDB): domain Bacteria; phylum Bacillota; class Bacilli; order Alicyclobacillales; family Alicyclobacillaceae; genus Alicyclobacillus; species Alicyclobacillus suci. The sequence goes on along the minus strand of NZ_JAFMTW010000098.1, from coordinate 916 downwards.
CGCTAGCGCGAAACTGGTCAATGCGTTCCCGCCACGTCTCGCGCAACTGCTCTAAATCCGCTCTTTTCATTATTCTTTCGCCCCCTGGATGACCTTTAACGACATTGTCCAGGTAAAACCCCAGAATAAACAAGTGTTCTCTATTTGACGCTCACTTTTATACATACAGTGAGTTTAATACAATTTAATTCGGTATAGTATTAGTATTGAATAAATTGGATGTCGAGGTGAGACAAATGGAGTATTCTTCAATAACAGTTGAACGAATGAATATATTGGACTCTGAAAGAAAATCGGGTGGGATTCTGCTTACTAAGGATGACGAGAAGGAGATAATTAACATATTACAATCCCTTCTTCCCATAGATACGTATGGTTATATAATTTGGGAACTCATTCAAGATAAAGTAAGTGTGGACGAACCCAATGCTATTATGCCCGTTTTAAGGGAACGACTGAACAAAGTATATGCTAGGGTTTATGTGATTTGGGCAAACTCAAAAGACGACGATTTTGGGTTTAATGCAAGCCTTTTAAAGACGATTCATAATGTGGAGAAACTTGTGGATTCGGATATGTATATTATTTGTGCAAAGATGGGGTATGTTATCCATTTACATCCCAATGATGATGGACAAATAATCATCAATATTACCTTCACAGACCCTGGAAAGTGGGATTCATTTCGGCGAAAATTTGAGGAAGATTAATACCACAATATACTTGTGTGAAAAATTATACTGTTGTTTAACAACGTTACAACGTTAAAATTTGTAATTTTTAAGATATTTTCGAGGCGTGGTGATCAAGTCCAAAATGGAGGGTGTAAAATATTTTGTGTAAACTCCCAACCCCAGTAAAATGGGAGTACAAGTTTGGGAGGACGTACACATGAGTTTGTTATCGAGAGAGCAGT
>NZ_JAFMTW010000097.1 GCF_017329615.1 Alicyclobacillus suci | reverse complement strand
CCTATAGCCGATTGACAAAAATATGTCAAGGTCCACCACAGGTTTCAGAGCATAACTTTCTTTGCCGAAGCCACAATAGCCTTAAAAAATATGAACTAGACCAGTGAGAGACTAACCGAACATATGTCCGGGGAATCTTACGCGATGATTTTGAGGAAATCAAAACCGATATTTTTGGGGAAATCGACCTGATTTTTTTGAGGAATTAAATCCGATGTTGACATTCTACACGTATCGTCAGCAAAATAAGAAGGGAACGTATGTGCGAAACACAGTTTCCTTCTTCCACTTTTGACGGACGGGAATTTCGTCACATTCTCGAAGTATTCGGATAGCTCACTGGCAGCTTTGCGTTATGGCACATGGACTGTTATGTCCCAAAACGTTCTCCTTAAATAAGGAATCCAAGTCCACGATAAATGCATAGAGTATTGAGATGAAATGGACTGATAACTGCCTCACTCAAATGTAACAGAGACGCACCTCCAGATGTTGCGTTTTTGCGGCATTGGATCAACAACTTTGAAAACGAGTGTCTCGACTAACTCTGTGTCCTCATATAGTGTACAGTAGGAAGTCACGACAGATCTTTCACTCATATCCCAAGCACCTTACCGCCGTCTGTTAAAATCGTTTGACCGGTCATATACGAGTTGGCCGAGGACAGGATAAAGACGGCAAGTTTAGCAAACTCGTCAACTGTTCCATATCGCCCAAGTGGAATGTTGGTTTGTTCCTCTGTTTTGGTGCTAGGATCAAAGAGTGGACACAACGAATCGAGAATGTAAGAATAAGGCGATTTGAGGTGGCCACGTGATGAAGCAATATGACAAGGAATTCAAACTGCATGCTGTTCAATTGGTGTCGGAGAGCGGGAAGCCGGCGAGCCAAGTAGCTCGTGAATATTTGACTCCCTCAAAATGGTTAAAGAATAAAAATACGGTACAATTCCTGTGTGCTGACCAGTTTAGTTATATAAACATATTATGAGTGTATATCCAGAAACATGGATTTTCACCGTTTCGTCTCGTTGAACTGTCAGGAGCTTCTGTATTACAACGAATCGTCTTCTCCACGAACCAAGCTCATGGACCAAGTTTACACGTCGACGGAATATCCTAGCGATCAGCGTATTTTGCTACACAACGAGTTGTCGTACTCGGCGACGTGGCCACAAAAAATTTGGTTTTTCTGTGAAAAAGCTGCCGAACAGGGAGGGGAAACACCGATCGCAGATGTCCGCCGTGTCCACAACCGTATCGACCCAGAGATTCGCGAGCGATTCTTGCACAAGGGTTGGATGCTCGTTCGAAATTTCAACGACGGTTTCGGCTTGACTTGGCAGGAGGCTTTTCATACAGAGAACCCAGCGGTCGTCGAGGCATACTGCCGGGAGCAAGACATTGAAGTGGAGTGGAAAGAAGGCGGCCGTCTGCGTACGCGTCAAGTTCGTAAGGCTATACGGTGCCACCCAATTACCGGCGAGCCTATTTGGTTCAACCACATGGCGTTCTGGCATGAACGGGCGTATCAGCCGGAGATTCGCAGCATGATGCTGCAGGTTTTGGGACGCGAAAACCTGCCTTACAGTACTTATCACGGGGATGGATCTCCGATTGAAGACGATGTGGTTGATCACATCCTTCAGGCATACGAGGTGGAAACGGAGATGTTCCCTTGGCATGAGGGAGATCTTTTAATGCTGGATAACATGCTTGTGGCACATGCGCGAAGTGCGTTTGTAGGTACTCGCCGTGTACTCGTGACGATGGGAGAACCGTTTTCTGGATAATGACAATACAGGAGGAATAGGAACATGAGCGACTTGTTTAAGGGAAACCGCATTCGATTGACAGCCTTGCAGGAAGCGGATGCCGAGGCATACGCACGATGGAGTGAAGATGGTGAATACTTGCGTAATCTGGACACTGATTATGCGGTTCCGCGAACGGCTGCATTTTTTCGGGAGAATATTCAACATAATTCCTCAAACCCGAATGTTGTTGAATTCGGTATCCGCCTGTTAGATAAGGAAGCGTTGATAGGATTCGTTGCTGTCCATAGCATTGAATGGAACAACCACGCGGGAAGGTTGGCTATTGGAATCGGTGATTCTGCTCATCGAGGTCAAGGCCTCGGAACTGAAGCATTGAAGCTGGTCTTGCGTTATGCATTCCACGAACTGAATCTCAACCGCGTGGGTCTCGATGTAATCGCCAATAATGAAGCCGCCATCCGTTCATATGAAAAAGCTGGTTTTGTCATAGAAGGCACCGTGCGTGATGCGGTGTTGCGTGATGGTCAAGCGCACGACCGCATTTATATGGGTATCTTACGCCGCGATTGGCAATCAAGATCCTGAAATGAATGCACATCAAGCCGAGAGGAGAACACATGGTGACTGTACGTGAACAACAAATCCGCCGCTTTACCATGGATGATATCCCAGTAGTTGTGAAAATTCACAATATCAACAACCCGAACAATATGATGACAGTAGAAATGCTTGAAGCACAGGAACGAGGTCGCAACTCGGAAGAAATTCTTACACAGGTTGTGATTGAACAGGATGGGAAAGTTGTCGCGTACGGCGATTGTGGCAATATCAATGCAACGGAAGCAGCAGATGCGTACCACATGTGGATTACCGTCCATCCGGACTACGGACAGCAGGGACTTGGTGTGGCGCTATTGGACAATTTTGTGCAAATCACCAAGGCAGATGGACGTGAAAAACTGATCACCGCTTGTGCAGAAGATCAGGCGCGTGCCATAGACTGGCTGACTAAGCGGGGATTTGAACGGATTGGTAAATTCGCCGAATTGAACCTGGATGTCGCTTCTTTTGATAGCAGCTTCTGCGAGGACGTTGATCGGGCTTCGACCTATTCAGTAACTTCGATTCATGAAGAACAGAAAGTTTCGCCGGATGTTCTTGAAGTTCTTTATCAGACACTCGTCAGCCCGCTGATGAAGGAGATGATACAGCCGGGGGGTGCGACAATTGACCCAAGCTTCGAGGAGTACAAGTCTATGTTTCTGGAACGTCCGGATTCTGGTGAGTCAGTCAAACGAACACTTCCAGTGCGATATGACAAAGATTTGGTGTGGTAAGGATGGCTGGGGATATCTGTTCGCGGTCATCGATGCGTACGA
>NZ_JAFMTW010000096.1 GCF_017329615.1 Alicyclobacillus suci | reverse complement strand
AGCAGCCACATCATGTGCTGTACGGTCAGTGCTCATCGTCACTGTTACAGTCCCGATACCTTCTCCTGAGATGACATACTGTCCGAGGGAAGGATGAGATAGCGCCATGGCAACATCAGCAAAGCTATACGTGGTTGTTGACACTTACGATCCCTCCTTACTGATTCACAACGATGCCAATGACGACGTGTTCAATCGCACCCGACATCTTCACACAGGCATAAATCGGCGGTGATTTGCGGGCCGCTCTGTCTGCTTCTGATTGGTTCGCGATGGTATCAGCCAGTACGATGTAGCCATTCGGCAGGTTGGTACCTGTTTGGAGTCCTAATACCGGCGCTGCATTCCAGATACCCGGGCCAATCATGCCTTCAGTGGCAGCCTGTGCGCATACAGAGGAGATGACATTCACGAGTGTGGTTACACCCGCGTCCGTTTGCGGAATCTTAGTGGCCGACGTCAGTGCATTTACTACCGCAGTTTGGATATCGATCTGGAGCGTATCCAGATTGAGTACCTGATCGAACGGGGTACCATCAGCCATCGTGCCTTGAACGAGCAGATTATACTTGCCTCCAAAGTTGGTATAGACGTTCCCATTCCAACCCTTGATGTTGGTGACTTGGGTGGTGGTTAGGTCATCTGTCGCGATACCAACTAGCGTCTTGTAAGCCAAGGTAAACGCGGAGTTCGCTAATCCCGTGTTTAATCCCATAGCAACACCCATAGCGGCGGCGCCTGAGTACTGCACAGTGGAGGAGTAGAGACCAAAAGTACGTTGGTAGTTGCTGTCTTTCAGCGTTGACATCACATTGGGCGTTGTCCCGCTGGCGACATCCGCCGATTGTGTGTCATAAAAAAATGTGGCAGCCGGATTAACCGACTCGATGTAGGCAGCAATTGCTTCAATGTCCGCGTCAGTTGCTCCACATACATAACATCCATACCAGTCTGAGTTGGATGCTCGACATGCGGTCACTGCTTGGAGCGGCGTCTCCGGTGTGGTCGTGTCCTGACGACCGATGACCACAGCATTCGGACGCGGATTCTGCGCAAAATACGCCACTGCGGCTTTGTACTCCGGTTCTGTGCCCGTCCATCCATCGCTGTCCATATCGTCAGTGCCACTATATACTTGGGTACGTTCTGTATCTGAGATAATAGTCGATGGACCTACGATAAGACCGAGGTTAAGGTCTCCAGCTGCTGGCGCAACCGCAGAGACTTCCACGGTCACATTGACGATGTCTGCAAGTGATTGTGTAGGCACTCAAACCACCTACCCTTCTTTGATTTCGACGTCTGCACTGACCAATACATCAGCGCTTTGCAGATATGGAACAGTGGATTGGCGTTTCACTAAGTGGTTGAAATCGGCATATAGCGTGGCGCGATTCCACCATTCGCCGTTGAATAATTCAGGCTGACGGATAGGCATAGGGACGTCCGTAATGAGAGCCAGATCGTTAGATATCAACGTGGACTTCGTGGAATCGGAGAACAGTGTTGCTCGTATGAGATCGGCATTATCGGAGGAGTTTGGTCCATATAACGTCCAACTCACGCGCACCCCGGCCGTATACGCAAGGGTGGAATTCAGGCTTTCTTGATCGAGAGGACTGTAATCAGTTTGGAGTTGGCGCGTGTACGAGTTATCGGAGGGCGTCACCGATACGAAGCACACGTCGTCATCGATGCTCCAACTCGGCGCACCATCTTTAGGCCACGTAATTCGCACTGCGCTCGGGTCTGTTGTACCAAGCAATTGACTTGTCAGAGACTGAAATATGTCCTCTAGTTGCACCTGCGTCAACACCGTGTCAGCCACTATGCTTCAACCCCAGTCGACGGGTCCATCTTCACTGCAATCACCTTGTAATATCCATAGTCCGCATAGGGGAACAGCTGTGCAGCGCGATATCGATTCCCTCGCCACTCAATCTCATCCGACGTACCAGATTGCGTCGTAACCTGCAGTGGTTGAGACGTGTGAATGGATATGGCGCCTTTCTGCCGGTCACCTTCAGGGATCTGCTCGAGGTCGTTCGGGTCCGCAACAGTGATTACTCCTATCATTGATAAGGCTGTCTCACTTTCGCTATAACGCCCCGCATTCCACACGCCTGACTTCCGATACACAGTGAACTTCTGCGCGAGTCTCGGGCTATTTATTACCCGACTAACATTAATCATGTTTTCTTCGCCACCACATAGGTAATCGAGTTGCGCAGGTTACCTGTATCGATGTTTGGACGGTCGCTACCTTTCAGCTTAACGGTACTCGGTGAATTGGCCGGCCACTTGTTCTCCGGGTTGTAGAACCAGTCGCGCGCTGCGTTAACCCCAAGCATCCCTGCTTTGTGCAGTCCCTCGGACGGGTCTGCACCATTTAGTGCATCCTGTGCGGCCTGTTTAAGCTGCTTTGCGATGATTTCCTTGCTGTTGTTGATTGCGGGCTCTAAGACAGGACGAGGTGGTATCTGCCAGAGGGGAGACCCGTGTTCATGGATGTACAACTCATACGCTGCGCTGTATGGCATGCCTTTGCTCTGATTTTCGAGGAATGTGTTGAACCCTCTCGTAATCGGCATACCACCAGGCGTAAGTCCCATGTAGTCGTTCATTTCAGCGCGCATGGACTTACTGCGGACGCCGTGAGTCAGGACGTACATCAGCTGCGGATTCGTGATGTCATCGTGATTCCCAACATCACCCTCGGGAATGCCAACGTACACTTGCTGGGCACCCAAGGACTTCAGCGATTTTTGAATTTGGCCAGACAAATCTTTTTTTGTCGTGACGTTTGCTAGTGCGTTGAACATAACATCGCCTCCGTCACCAGATTTGCATGCCGCCTTTGCCGTACATCCTCGCAAGTGTAGCGAGTTGTTTCCCGTACTCCGTTGCATTCCATTCAGCCCAACCATCGACGCTTGTCACACTGGAATCAGCGGAATACGAAACGTCACCTACAGACTCACCGCTTAAAACGCCTTGTGCTCGGCCGGCTTCAAACACCGCTGCCGCACCGCTATTCGGATCGGCCGACGTTTGAAGGTACAGCGTGCAGAAATGCGCAACAAACAAACCCATTGCAACCTGCCAAGCACCGCGCCAACGAGCCTGCTGAATACTTGCGCTGGCCATATCGATGAACGTCTGAATAACCGTCTGAGGCACGACATAGTTTCCGTTCGAATCGGTTCCGAACTGTGGGTAGAACGCAACGAAATCAGCGACGGAGTACGAAGGGTTTGTCCCAGCGCGAAGGTTCGAACCGCTGCCAAAGTTCCAAAAC
>NZ_JAFMTW010000095.1 GCF_017329615.1 Alicyclobacillus suci | reverse complement strand
GTTTTCTCCAATCTCACATTCTACCAAAGAGGGGCGGATGGCTCATATTTTATGCCCCGGGGTGCCATCCCTTTTTACACAGTATATTGGACTCTACTGGACAACCCGGCAAACTCGTCGAGCGAAAAGTGCTGATTATGTCTTTCCCGTTCAGCAACGCTGCCTTTGCCTTTCCGGTTCGTAAGGAGAACACGGAATGTTTCCTGGAGGCAATGAAACACATCTTTGAGCGGATAGGGGGCGTTCCAAAGCGGATCTGGTTCGATAACTTGTCGGCAGCGGTCGTCTCGATTGGCCAGGACGGAAAGCGAACTTTCACTGACCAATTTTTGCGCTTCACGGCACACTACCGATTCAATCCGGAGTTCTGTAATCCCTACAGCGGGCATGAAAAGGGGAGTGTGGAGAACAAGGTTGGATATAGCCGACGCAATTGGCTGGTTCCACCACCGGTTTGCAATACGGATGCAGAACTTGAGACATATCTGGCTCAGGCAGGAGAGGCTGATATGAATCGCCTACACTATGTCAAGGGTGAACGTATCGCCGACCTCTGGGGAGCAGAGCGCGAGAACCTCCTCACCTTGCCAACCGTTCCGTTTGATGTTTTTCGTCTCGAAACAGCTGTGCTGAACAAATACCGGGAGCTTCGGTTTGAGACGACCACTTATCCACTGCCTCAGTGCCGTGCGCTGGAGACGGTGTTTCTGAAAGTGAAGTGGGACAGGATTGAGGTTCTGTCCAACGACGGAGAGTACCGACTCCTGGCTACCCTACCCCGCCCGTACACAGAGAAGGCGATTCCGATTGAGTGGCCGGCCGTGTTTGACGGATACCGGAGAAAACCCAGGGCAGTGATGTATTCTGACCTGGCGAAATTCATGCCGGATTCCGTACGCTCATTTGTACAGGTGGAGGATGTCGAGCTCAGGAAGTCTCGTGTAGCCCTTATTCGTCGCTTGCTGGACACGCACGAGATGTCCGACATTGGTAGCGCACTGGATGCATTGGTGGGTCACTTCAGTCCCGATGCAGTACTTGAACATACGCTGTACGCCATGAAACATCCGGAGTTCCGTCCAGAGCCGTTCACAGAGTTTCACACTCCAACGGAAGTATACGGGCACACACCTGACCTCGGCCAGTACGATGCCATATTGGGGGTGAGCAAGGCTTGAAACAGGAGCTAGCCGCTGTGTGCAAAAGCCTCCATTTGGCGCACGTGATGGAGGCATACGAGACGATTCCGTTCAATGACCGCACGGAATTCTTACTTGGCGTATTGCAAGCAGAGTTACGGGGGCGAGAAACGTCCCGCATTCAAAGGCTGATGAAAAAAGCTCGTTTCCCACAAATGAAGACACTGGACGGCTACGATTTCACAACTGTAACCTTCCCGATACACTGCAGCCGTGAGTACCTAACGGATTTAACTTTTCTTGAGCGAAAAGAGAACGTGATGATGCTGGGGAAAGTAGGTACTGGCAAGACCCATTTTGCAACGGCGCTTGGTGTCGAAGCTTGCAGACGGGGATATGAGGTGCGATTCTTTAGGGTTCATGACCTTGTAGCCATGTTGCAGGAAAAGTACCGGACCGGGACGCTCAACCGCTTCCTGAGAGAGCTACAGAAGGCTGACTTGCTGATTCTCGACGAAATGGGCTTTGTGCCCTTTCACAAAGACGGAGCTGAACTGTTATTTCACGTCATCTCCGAGTGCTATGAGCAACGGAGCGTAATTGTAACCTCGAACTTAGAGTTTGGCCAGTGGAACACAGTGTTTGGTGACGCAAGGCTCACAGCCGCCCTTGTGGACCGGCTTGTCCACCACGCACACGTTTTGGCATTTACCGGAGAAAGTTATAGATTGCAACATGCATTATCTGGAGCTAAGCCGTCGTAATCTTCCGTCTTCAATGTTGCGGTGCCTATGCACAAATCCGCCGCGTTTCTCTGCATTTTTTACTTGCGGAAAACATGTCAGGGCCAACTTGTTGTATGTGGAAGCCGACGTAGACGTTGTACGCAGAGTAGCGGTGACCAACTCACCCTTATCATTCGGCCCCTTCGTTGCACGGAGTGTCATCGCATCCACCACGAACTCCCAGATATTCTTGTGCCCTACAAGCGCTATGACCGAGAAAGTATAGAGCAGATCATTACCGAATCATCACCTTCAGTGGGGGCGGACGAATCCACCATCCGCCGTGTCCGTCAATGGTTCGAGATTTGGTCTTCGTATGCTACCGGTTGTCTGGTTGCTATTGCAAACCGTCACGGCCGTGTGTTGGAACCGTCCTATCCAACACAGTCCTCACTCCATCGAATTGGACATTTGGTCGGCGACGCCGCCGGATGGATGGCCCGTGCTGTCCGACCCATTGCAAATCTACATTTGTGGACGCATACCCGTTCTGCCTGTGTGTCCGCTTCTTCTCCGTCTACTATTCAGGTTAACCCCACTTGAAGACCAGCTATCTAATGTCAAGCACTCAATTGAGTTCTAAGAACAATGAAGGGAAGTGATTTTTGGACGCATCTATATAAGCCTGTCAGAAGCAGACTTGATGTGAATATTCAGACGGGACGTTCGGTTTACGCGATTGGCTCGTATGGCTTTTTATCCCGTAAGACGGCATGAATGATGTATGTCAATTTACGCGCCACGGCGCCGGTTGCAGCTAAATGGTGTTTCCCTTGAGCCCGCTTCTGTTCGTAAAAATCTCTGAGAATTGGACTGTGTACCTTCGCGACACTTGCGGCAAGCCAGATGGCTCGGCGCAAATAAGGTGAGCCACGTTTGGACATTCGGTTGCGCGTTCCGGTGAATTCTCCTGAATGACGCACTGTAGGGTCAATTCCGGCGAATGCAACGAGCTTTACGCCAGTTGGAAATCGGGCTATATCGCCAATTTCACCGAGAATGGCAGCAGCCAAGACGGGACCTATACCTGGAATTGTGACAAGGTTGGTATCCACGGCTTCGAGACGCTTTTTGATCTCACTGTTCAGTGAATCCAATTGCTCCTCTGTGAAGCGAATCTGCTGGAGAAGCAGGCGCAATTGCAGTCGATACGCGTCCAGTGCTGTGTCGATGCCGAACGACGCAGCAGCGGCAGATTTGAGTTCTTCCGCTTTGTCCAGTCCGAGACGGTTCCGACTATGTTTGGCAATGAAGGCCGCCAGTTCTTCTGTATCTACGGCAAGGATCTCTTCCGGTGTTGTGTATTCCATCAATAATTCGGAGGACGTCTTACCAAATAGGTCTGAGAAGAGTCGCTCGTATTCGGGAAACAGCATATCTAGCACGCTGATGACCTGTCGCTTTAGGTCTGAAATTGAGTCTACCAGACTGAATCGGAATCGGCTCAATTGACGCAAGGCAACAATTTCATCACTGCCGAGTTCTGTCGTGCTGTATCGTCCAAAGCGCAACACTTCAGCAATGATGAATGCATCCTTCGTGTCATTCTTGGTTTGTCGAATGTACATGTTTCGAAAGGCATCCGACTGAATGGGGTTGATGACAGTTAAAGTCTCAAATAGTGGTGTAAATTCTTCTGGAGGCTGAATCTTGACGAAAAAGCCATCGAGTGCAATCTACTAAAAGTGTGCAGCAATCAGTAG
>NZ_JAFMTW010000094.1 GCF_017329615.1 Alicyclobacillus suci | reverse complement strand
TTTCTCCAATCTCACATTCTACCAAAGAGGGGCGGATGGCTCATATTTTATGCCCCGGGGTGCCATCCCTTTTTACACAGTATATTGGACTCTACTGGATCAGTTTCAGTTGGAGACAGACGTGAGCAGGAGCTTTGGAAAGAGTTTGTTCAACAAATTCATGATGTAATGAGAATTCCTGATGGTGCATTTCACTTAGAGGCCTTCCTTACAAATGAAGGAGAGAGAGTATTCTTAGAAATAGGCGCTCGTCCCGGCGGAGGTCTAATTGTTTCGACTATTGAGAAAGCGATAGGGCTTAATTTAGATGAAGCTCATTTGCAGTGTCAACTAGGTATTATTCCTATTATAAATGATAAGTCAGAAGTACATTATGGTTGGCTTATGTATCCGAAGGAATATTACGCAGAAAGTGAACGGAGAATAACTGAGGTGCGATTACCAAAGGCTATGCCTTCCTCAGTAATGTGGTCAAAGGTTCCAGAAGTAGGTCAGTCAAACACAGGCTCATTTTCGTATATTAACAACTTAGGTAGCTTTGTCTTTGTTTCCGAGGTAAACTCACAAATATATGATGACATAGAGGTACTACTTCGGGATTATTCTGTTTTATGGTAAGAATAGATACCACATCAGATTGGGAGAATTATGATGCTTGAATTTGTGGAATGCGGTATACAAAAATGTGGGCGCTGATTTTAGGAAGCGCCCTTAATACACTGGGTCTATTCATCACAATTCCAATTATTAACATATATGCAGTGGATGCATTTCATCTTTCAGCGGTTCAGATTGGTTTTATTTCAGGTATATGGCCTGGTACAGTATTTTGTATGAGTTTTTTCACTGGAATGTTGGCACAGCGTCGAGGGTACGTGGATACTCTTCGTGGGGGAACTGCTGTAAATGGCCTGTCATTTCTTTTAATGACTTTTGCATCCAATATAAGTATATTTTGTTTTTCACTCTTTTTATTGGGCTTAGGTAAGGCAATGGCGGATAGTTCTAGTCGTGCTGCGATAAGGTATCTTTCATCAACTGGGGACAGTGAGCGGTATTTTAGATTAAGGTATTTACTACAGAATGTTTCTTGCGTAATAGGGCCACTAATCGGAGTGGCTGCCTATAGGTTTATCTACGGAAAAACATTTCTGATTAGTATGCTGATGTTTTTAGTCTACCTGATAATTACATTTACGGGTCTTAGAAGACGTGATTTCAAAAACGAATCGAACGACCAACCAAGCATCCTCAAAAATTTTTCAGTTCTTAAGGATGGCAGTTTGCAACTATGGATAATGAGCGGAACATGTATTTTGATTGCTTATGGAGCTTACGAGTCACTCATGCCTGTAGTTATACTAAATGCACATGGTACTAGACCAAATTATGGTTTCCTAGTGTCCCTTAACGCTATTGTCGTAATTCTAATTCAACTTGGGCACTTAAAGCTTTTTAAAAATAGCTCCTTAAGAAGGTCCATTTTATTTGGTTTTATTCTTTTAGCAGCAGGGTTTGCTCTCTATGCTATAGAGTGGGAGCCTTACGTTATGACAGTGATCGCAACAATAGTGGTTTCTATCGGAGAATCCGTACTCTTTCCTTGTTTTGACGTCGTAATGGGGAGGATATCTCCAGATAATAAAAGCGCGTTGTATTACGGCGCTGGTGAGTTGAGACAAGTCGGATTTTTCTTAGGCCCATCAATTGGTGGTTTACTGTTAGCCTACGGAGGACCAGTGTCATTGTTCATTGCTTCTGCATTAAGCATTATTGTTGCGGGAGTACTCTTCAACAGAGTTGCCTTTTTCGGGAGTAACCAAAACAGTGATTACGACACTAAACAAATGTAAAGACCACCTTCAATAACTTGTCTTACTTATTGCGTTACAACTATCCAATATCTGTTAGTGTTTGTTGAATCTGTAATTTTCAGATATCCTTGTTTAACGAGGAAATCAACAATATACTCACCAACTTGGTGGTAAAGTTCAGTTTTTCCGTCGCCCATTACTGTGCCCTCTCTTGTTGCCGCTCGAATTATTTGTCGGTGAAATTCCAAGTGTCATTGTCGGTTGGAATCGACGCAGAGATCACACGCACTTTGTCGGTATTTGGAAAAATAAAGGGGCCGCTTTTGGCGACCCCTCTACAAACGTGCTCGTCTAGGTATATATCCACCTTGCAGCGTAGGTTCGGTTGCGCATCAGCACGAATGCGTCACTGCACTGTGCATCGTCACGGAAAATCACATACCATCCCTCGGCACACAACTCAATTCTCGCGCCATAATATCTGTCGCCAACCCGGATTTCAATCGCGTCTCCGCAATGCAAGTCATATTCGACTTTATCATGTGTAAAGTACCATCGGTCCCACAGTGGACTGAATTGTAGATTTCCCTTCATCAGTAAGCGTAAAACGTAACACACCTCGCAAGACTACGCTCTGGGCGGGATAATCTCCTCAAATGAAGCTGAGGAGAGTGAGGCACATGTCAAGAACCGAGCTACGTGAAGAATGGGAGGGTCGCCTCGCCGAGTTTGAGCCTAGTGGGCAAACTGCTACAGACTGGTGTGCGGAGCAAGGAATCAATATCCATCGTTTCCGCTACTGGTCCAGCAAGCTTCGAGAGAATCGACGAAAGCCTTCAAACGGAGAGGTTCGTTGGCTTTCAGTGGAGATGGAATCAGTCATTAAACCGAGCAGTAACGAAGCGCTCACTGTTCAGGTTGGTCAAGCCAGGATTGAAGTGTCTGAGGGCTTCAACGCCAAACTGTTCATACAGGTCGTTCAGGCTTTGGCAAATGCTCATCCATGAGGCAAATTCAGAGCAACGAGTGTACTTGGCGAGCGGCAGTACAGACCTTCGTAAGTCTATCGACGGGCTGGCAGTCCTGGTGTTTTGGCCAATCCATAATGGCCGAAAGTTGACTGAATTGCCTGTCCGGGATTTGACGTATATCATGTCCTTATCCTAGGAATGGAAAAGGACGTCTCCTGTTGCGTTGCACTGCCCTAACAGTGCAACAGGAAACGTCCCCAACCCATATGATAATTCTATCAGATTATCAGCTCGTTGAGCAGTCCCCCCGAGTTTTTTGTTCGGAGTGAGGAATGCATCCCGTGTCCTTGCTGTCAGTGTATACCGCATAATAAAAGTGCAAAAAAACGCAGCGTAAAAATGCAGAGCTAGCCTGCGGTTTTTACAAAGCGGAAAAATGAATGGGCACTTGCAACACCACTCTACTAATTCTACCCTTGGGTTTGTCGAAGACCTTTAGGGTGGTGAGAGAGGATGCTGAAAGTGCCACAGCAACAGTATATCAAGTTTTTGTACGAGAATGAGGATTATTCGATTTCCGAGATTGCGAGAAACATGGGAATCAATTGGCGTACCGCCAAGAAATATGCCACGAGGAATGATTGGAATGCGCCCATACAGCGACGCAAGAAACGATATCCTGTTCTCGGTCCGTACCTTGACATCATCGATACTTGGTTGACTGAGGAACAGACACTGCCCCGCAAGCAGCGGTACACTGCGAAACGAATCTTTGACCGCCTGTGTGGTGAATACGGGTTCGAAGGTGGTCGGCGTACCGTTGAGGAGTATGTGGCCAAACGTCGGAAAGAGCTCAAGTTGGAACATGCTAAGAGCTATGAGCGACTTGAACATCCCGGCGGTGAAGCACAAGTGGACTTTGGCACGGCTTACGTTGGACAACCGATCAAGTCCAAAATGCTGTGTAAAATCCCCTCTTCGGAATGTGTCGCATCATGCTCACAATCTACTCAACGGCTGATGGGCGTCACTTTCTTGTTGGT
>NZ_JAFMTW010000093.1 GCF_017329615.1 Alicyclobacillus suci | reverse complement strand
ATAGCCCAGTCCATCCGATTCGATCTCTTCCATCAGCCATTCTTTGATTTGTCCGTCGCTGACTTTTCGCCCATCCACCGTCAACGAGTAACCAGGTATAGGTCTCCCACCGCGGTAGACTCGTGGTTTGGGCTCATGTGTCTGTTGGAAATAGTAAGTGGAACGAGAGACCCCCACAATGCGTAGCACCCGGCTTACAGCGTAGCCTTTGGCTATCCACTTTCTTGCGATGTCTATTTTGTCCGCAAGTGAGGGTTCGCTTTTTTTAACAGGTCACGCAAGATGGACACTTCAAGCGCCTGTTCACCCAAGGTCCGCTTGAGTTGCTCGTTCGTTTTTTCGAGTTCCTTGTTCTCCGTCACCAGCTGTTGATATTCATCTGTCGTGATATTCGTCGAGCCGGTTCCTGTTTTCCCGATCGAAAATCCACCATTCTTATAGAGGCTTACCCAACGGTTCACCACATTCGCACGAATCTCATGTTTGCGAGCAACGATGGACACATTGCCAGTCTCCAAACATTCCTTCACAACCTGTTCCTTAAACTTCTGGGAAAACTTACGTCTGACCATGAACAATCCCTCCTGAGTCTATCCTTCTACAAACATCAGGTCTTGTCCAATTATATAACGGGGCTTAAGAGATCGGGTGGACAGTGGCAAAGAGTGGCCTTTTATAGAACTCTATTGAAAAAGGTACCGGTATATATCCTAGATGAACCTACAGCATCTTTGGATACGGGGAATATTGAGCGCATTTCTCAAGTGATTCGGAGTGTGCCCGCAGAATTTTCTGTTATAATCGTTTCGCATAACGATGAGTTTTTGAAGAATGTTTGTGGTAGGATTTATAACTTAAGCTCCGGCAAACTAAATCTATTAGAGTTTGTCCCTAGGTGATTATGTGCTTTACATTAGGGCACAAGGAATAAGCGTTGATCATACATCCAGGGAGTTGAAAAAATGAAATTGTTTTTCGTTGCCCTATTCTGGAGACTTGCGATAGGCCTTTGTATTTCGATTATTGGGATAATCATCTCTTTAATTACATCGAAATGGTATATTACTGATAATTGGCTTGGGCTATTTGGATTAATTATAATGGCATCGGCCGCTTTACCATTTATAGGTGGGGGTAATGCAGCCGTACAAACCGCTTGGGAAAGACCTAAGTCGTTTATGCAGCAGTTCAAGGAATCGAGAGGATTTTCGAATTCATGGACATTCACAGCTTTTTTGATTGGATTACCAAACTTGATCGTAGCGATGATTGCAACGCATATAACTCATTAGCCGTAACATTGTACGGCCCTACACTACATTGATTTTGAGGAGAGCGTTGTGAAGCGGTTTATCAAAGTTACCAATTTACGCAATCGTATGAGAGCGAATTGTTTGAATTAGCGGCGGCTTTAGTTCAATAAGACATTTTGGTTTTCGTGCAGTTTTGATGCATGTTTGGTGCAATATATCTGCAGAACTCTTGCAGAAAATCCGCGAAAATCGGTGCTATTATAGGGTCAAGGGCAAGTCTACCCAAAAGGGTCATCTTGGGTGCTGAACAGGGGTATTCGTACTTTGTACGAGTGCCTTTTTTCGTTGCCCTGTTATCACCCCATAGGGCTTGCATAACAATCTCCATCCTCTCGAAAAGTGGCGCATGGTCACGTACACCAAAATGCATCACGTCGTCACTCTTAAGCCCCGGTATATAATTGGACAATACCCGATGTTTATAGAACAATAAACTCAGGAGGCGTTGTCCGTGGTAAGACGTAAATTTTCTCAGCAGTTTAAGGAGCAGGTTGTGAAAGAGTGTTTGGAAACCGGAAACGTATCGATTGTGGCACGCAAGCATGACATTCTTTCGAATGTGGTCAATCGTTGGGTGCGCCAGTATCAGAATGGAGGGCTCTCAAACGGGAAGACCCGTGCGGGTGCTACGGTCGTTACGAGTGATGAATATCAACAGCTTGTAGCAGAGAAAAAGGAATTGGAAAAAGCAAACGAACAGCTGAAGAAAACGTTAGGGGAACAAACGCTTGAGGTTTCTATCCTGCGTGACCTATTAAAAAAATCCAACCCTCACTTGCGGACAAAATAAAGATCGCAAGACAGTGGATAGCCAAAGGCTACGCTGTGAAGCGAAAGATGCAGTCATGACGCTAAAAAGCGCACTGTGGAAGAGAAAGCTATTGACAGGTGGACAAGCAATGCCAGTGATTCGCTCAGATAACAGTCCACAGTTTATCAGCAATGTATTTGAAGAGGCGTGCGAGGAACTGAAGATTGAACATGAACGGATTCCGCCCAAAACGCTCAACATGAATGCACATATTGAGTCATTCCATCGTCTGTTAGAATATGACAGATTATCCTCATGTGAATTTGAGACGTATGCAGAGGCATACGAAACGATGGATAAATACATGAGGTGGTACAACAACGAGCGGATTCATTCAAGCATTCACTATTTGTCACCCGCAGAATTCCATCGTGAACATGTGAAAAACGGGTTGATGCCGACAAAGTCGATCCGCGTTTAAAAACACGGGAGAAAATTCTGGATACCGTTGAAGTTGTGTTCGAATCTTAAGTCACTTTTCAAAAGACATCGATTGTCCAATAAGAGGGGGTTGATCCGGTGGTTATCCGTCTTTGAACGTGATAACAATCGTAACTACCAACTACAATCAATTGGCATCGGTTTACAATTCAGCATTACAAACATATGAAATGACTGGCGAAGGGGATCCTTATTCAACAGCATCCGGTTGGTTTGCTGGTAAAGAAGCGCCGGGAGGGGCTTGGGATTATAAGATACAACCAGGTTATAGTCCGTGGGACAAGATTTTTAGCTGCACTACATACCATGGAGTTGAAGATGAAAATTCCGATTGGCTAGGAAACTACAATTATGGATATGTCGGTGAGTACCTCTTTAGTGAAAGTGTACTTTTAACTGCTTCATGGGCAGACGGGGTAATGTCCGGAGATACTGGTGCAAATGAAACAGAAGATGAAAACAATATTCGTTCTGGTTATAGTGATGCTGAAGCATACGCGTAACAAGTAAAAAAGAGGCTGACGTTTCGGGAGCTGGAACGTCAGCCTCTTTAGATTTACCGTTATTATCTTGCTGTTTTTCCAATGAAGTTCATAATGAACATATACGCAATGTAAAAGACAAACAATAGAGCCATGATAAAACCGAATCCAGGCCCCGTAGAATCACCTCTGTACGTTAGAGGAAATATTTGTCCAAAACTAATCATGAAGATTACTGTATAAGGTGCCCAGAGGATGATTGACCAATAAGAGGAGTACTTGAACTTATTTTTGGCGTAAAGAAATATAGCCAATAAAAGTGGCAAAACGATAAAGTCAAAGAGATAGATCAAATGAAATACGTTTCTGCCGTCCCAAGCGCCAAGCCTACTTATTCGATATCCATTAGCGATAAGCTCAAAGGCAATGAAGAACAAAAAACCGTATACAGCACTTACAATATTTACTTTGAACAAACGTTTCATCTAAACAACTCCTTATAAACAAAAGATGTGTAGTCCCCGATAAATGACACCATTATAATTTTTATTCAACCCGGATTTCGACGATTGTGTCCTCATGAACTGGTGTGAATCATTGAAAAGGTGCTCCCCGTATGGCTAAGATGAGTTTGTTGGGAACCACATCTTCGCTAGGAAGGAGCACCTTTTGGGTGAAACAATGTAATCATACACGAAGCCAGTTTGCTCGTAAAAGCTCTACAATTCATACTCGCTACGATTTTGAGGACATCGAACAAGATCCCCTGTTGAAGCTGAAGTTGGACGTGCCGAAACTGCCTGATACGACTCTGTTATATAAGGACCTCAAGCGGCTTGGCTCCGACGCTGGCATCAAGGCGATACGTTCGGCGCATAGACAAATCCTAAGG
>NZ_JAFMTW010000092.1 GCF_017329615.1 Alicyclobacillus suci | reverse complement strand
AACTGCTCTCTCGATAACAAACTCATGTGTACGTCCTCCCAAACTTGTACTCCCATTTTACTGGGGTTGGGAGTTTACACAAAATATTTTACACCCTCTACTATACTCTTTGCGACGGTTCTAATGGAGCATGTGGTGACTGTAATAACAATGACATGCAGGCTGCATGGGCCAACTTATCAGGGTTCGGGAACCTTGAACCATCCGGATGCACATGTAACGGTTTTAACGGTTCTAATCTGCCGGCGTTTTCTTGTAACGAGACAGTTACTGTGAAGGACATATGTAATGATGTAACCGCTAGTGTGAAAATCACGGATCACGATAGTCCTGGCGGATGCTATTGCGATCATGATTGCAACGGTTATTACTCGGTTCTTCGAGCTATGGATATGACAGAACATGCCTTTGTTTACTTTACTGGTAGCACAACTGGTGGACTAACAGGTGTCACTGTAACCTATTAATTTTTCTACACCCAAATTTCATGGAGGCGATAAAAATGCCAATCACCATGCATAAGAATTTGCGCACTCAAGATCGTTATCGTTTTTTAAAGGGGAAGATTACTCAAATCAACAATCAAAGCGTAGTAATCCAACCTTACGGATCCAGCGAACAAACTGAAGCGTACTTCGACCCGCAGGTCACATATTTCTGGAAAGGTGGATTAACATTTACTAAGACAGTTACTGGAGCGGTGGGTGATCAAGGAACAGTTTCCGCTTTCCGTGACGATGCTACTGGACGTTTGCTAGTTGAAACACTGATGGTTAATCACGAACAGGTCCGCGGAACAATTACTGGAGTAAATGGTAATACCTTGGCCGTGAAGCAGCCTAAGTGGTTAGCTACGCTAAACCCAGAAGTAACTCTGTCGTTAAGGCCAGATGCGCTTGATTTCTATGACAATCGCGTAGATTTTTCTCAATTCAAAGCAGGGCAAAACGTAATTGCCCAAGGTGAGATTTTGAACCCTGGTCAGCTCGACATTTATCGAATCCACATTCAATAACAAGATACCTCAACGTAAATCTTTTTTACCAAAGAATGATGCCCGGATTGAGAGCCGGGCATCATTCTTTATTTTTAAATCGACTACCTCCCGCTAGGAAGGATGCCGAGTGTTGCTCAGAGAGTACGGAATACATATCCTCTCGCCCGGTAGTATCGAATAATTACAGGCAAGGCTTGAGCTGTTAGACGGCTTTGACTTACCACCATGAAACAAAACAATTGACCCTGGTCCTGCATTTCTTTCGACGTTTTGAACAATGGTTGTAGCTGACCGCGCTTTCCAGTCCAACGAGTCCACCGTCCAGAACACAACGGGGTGCCCCATTCTTCGGATGACAGGTATCTCCAGACGATTAATGCTTCCATACGTGGGGCGGTAGTACAAAGGATTGAGACCTGTTACTGCAACAATGGCTGAGTCAGCCATTCTAATTTCGGATTTGACAACAGACTCCGGCTGACGGGCGAGATTTTGATGATCATAGCCGTGGCTTCCGATTTCATGGCCGTCTTGTATAATTCGCTGAACAACTCCCGGAAATTCACGACACCGATATCCCAGGACAAAGAATGTGGCATGAACATGTCCTTGGCGCAGCACATTCAGAATTTGCGGCGTGTACATTGCTCCCGGTCCATCATCAAAGGTCAAATAAAGTACCTTTTGTTTCGCAAATACCGGCTTTGCAGATATGGAACTGGTTATCGTAAAGACACAGACACACAAGAGTGCAATTGTGATTTGAGTCACGGGATTGTTTCTGTACACGAAAAACCACCTCACAATTATATGAGGTTTTCCTAATGTGTCATCCATCATGTTGGGATTTTATCATCCATAATTTAGTAGGATAGGGGAATGCAACAAGTGAGGAGAGAAATTAATGATTGGAAAACACCAATCCTTAAAATGGTTCAGAATTGTGGGGCATCCGTATGATGGTTCTAGCGCAGATTTCATCTACTTTGTCGAATCCACTTCACCTCGAAGTGTAATCAAATACCACGGAAAACGAAGAAAACTTGATACAGGAGATGGAACCATCACTGTTCAGTTTCCGTCCAATGAAAAAGACGTTTAACTGCTACCCCCTTCGTGGATTCCTGAAAATGCTGCTGAGCCAATCACTGGAGACGTAACCACTATAGTGAGAGTACTGCCTGCCACCCGCTACGTTTGCGCGTGTGGGAAACGACATGTTTCCGATTTCCCATATCCGTCAATATAGTGTAGCTGTGGGAAAAAGGCACGGCCAATAAATGATTTTTCAAGTACATTGGAGTTCCAAAGACATCGAAATAAGCCGTTGGAATGTCAGTGACACTCCAATTGACACAAACTGCTGTCCCGAAATAAATTTTAAATTTTATGTGTAACAAAAGGGTAATCCTGCACGTCAGCTAGTCGAATTAACGATTAATGTCGGAGGGAAAACCAAATGAAAAAAGCTACTGGATTGATAATTGGACTACTAGGGGTATCCGCTGTGTCTGCAGGAATAGCAGTTCCTGCATTTGCATCGACTCATAACACATCTTCAAGACAGACCGCCGTTTCAGCATCTGCAATTCTCAAGTTGCTCCCTAAAGGCGCTCAAATCATTGCGTCAGATAAGAAGGGCGATTTGGTACAGTCTCTTGATTTATCTGGAGACGGACAGAACGACTATGCAGCTTTGTATAAATACTCCAATGGCAATGCAACTAATTTAATAGGTGCTATTATTGTTGACAGTAATAACGGCGTACTCCAGAAACTATGGCAGTACAACGGAAATATCGGTCTAGTCGCTCCAGCAAGCTTAGATGTGAAAGAAGTTTTACACAATAACAGTGACCAAGTTGTGTTTACGGCAGCTATAGGAGCTATGGCAAATCAAGTTGAAGTACTGTCTTGGGCCAATAATAAGGTGGAACCAATTTTCCAAACACAAGCGGCGCGAGTAGATATTGGTCAATACAAAAATGCTGGCCCAGACGAAATTTCAGCTTGGACATTAGATACTGGATATTTATATAATGTGCAAATGTATGGATGGAATTCTAAAGCAGAGCAATACACAGCTATCCAGAGCAGTGAAACCCCACAGTATTTTAAGACAGTTGTACTTCCCTATTATCAAAAGCTTGAAAATGGGGTTCAAGGGAAAACGGCTCCAAAAATGATTGCCTATGGATTAGCTGAGGCTTACTACAACAGTGGGGAATATAATCTGGCATTGACTCAAATTAATAAAGGCTTGGAAATGAGTGCAAAGGCATATCCACCAAACACCAAATTTCAAAGCTTGAAAACTCAAGTTGAAGCCAGTCTCAACAAACATTAAGACGTCTAACAAAGGCCAGATACTGAGGGATAATATCAGTATCTGACCTTAAGTCGTTAAAATTGTTCATTTTAAATTAGGTTTAGTTTCAAGGGGGGGGTTTAGACGAGAGAGCCATTACCACTGCAAGAGGCAATCGACAAATTGTTTGATTTATATGCTGATGATGTTTATCGATTTTCTTTTTCTCTAATTGGTAATCGGGATGATGCTATGGACGTAGTACAAGAGGTTTTTTTTCGAGCCTATAAAGGCTGGAATCAATTCCGCCATGATTCAGCACCAAAAACTTGGCTTTTCCAGATTGCACGGAACTATATAAACGACCTTTATCGAAAGAAGCGTTCCAATAGAGTTTATATAGACAACTATATTAGTACCTTTGATGAGAAAACTACTTCGTTCGAAGAGTGGATAGAAATACGGGACGCAATTTCTAAATTAAATGAGAACCACAGGCAAGTTATTCTACTGCGCTTTATCCACGATTTAAGCGTAGAGGACTCTGTGTCAACATCGGATTTAATTCCTCAAAAAAATCGGGTAGATTTCCCCAAAAACATCGGTTTTGATTTCCTCAAAATCATCGCGTAAGATTCCCCGGAC
>NZ_JAFMTW010000091.1 GCF_017329615.1 Alicyclobacillus suci | reverse complement strand
GAGCTTTTACGAGCAAACTGACTTCGTGTATGATTATATTGTTTCACCCAAAAGGTGCTCCTTCCTAGCGAAGATGTGGTTCTCGACAAACTCATCTTACGGGTTTGTGTTTTGTTTGATTCTATTGTTAGTGACGGCTATGCCTCAGATTCTCTATGGAAACGATACGACACCGAATCATTTTCTGACTCGGTGTCGTATCGTTTTAAGGTGATGCACCTCTGCTTTAAGTATAGGGTTACGGGTTTGACAAGGTATCGTCGTGAAGCCCACAGTTCCGAAGAATTAAGGTATCCGATTTTTTATAATGAATCGTGATTCGGATGTGACACAACGCCCTACGTCTTGGTAATAGTTTGTCTTTGAACATTGTGGCCTGTAAGTAGTGCATCTGCCTTCTATTGTTAGTCGGGCAGAAAAGGGCTTACCTCCGTTGATTCCTCATTGATAGCTAAGATACTGACGGAAAACTAATTGAGTTGTTTGATACAAATCGAGGTCAGATGACTGGGCTTGGAGCAAATCCTCTTCTGTAATTGCCCCGACATAGTTAGGCAATTTTTTGAGCAACTCGTTCATTTCAAACGATTTCATTTCGATGTTGTACGCGAGAGAGCGGAATGCCTCATCGTGAACAAGTTTTTGTCTAAGTGCCGCCAAAACGAAATCGATCCAGGTCGCTTGCCCGAAGGTAATATTTATTGCTAGGGTTTCTTCTTGAGATTCAGTAGAGTGCCAGTATCCACGGGGAAGAAATAACATTGATCCTGGTTGTAACTCAATTTCATGTGCATTTGGCAATGTCGGATCAGGAGCTTGTCCGTTCCAGTATGCCTTTAATTCTACTGGCATATAAGGATATTCGGCCAGATCGTAATGCTGAACTGGATACGTGACATTCGAGTTTTCTAAAACCATCCATTTTTTTCGACCGCGGATTTGAAATACAAAATTCGCATACGCATCAAAGTGAGCTTTAAACCCACCGCCATTTTTGGCTGCGTACGCAACAGCCTTGCCATGAGTGCCCTGAGGGAGCTTAAGGAATGATTTGAGCTCCTGAATGGTCTTTCGAATTGACGGTATAAAGAGGTCGACAAAGTCAAACTCCAAAGCACCACCTTGTTCGTACCAGTGCAGTGCCTCAGAAGGAGATACCATGAATCGATCCGTAATGCCCTCTGAAGCATCTATCACACAATCGCCGACGACCATGATAGGGTTTTTGTAAAGACTAACAATGTCTTCGACCGTAACGTTCTCGGGCAAGTGGAGCGTACTAATGTGACGATTCGCTTCTCCGTGGCAAACATAGTGCCTTGCCGGCCAATACATTTCGATAAATTTTTCTGGACTCAAGGGTTCAGTAATACGCTGTACCACATCCGACTTACTCATGGTTTCCGCCATGTTTGAGGCCCCTTTCTCAAAAATTTGATTCGAAATTATAGTAACAAATATTTATTAATTCAGTAAGATGTGTTATATAATAGGGAATGCAGGGTAGCTAGTATCTAATATTCCTTTTATTTCAGATTGTGTAATGGAAGGTGGTGAGACCATGAAAAAGGTGTATAAGGCTCCTCGCATTGTAGAGATCGAACGCGCTGCTGTTGTTGGAGGTCATTAATTCCAAGCTAGCTACCCTGCTAGCATTTGCTATAAGGAGATTACTATGCTGAGTCCTGAGGCTTGCTATACATACAAACGATTTGTTGATAAATATCAGAAATATATATATCCTCTCCTCGCAGCTAATTTGCATCGGAGGTACGGAAAGTCTTCTGGTAGGGTTATCGATATGGGAACCGGCCCTGGATATCTTACGGGCGAATTGCTGTCTCGCATTGAAGGCCCAATACACGCCCTCGATATCAATCCTGCTATGCATGAAATAGCTTATGAATATATCTCGACACTTGATCATCGCAAACGTGTGATTTTTGATCAAGCAGATATCCATGACCTACCATATGGATCTGATTTTGTGGATTTAATTGTCTCTTATTCTTGCTATCACCACTGGGAAAATCCGGTGAGAGCTATTCGAGAATGCTATCGAGTTTTAAAGCCAGGCGGTAAGTTATTTGTGATTGACACGGAACCCCCAGCCGACGATTGGGAAATGCCGCTTCGTTCTGTTATTCGTGAACCTGAATACTTTGCGATTATCGCCAAAGCTTTTTCAGAAAGCCGAACGATGCAAGAAGTCGAACGTGTATGTAGAGAAACAGGTATTCCTGAGTTCACGATATCGGAATTTCAGTTTGAAGCAGAAGATATTGTGGAATGTATTGATGATTTGGGAGAAATGCCAGAGTGGTCGAGTGGGTCCATAAGCTCCCCGAAAACGTGGATTTTAGAAATCGTGAAACAGGGAGGATTGTAATCATGATCAGCGAATCGACCGTTTTCGCTCATCAAGAAGGGATTCAAACACGGAAATATTTGAAGAGCATTATCATTGAGCCTGGGATTACGTTGAATGAAACTGCTGCATTTGTGTTTGAACGAATGGACGGGCATCGTACTCTCGGTGATATTTGTAATGAAATGGTATCAACCTATGACGTAGATTATAATACCGCCTTAAATGACGTTGTTTCGGTTTCCGCCTATCTGATTGAGAAGAATGCAATCCTAACCGTCGTGGAGTGAAAATAAGCATGCATAAGCTAACCTCAGACCAATTGATCTCCTTAGGAATTCCCGCATTCGATCCTGAGGAAAATCGAACGTACCGTGCTCAAGCAATCGCAAACTATATTACGATGCTGATAGCACTGGGACGAGACCATGGGATGAACCACGAAGACTTAGCCGCTTGGTTGCAATCGCATTATGAAGAACGAGGATACTATGAAGAATGGAAAAGACGATTCGGAAAAGGAAACTGCAGTGCGTTGATCGTTGATTTCGTGTTAGGCAGAAGACTGCTCTATGACGACATTAACGTTCAATCGATTACGGACCATCGCTACATCGTGGAGAGTGCAACTTGGTATGACAAGTTCCCTCCAGAAGCATTTTTTTATTTCGACGTAGACGTAGAAGACTTTGTCTCGTATACAAAGCATCTCGCTATTGCAAATGCTGAAAAACTTGGAATCCGTCTTCACATCGAGCACAAAGACCATCACGAG
The DNA here is from genome assembly GCF_017329615.1 of Alicyclobacillus suci. Taxonomy (GTDB): domain Bacteria; phylum Bacillota; class Bacilli; order Alicyclobacillales; family Alicyclobacillaceae; genus Alicyclobacillus; species Alicyclobacillus suci. The sequence continues at coordinate 857 of NZ_JAFMTW010000091.1, read as the reverse complement.
ATAGCGACATTTGAACCCATGTCTGAAAAACAAGAAGAGAGCCCATCTGAAGAAGATTCAATAACTTATCGGGAAAAAACGCCGGGTGATGAAGAAGCACTTGCACGATTCTTCGAGCAATCGTGGGGGGAACCCATCATGGTGAGTGGTGGTGAAGTTCACGACCTTCTCAAGTGCGATACCATCGTTGCTGAATCTAATAATCAGTTTTACGGGGTGTTAACCTACAAAATACAAGAGACATCTTGCGAAATAATTTCGATTGACGCCGTGAAAAAATACCGAGGAATTGGAACGAGATTGCTCGAGAAACTCATTGAAGTCGCGAAACGACATAGATGTACAAAAATTCGGTTGGTCACAACTAATGACAATTTAGAGGCAATACGATTCTATCAACGTAGAGGTTTTTACATGACCGCTATACACCGTGGAGCTGTTGATGAAGCAAGAAAATTAAAACCATCTATTCCTAAATCGGGAGATTTTGGTATACCAATTCAGGATGAGATTGAATTTGAAAGGCGGATTTGAGTTGGACAATGGGCGCTATCGTATATTGATTGTTTCCATATCCTTGGGCGTGTTCGCTAGTGTAATGAGCACCACGATGCTGTCCATCGCCTATCCCAATCTCGTAAGTCACTTTCACATTACGTATAGCGTGTTGCAATGGCGTAATATCATATTTTGGTCAATTCTTGGGGTTGGTATGCCTCTCTTCGGTAAGATATCAGACCAAATTAATATCAAAATTCAACCCGGATTTCGACGATTAGGTGATTGAGATCATTGACCGGGGCATGTTTTCAAGTATTTGGTGGATTTGTTGGCGAACACGGCGAAATCATGGTACG
>NZ_JAFMTW010000090.1 GCF_017329615.1 Alicyclobacillus suci | reverse complement strand
CCTACAGAGTTAATACGTTTCGTCGGCGATGTGAACAGCGCTTTGCTTTTAAGCCAAATCATCTACTGGTCAGACAAGACCGAGAGTGGGTGGATGTACAAAACGTATGTTGAGTGGGAAGAGGAGATTGCACTTTCGGAGTATCAAGTTCGCAGGGCTGCCAAACGATTAGAGTCTTTGGGTCTAATCGAGACCAAATTAAAAAAAGCGAACGGAAGTCCGACCGTCCACTACAGGATAAAAAGTGACAGTTTTTCAGATTCCATTCTTAAGTTTCTTCAGAATCGAAACTTAAGAAACTCAAGAAACGTTTCTGTAGAAACTCAAGAAAGATTTATAACAGAGACTACTACAGAGACTACTACAAATAATACTTATGTGTTGTCCGTCAAAAAAACATCATCAAGAAAATCAGACTACACGATTGAGTTTGAAACATTCTGGTCGCACTACCCAAGAACCAGCGTAGGCAAGAAAGAAGCATTCAAATGCTGGACTACCTGCTTGAAACAAAAAAAGGCAACAGCGGACGAGTTAATAGCCTCAGCACAAAACTATGCTGCCTATTGTGAACTCATGCAAACGGAAGAGCGATACATCAAGCACGCAAAAACTTTTCTAGGCCCTCAAGAGCACTTCCGAGACTTTATAGCGGGCGTTCCTTCCGAAGCCTACAGAAGTCGCAAACGGACGAACAATGACCAAGCCCTAGAAGAGTATGCGAGAAGGGCAGGGCTTATGCCGGATGAACCAGGCAGAGATTTTGTCAATATTCAAGCTACTATCCACGGCTTATCCACGTCAGCAGATGACAGCTGAGACAATTGAGCTTTACCGCCGATGTTTCGAAGACTGTGATGTTGATAGCGTGAAAGCCGCTGTACTTGAACATGTGAAAACAAGTCAGTTTTTCCCGACTATCGCAGAAATACGCGAACGTGCAATAGCAAAGCAAACAAGGAAGCGTCTCCCTGAGCCTGACGAGTTGGAAGACAGGAAAGCCAGAATGGAGGCGGTGCGTAAAGCCTATGAACGAGAACAACTTAGATATTGATTCAACGGCATCCGAAGCGTATCTAATCGGCGCAATTCTCAATGACGCAAGTGTACTGGATGAGCTTTCATCCATCGTCAATGAGCAGATGTTTTCCGATGATGATCTGCAAAAACTGTGGGCAATCGGCGTTTCAATGTACGGGCGCAACGAACCAGTTGACATCCTCAGTCTATCGTCGGCTGCAAAGAACACGGTTATGCGAATCGGCATTGACCGAATGGCAGATATGAAAGACGTGTATATCGGTCGTTCAGAGGCCATATGGCACGCGAAACGAGTTGCCGAGACATATCTACGCAGGGTGCTTTTAAGTGGCGCTAAAGAGCTTTCTCAGCAGGCTAAGGACATATCAAACGTGTCGCTCGACGAACTGCGTGGAAGCTTAGAACAAATCATTATGTCGATGGACTCCATTAGTATTCGAGGCGGCCTCAGATATGGAAAAAGAGAAGCGGAAGAATGGCTGCATGCGCTCGAAGAACGTATCAAGGATCCGAAAAAGCAGTTTGGAATCATGACTGGCTGGAGAGATGTAGACGAAAAAACGCTTGGCTGGCAACGGGGTGACATAATCGTTGTCGGTGGTCGCACATCAGTGGGTAAGACAGCGTTCGCGATCGAGTTGATGCTACGGGCTTATAAAAGGGGATACAACGTTGGGATGTTCAGTCTTGAGATGTCGGCTGAACAGGTGAGAAATCGGATGGCTGCCAACTTGGCTATGGTTCCCCTATCTAAGGTGCGGACAGGCGAGTTAGATTCGGACGAACTGTCTAGGATGACTAACTTTGACAAAGTCATCGCGGATATCGCCATTGACGATACGCGCGGGGTGTCCACTGAGTACATCATGGCTGAGATGAAGCGCGTGAAACGGACTTACGGTTTAGATCTAGTGGTCGTTGATTATCTCCAAGAGATTCAAGAGCGACCGTTGCCTAATGACAACACAGGGTCGGCACTTGGCAGGGTGACACGAAAGCTGAGAATGGCTGCACAGCAATGTAATTGCGCAGTCGTGGCGCTTAGTCAGTTGACACGTGAGGCGGAAGGCAAAAAGCCGACATCAAAGGACTTGTTTGGAAGTAGTGGGATCGAGTCGGCTGCAGATGTCATCGTCCTGCTTCACCGAGATAGACAAGAGTCTCCGCGACAGCTAGAGATCAACATCAGTAAGCAGCGGAATGGGGAGACAGGCGAAGTGAGTTTATATTTTGACCCGATTCTTCAACGTATAGCGGGGCTTCGGGAGGATAGCAAGTGAATCAAGTAGACTCGCCCATCACGGCGCGTGAGATAGCGGGAGAGATCATGAGGTACCTCGTGTTCCTGGATGTGGATGAGTCAGTGAAACGCGAGGCAGTGCAACTGATAGCAGATGAGTTTGAGGAGGGTTTGGAGTGATTCCATTGCCCGACAAGCGGTACCAAGTCATCATGAGCGACCCGCCGTGGTCCTACCGCGATAAAGCGGCTGACGGCGAACGCGGTGCCGGGTTCAAGTATCCGGTCATGAGCCTGGATGACATCAAAGGGTTGCCTATGCGTTCTATCGCGGCACCTGATTGCGCTTTATTCATGTGGGCCACCTTCCCGATGATGCGCGAAGCATTTGAGGTATTGAGCGCTTGGGGATTCGAGTATCGGACGGTCGCATTCACGTGGGTCAAACTTACCAAGCTCGGCAAGTTGGCAATGGGTATGGGGAACTGGACGCGCGCGAATGCAGAGCCATGTTTGCTTGCAACACGCGGGAAACCAAGGCGCATATCAGCTGGTGTGCATTCGGTGATTATGAGCGAACGCCGGGAGCACAGTCGGAAACCGGATGAAGTGTATGAGCGGATTGAACAACTAATGGGAGATGTACCTCGGCTAGAGATGTTTGCGAGACAACGGGTGCCGGGCTGGGACGCCTGGGGGAATCAAATCGACGGAATGGAGTGATGCACATGCAATCTACAAGAGGCCCGAGAGTAGTTGTGCCACGGCGTGATATGGCGCGCGAAAAGGCTGTGTACTCCGAGGTGTTTGTCAGACCCATGACGCCCGAGGAAAGGGCCTGGATCGAATCACTGAAGCCGCCTGTGAAACCGAAGAAAGGCGAGTGGCGACGGTGAATACGAAACGGTGTTGCCATTGCAAACGCACTTTGCCATTAGATGAGTTCCCTAAGAATCGCGCGATGAAAGACGGATACTGCGCTGAATGTAGGGATTGCCGTCGCGAATATGACAACCGTGTGATGAGCTTGGACAGACCGTTACGACGTGTCAGAAATAAGGTGCTAGCAGATGTCATTGCCAGGGTGGAACGTACAACCGATGAAACGTATGAACGAGTGTTCGCAGCGCTTCGTTACTGGATGCAGGATGGCACCTTAAAGCCAACACAGGCCGAAGCGATTTATCTGCACGCGGTGGAATTGTTCACATACGAGGAAATAGCGGACATGGTGGGTCTGCATTACTCAACCGTCATGCACCACTACAAAAACGGGATAGAGCGGTTGAAAGCGAGATATGACCAGGAAATGGTTGATGTTGCCGTATGACGGTTAACGAGAAACTGCTTAAGAAATATCCGAGAATGTGTGAAACAGACGCTTCAGAGACGTTCGGGAGACACGGTGCAGTCAAGTGTATTACCCAGCGCAGAAAACGTCTCATGCGAGGCGCCAGAGGGCGCAGATGCGATGTGAGGGGGGAGAGGTGGATGGAACTTCAGGCGATGGTTGATGATTGTAAGTCGGTGATACATGAACGAGGTTCGGAAGCCACTGTGATCTATAAGATTGGACGTGCCGCGCGAGGCAATCATATCCGACTCACACCGCGTTCTGGACCACTCGGGTACGTATGTCACAGTGACACTAACTACACCGTTGCACGTTTCAAGGCGATTGAAATCTTGAGGTGGGTAAAGAAACTTGCAGACCAAGTGGAGGAGTGAGATGGATGCCAGAAGTAGTGCAGATGCCTGAAAATCCTTGCCCGTTTTGTAAGAGGAACGAGGCAACTCAGTTGTGTGACTTTGTTGTGGATTACATCTCGACGTCGCATCCAAAACACTTCGGGCCAATGACTTTAACCTGCGA
>NZ_JAFMTW010000008.1 GCF_017329615.1 Alicyclobacillus suci | reverse complement strand
GGTCTGGCGTGGAAGCGTAGTGATACGTGGAGCGGACAGATACGAATCGGTCGAGGGCTTCACCCGAACAGAAGAAGAGGTTGTTCCATAGTCAGGCGCGAGGAAGGTACATAAAACAACCACAGTGGAAGCGACGTAAGGGGAAGCGAGAGTGTGTGGAACCTGAGCGGAGCGGAAGCTTTGTCTGGTGATAATGGCGGAGGGGAAACACCCGTACCCATCCCGAACACGGACGTGAAGACCTCGAGCGCCGAGGATACTTGGAGGGAGACCTCCTGGGAAAGTAGGACGTTGCCAGGCGAGAGAGAAGGGCCCTGAGGGGAACGCTGAGAAGGCGGGACCTTGGGGCTCTTTTTGTGTTGGGATGGAGATTGCGATGGATGGTTGGGCTGATGGCAGGTGGCAAGGCGCTGGCAGCGGGTGGGGTGTCTTAATAAGACGGGAGTTTCCGACCCGACCCGGCCGCTGGCCCAGCGTCCCATCACAGTCGCCCTACGCGCGGAATGACGTCGGGGGCGCTGGTGTGTCGCCATTTTGGATAAGGACTTGGGTGCCGACAGGGATGGTGTCGTACAATTTTTGCAGGGCGGCACTTGGAATCTCGATGCAGCCAAGTGAATCGGCAGAGCCGATGCGGTGTTCGTCATCGGTGCCGTGGAGCGCATAGCTGCTTTCGTTGAGCGGGAAGATGTATTGTCCATAGACGCCGGCTGTGTGATTGACTTTGCGCTCAGAGACGGTGAAGTCGCCTGTCGGGGTGGGATTGTTCGTGTTGCCGATTCCGACTGGCGTGTGCAGCACGGTTTTGCCGTTGAGCTGCAGGGACAAAGTACGTTTTTGCAAGTTGATGTAGACGACAGGTTTGACAAACGGCACGGGTTGGGATGTGCCGTTGGTGATGGCGGTGGACGGATCGGTAACGGGGACGTAGGGAATAGTGGACAAGTCGATGCTAGACGGTACCATTCCCTCAAGGGCTGTGAGTTTTGCAGGCGGCTGATTGGCGTGTGTAGCGAGATAGTATTGATAGGCCGTGCGTACAGTATTGAGTTGAGTGGCTGAAATGCCCGGTTGTGAGACGACGTCGTTGACAGGTTGTCCAGATGACGTATTGGTCGTGTTTTGTAACAGGTAGATGCTAAATTGGTTGTTGCCATGGTTCACGGCATACCCTACGGGAACGGAATTGTCGAGAAGCTCGTAAGCGGCTTCGGGTGTCATGGAGGCCGTATCCACTGTATGGACAATCGCGTCTGAGTCTTCCGTTGGAACGTGAATCGTTCCCGCAAACTGGAAGGTGGGGAGTTGTGCAATATGCTGGATGGTGTTTTGGTACGTTTCTTCGATGTTGGTCGTGGTGACTCGGTGCAGATAACGGTGCAAACCGTACAGGAGTGGTAGGGAAACAAGCGCCAGGCCGACCAGCAGCCAGGGTAACCATCTCGTGCGAGATTGTCGCTGGCCCGAAATGGGGTATGTTTTGGCGCGTTCTTGATAGAAATGGCGCAGTTTTTTGTAGTCCCAGTACTTATCAATCATCGCCAAGGTTTCGTCATACGTCAGTAAGGGCGCGAGTTGGCGATGCAGCGCGAAGTTTTCCTTATGGCGCAAGAGGGAGAGGTACAGCGCTTTTGCTTGTTTATATTGACCGGCGCGGACAAGTAGTTTTGCTTCGTGAATCGGTGAACTGGGCGTGTATGCACGATAGCGCATAGCTTTTAGTTCATATTGACTATCGCTGTCATGGATGAACACACCGGGTTTTAGTTGTCGTAAGCCAGGCGTTAATTTCGTCATCTATCATCGGCCTTTCTGAAATAGTGCACCAGGTGGGTCATTTTGTGCGAGTACATGGCTGGACAAACTGGTGTCTGTGGTTGATACGTATGATGGAGTGAGCGATTGTAGACGTAGCTGCGGGGTGGTTCAGTGACTGCCTATCGCATCAGTGCTAGACGACGGGAATCGCGACGTGTAGTATATGAAACAATTGAGCGTACGTTGTTGTAATTGCAGGCATGAACTGAATCCGGTCATGGAATTTATGTTCGATGAAGGTGTTCGCACGCGAGTTGCGTTGGATTGCATGCGTGTGTGGACTTAATAGGGAAATCGGTGCAAATCCGATGCGGTCCCGCCACTGTGATGGGGAGTGCTGGCAACTGCCACTGGGTGTCAAGCCTGGGAAGGGTGCTGGAGCGCGATGAACCTGAGCCAGGAGACCTGCCTTCTTTCGACAACACCGTTAACCTACGGTCGATAGGGAGGTGTTTGTGGGGCGGCTACCGCCTTTTACAAGCACTCCCATCCGCTGATGAAGGAGTGTTTTTTGTGTTGGGGTTGGTTGTAACTTTGCGTCTATGAAATAGAGATTTGTGGTGGAAGTGCATCGCGTGTGTGAAACACGAGAGGGGGCAAAGCCATGGCGAAAGCTGTCATGGTCGTGGGGACAGCTTCGAATGTCGGCAAGAGTGTACTGTGCACTGCAATATGTCGCATTCTGTATCAAGACGGGTACCGCGTGGCGCCGTTTAAGTCGCAGAACATGTCCCTCAATTCGGCGGTGACGCCGTCGGGGAGGGAAATCGGACGGGCGCAGGCCGTGCAGGCAGTCGCGTGTGGGTTGCAGCCGAATGAGCATATGAATCCCGTATTGCTCAAACCTACGGGGAAAGACCAATCCCAAGTGGTGCTGCAAGGACGTGTGTACGATACGACGTCAGCGCGAGCGTATTATCGCGACAGGCTTGGAGAGATTTGGACATCTGTGGTGGAAAGCTATACATACTTGGCTGAGCGGTACGATGTCATTGTCATCGAAGGGGCTGGCAGCCCCGTTGAGATGAACCTGAAAGAGACGGAAATTGCCAATATGCGCACGGCTCAAATGGCCGATGCGGATGTATTGTTGGTGGCTGATATTGACCGGGGCGGCATTTTTGCTTCACTGGTCGGGACGATGCAGTTGCTGACGCCGGACGAGCGCAGTCGCGTAAAGGGGATTATCGTCAACAAGTTTCGGGGAGACACAACTTTGTTTGACGATGGGGTGCGGCTCTTGGAATCTTACACAGGCGTGCCGGTTCTCGGCGTTATTCCTTATGTAGACGATATTGGTATTGAGGAAGAGGATTCGATGGGCATCGAGGGAGCGCGTTATCGTCGCGTGTCGTCGCACACTTCGGACGCTTTGCGGGTTTCCATTGTCCAATTGCCGCACATCTCGAATTTCACAGATTTTGATCCGCTGTTTCTCGAATCCGGCATTGACGCGGCTTTTTGTCAGACACCTGAGGAAATCGGCCAGTCGCATGTCGTCATTTTGCCTGGCACCAAGAATACGATGGACGACTTGGCGTGGCTTCATCAAACCGGGTGGGCTGCGGCGATTCGGGCGGCTGCCGAGCGCGGTGCATTCGTGTTTGGCGTCTGTGGCGGCTATCAAATGTTAGGGCAAGCTGTGTATGATCCCGACGGCCAGGAGTCGATGACAAGTGTGCAAACAGGTCTAGGCATGTTGCCGGTGGAGACGACGATGGCGCGAGAGAAAGCAACGGTATTGGTCCAGGGCTACGCAGCACAGGGGGAGGAAAGGATACGGTTGTGTGGCTACGAAATTCATATGGGCGTGACGACGTATCTGCCGGAGGCTGAGGCTTTTGCGATGGTGCAGCGTGACGGTGAGCAGGCGTTGCGACCAGATGGCGCAATATCGCTTGAAGGACGCGTTGTGGGGACATATCTACATGGTATCTTTGATAATGACGAGTTTCGCAAGCAATGGATGTCTTCCGTTTGTCAGGCGTTTGGGCTCAACCTCCAAGAATCGGCGCACAGCATAGCTGATTTGCGGACTGCCGCGTACGACCGATTGGCAAATGTGGTACGGCAGCATCTCGATTTGCGGCCGGTGTATGCGCGTATCGGTCAACCCAGCGGGGTGCGGGTAGACGGCCAACCAGTCTGACGTCCGGTTAGAATATCAGCGTGATAAGGGAGTGAATAATATTGAGGATTTATACGCGCGGTGGGGATAAAGGAAAGACGGCGCTGATTGGCGGGATTCGCCGATACAAGAACGACTTGCGGGTTGAGGCGTATGGGACGGTGGATGAGGCGGGATCGTTTATAGGATTGGCAGCAAGCCACCTCACGCAAGAGGGACACGAGGATATCGCCACCTTACTTCTCGACGTTCAGCAGACATTATGGGATGTGGGGGCGGACTTAGCAGCCGTCAATAGTGAAAAGTATACGTTTCGAACGCCGGAGGACGCCGCAGCCACGCTTGAACCCATTATCGATAAGTATAAAGAAGAGGCGGACGCTATCAAGAAGTTCGTCCTTCGCGGTGGAAGTATCGGATCCGCCTATTTGCACGTGGCGTGCACAGTGGTTCGCCGCGCAGAGCGTAGAACGGTGGCGTTGATGCAGGTGGAAGACATACACGCGCCGACGCTGAAATATTTGAATCGGTTGTCTGATCTGTTGTTTGTGCTCGCCCGCGCAGTCAACGCGCGCAACGAACAACCAGATGTCGCCTACGAGCACAGTGCGGATGTATTTCGTTGAACATGGCAACCTAACACAGACCCCACTGAGTGTCTGGAGGTGTGTGTGATGCCACTACTTGAAATCAATATCGTTCCGGTCGGTACGAATACGTCAAGTTTCAGTTCGCACGTCGGGCAAGCGCTACGGTTGATTGAGAAACGGGGACTGAAGTATCAGGTGACCCCGACTTCGACCGTCATTGAGGGAGAATTGGCTGATTTGATGGATGTCGCGAAAGAGATCCACGAAGAAGCGCTTGCTGGTGCGACGCGAGTGGTCACGAATATGACGATTGACCAGCGCATGGATAAACCGATGACTATGGAACAAAGTGTCGAAAGTGCACAGGAGTCGTTGCAGTAAGCTTCGATTTCTTGATGCGTGGTGGCCGTCCTTGCAGCAGTAGATGCTGCTTCGGGCGGCTTTTTTGGTTTGCTTTGCAACGCTTGGCGCTAGGGTATCGACGGGTGGGTGTGCGGAAAACTAAATCCGCGTTACAATGGGACGAGATGATGCGGATGAATCGGCTTATCAAACGCGACACGAGTGGTTGATGAAAGTTATCGATGTTGAACGAGGGTGTCTAAGACGTGAAGGAAATTTACGCCATTGCACGGAAAATTGCAGATGTGGGTGGACGGCTGTACCTTGTCGGAGGTGCAGTGCGTGACGCCTATATGGGCCGGGCAGCGACGGATAGCGATTACTGTGTCACAGGGATTCGGGCTGAAACGTTTCGAGAATTGTTTCCAGACGCGTTTGTCGCCGGTGCGGCATTTGCTGTGTTCCGCATGACAGTGGACGATGTGGTGACGGAATTTGCGTTGGCGAGGATGGAGCGCAAGGTCGGTCAGGGTCACAAAGGATTTGAGGTCGTATCGACACCGGAGGTAACGATTGAGCAGGATTTATATCGTCGCGATTTGACGGTCAACGCCATGGCAGTCGACGTGTTGACAGAAGAGATGTTTGACCCATACGGTGGCCGCCAGGATATTGACCAAGGGGTGATTCGGGCGGTGTCCGCGGCTTTTTCGGAAGACCCCTTACGGGTCTATCGCGCGGCACGGTTTGCGGCGCAGTTGAACTTTATGATTGCTGACGACACGCTCCTCATGATGCGAAAACTGCGTGCGGAACTGACGTCGTTGAGCCCGGAGCGTGTGTTTGTGGAACTTAAGCGCGCTTTGGCGTCTGACAAACCGTCACTTTTCTTTCGTTGGCTGCATCGCGCAGGTGTGTTGGATGTCCATTTCAAGGAGGTTGCTGCGCTGGAGGGCGTTGAGCAGCCGGTGAAGTGGCACCCGGAAGGTGATGCCTTCGAACACACGATGCAGGTTCTTGATGCTGCCGCAGCGTTGACGACGCGTGCAGAAGTGCGTTTTGCCGCGTTGGTGCACGATGTTGGCAAGGCGCGCACGCCGCGTCACAAATGGCCTGCGCACCACGGGCACGAGGTGGCTGGTGTGCCTCTGGTCAAGCATCTCTGTGCACGTCTGCGACTGCCCACGCACTGGACACAGGCGGCTTTATTTGCAACCGAGCAACATATGAAGATTCACGTGTTAGATAAGATGAAGTGTACGAAAGTCGTCGATCTCCTCACAGACGCCCATCGCACACCGCTTGGCGTCGATGGTTTCTCTATTATCGGAATGGCCGACGACAGGGGACGCAACAATCCGAATGCCTATAGCCCGAACGCAGAATCGATGCCTGATTACTGGCGTGTGATTCAGTCGGTTTCGGGGAAGTCACTGAATACGGACGCCACGGGGAAGGAATTTGGCGAAGCGCTGCGGGAAGCTCGGGCGACAGCGCTGCAACAGGCCCGTAAGGGAGGATTACCGTGAAGACGGATATTGAGATTGCTCAGTCGATTCAGATGCGCGCCATATCAGACATTGCCAATCAGTTGCACTTAGACGAAGCCGATTGGGAGCCATATGGCAGGTATAAAGCGAAGCTAGATTTGTCTCTTCTTCATCGGTCTCGTCAGCCAGGCAAACTCGTACTGGTGACGGGGATGAGTCCGACGCCCGCAGGCGAGGGGAAATCAACGGTTACGGTCGGCCTTGGCCAAGCCTTAAACCAGCTGAACAAGAATGCGATTGTGTGTATTCGGGAACCGTCGCTCGGTCCGAATTTTGGCTTGAAAGGTGGTGCGGCTGGTGGTGGCTATGCGCAGATACTGCCGATGGCCGACCTGAACTTGCATTTCACCGGGGACTTTCACGCCATCACCGCGGCCCATAACCTATTAAGTGCCTTGATTGACAACCACCTTCACCAGGGGAACGACTTGCATCTCGACCCGAAGCGCATTGTTTGGAAACGCGTTGTCGATCTCAACGACCGCTCACTCCGCCGCATCATTGTCGGTCTCGGAGATAACAATGGGGTGGTCCGAGAATCGGGGTTTGATATTACAGTTGCTTCCGAAATGATGGCCATACTTTGCTTAGTCGAGTCGTTTTCGGAACTGAAAGAAGCGTTGGGCGCGATTCTAATTGGCTATACGTATGACAAACAACCTGTGACCGTTCATGACTTAGGCGCTGAAGGCGCATTGGCCGTCCTTTTAAAGGATGCTATCCGCCCCAATCTCGTGCAGACCCTAGAAGGCACACCGGCGATTGTCCATGGTGGGCCATTTGGCAATATTGCGCATGGGTGCAATTCGTTGATAGCTACGAAAATGGCGTTGAACCTCGGCGAGTACGTGGTGACAGAGGCTGGTTTTGGCTCTGATTTGGGTGCGGAAAAGTTTTTTGATATCAAGTCGCGCAAAGGCGGCCTTCACCCAGATGCCGCTGTGATTGTCGTCACGGTGCGCGCGATGAAGTACCATGGCGGCGTTCGACGCAGCGAATTGGCGCAGGAGAATCTCGAGGCAATCCAACGCGGTTTTGAGAATGTCAAACACCATGCCCGCATTGTCAGCAAATTTGGTGTGCCATTTGTGATAGCCTTGAACCGTTTTGCGGATGACACGGAAGCCGAGTTAACGTTGGTCGAACAACTGTGTGACGAACAAGGGTTTATGGTATCGCGTGCGGAAGTGTGGGCGCAGGGTGGACTCGGAGGCGTCGATTTGGCGAAAAAGGTCGTTAAACAGGTGGAATCAGGTGCAAGTGACTTTCGACCGTTGTATCCGTTAGAAGCGCCACTTGTCGATAAAATTGAGCGAGTTGCCACAGAGGTATATGAGGCAGCTGGCGTTGTCTTTAGCGATGTGGCGAGAAGACAATTGGCGGAATGCGAGGCGAACGGCTGGGGGAATTTGGCCGTTTGTATCGCGAAGACGCCGTATTCCTTTTCAGATGACGCGACGTTGCGTGGACAGCTCAGCGGTTTTCAGATAACCGTTCGCGAGGTGCGCGCCTCACTGGGCGCTGGTTTTATTGTCTGTTTGACAGGCGATATTATGACGATGCCAGGGCTTCCGAAGATACCGAATGCGCTAAAAATCGATATCGACGAGCAGGGGACTATCACCGGCTTGTTTTAAGGTCATTTTTAGTCATTTTTACGCATTGTGTGGTGATTGTGTGGATGGTTGCTCAAAGGGCGCTTGATGTGCATGAAGAAGGGATTGGTGCCCAACCATGTTTCTCTTTGAATCGATAAAAAATGAGCCATTAGCGTATCGGATGCGTCCGCGCACGCTCGATGAGGTAATCGGACAGAGACACCTCCTTGCACCTGGCAGGTTTATTCATCGTATGGTGAAGGCCAAGCGGCCCGTGTCGATTTTGCTGTATGGACCGCCGGGAACAGGAAAGACGACCATCGCAAATGCCTTGGCCAACACCTTAAACTTGCCGTTTGCCGAGCTGAATGCGGTGGATGCTGGCCAGAAAGACGTTGAGAAAATTGTTGCTGATGCGAAAATGCAAGGCACGACGATTTTGTTTCTTGATGAAATTCATCGCTTTAATAAGAAACAGCAGGATTATCTTTTGCCATATACCGAGAGTGGGCTCATTACGCTGGTCGCTGCGACCACGGCGAATCCATTTCACGACGTCAACCCAGCTGTGCGCAGCCGATGTCAAATACTTGAACTGAAGTCGCTGGAGCCAAGGGATATTGAACAAGGTATCGAGCGTGCGCTGGCTGACACGGAGCGGGGGCTTGGCAAATATGCCGTGCGCTTAGATTCGGAAGCCTTGCGCCATTTCGCTGAGGCGTCTGGTGGCGATATGCGAAAGGCGCTCAATGCCGTTGAAATCGCGGTATTGTCGACAGATCCGGCCGCCGATGGAACGATTCACATCACGGTCGAAATTGCGGTCGAATGCCTGCAAAAAAAGAGTCTGTCGTCAGACAAAAATGGCGATGGTCATTACGATTTACTCAGTGCGTTTCACAAAAGTCTGCGCGGTAGCGATGTCGATGCGGCACTCCACTACTTGGCGCGTTTGATTCAATCAGGTGATCTCATCGGCCTCTCCCGCCGCATTCTCTGTGTTGCGGACGAAGATGTTGGGTTGGCGTTTCCCGCTGCAACCTCGCACGCTATCGCCGCAATTGAGTCTGCGGAGCGACTTGGTTTTCCCGAGGCGCAGTTGCCACTGAGCAAAATTGTGATGGAGCTGTGTTTGCTGCCGAAGTCCAATTCGGTAACCACGGCGATTGGCCGTGCGATGCAAGATGTGGAGACAAAACATGTCGGCGAGATTCCCGTTCACTTAAAAGATGCGCATTACGCTAGTGCCAAGAAGTTGGGACGCGGTGTCGACTACAAGTATCCGCATAATTACCCGGAAGGCTTGGTCGAACAGCAGTATTTACCCGATGCTTTGGTCGGTACGCAGTACTATCAGCCCAAAGGGTTGGGCCAAGAGAAGCAGTTCGCTGAGCGTTATGCGTATATCCGCAGCGGCGGCAAAGCGAAGCCGAAGGCCGATTAAATCGACTTGGAGAGAACGTTGTGGGGGACTGTCACGATTGCAACGCAAAGAGGTCGTCACCGTTCGGGGAGACGACCTCTTGTGATTGTGGTGTGTAAAAAACGGCGGGCGAAGAAGTGTCAATCTGGCCGCCATTCACGTCGTGTTCACGTCATGTCGACGCCTAACTTGTCGAGGATGAAGGCGTAATGTTCCGCTGCCTCTTTGAGGTGGTTGAATCGCCCCGATGCGCCGAAGTGTCCTGCCCCCATATTTGTTTTAAGTAGCAGCGTATTATTGTCCGTTTTGGTCGCCCGTAGCCGCGCAACAAACTTCGCTGGTTCCCAATAAGCGACGCGTGGATCATTCAGGCCGGTTGTGACGAGCATGTGCGGGTACGCTTTCGCTTCGACATTGTCATATGGACTATAAGATAACATGTAGTCGTAGTACGTCTTGTCTGTTGGGTTGCCCCATTCATCCCATTCTAAGCTCGTGAGCGGGATCGACGCATCGAGCATGGTCGTCACGACGTCGACAAACGGTACCGCTGGCGTGATGACTTTGAATAAGTGCCCGGCCATATTCGCCACGGCTCCCACTAAGAGACCGCCCGCACTCCCGCCGCGAGCTGCCATTTTATCCGCTGTCGTGTAGCCACGCGCGATGAGGTCTTCAGCCACTGCAATGAAATCGGTGAACGTGTTCCGCTTGTTTAACAACTTGCCCTCTTCATACCAATCGTGGCCCATTTCTGACCCGCCGCGAACCTGCGCCGTGACGAACACGATGCCTGAGTCGAGGAAGGGGAGGCGCGCCGCGTCGAAATGAGGATCACTTGTGATGCCATATGACCCGTATCCCGAGAGCATCAACGGAGCCGGACCATTCGCGAAGGCATCCTTTCGATAGACGATGGTCATCGGTACGCGGATTCCGTCCGGCGCGGTCGCGAACAGGCGCTCCTGGCGATACGATTCCGGCGTAAATTCACCAGCGACGGGCGCCACTTGCAGGGGCGTCTTTGAACCTGTATCGAGGTGATACAAATAGGTCGTCTTTGGCGTCAGATAGGACTCGTATTCGATGAGCACTTCGGTCGTGTCGTAACTCAGGTTGTGTCCCATGGCAACGGTATACAAAGGTTCGTCCCACTCAAGGCGCGTGAGGCTTCCGTCGCGGTACACCCATAATGCCGTCAGGCCGTCTTCGCGTCCGCTGATGACAAGCGCCTCCTTAAATGGGTACACTGCCTGGAGATAGCGCGTCTTGTCATACGCAAAGAGCTCTGTTCGCCCGGCTGGTGCCAAATCGTCGGTCGGGCAGCGCCAGAGGCGAAAGTTTGTCGCACCTTCGTTGGAGAGGATAAGAAAATCCTCGCCCCAATGTTCGACTTCGTAGAGAATTCCCGCGCGGCGCTCCTCAACGACATGGAGGGATTCCGGTTTCGCATCTGCAGCGATAAAGTGGACCTCACTCGTCGTCTTGGTCGACGATGTAAGGAATAGGTAACGTCCGCTGCGCGACTTTGCGAGGCTGAGCGTAAACGTGATATCCGTCTCTTCGTACAACAATTCGTCGGGACCCGTGTGTCCAAGTTCGTGACGCCACAGGCGATAAGGGCGTTGGCTTTCATCGACGGTCAGATAGTACAGAAACTCGCCAGTGCTGTCCCATTCCACGCTTTCGTCAATAAACACGTTCTCTATCTTTTCGGATAGCATCTCACCCGTTTCGATATCGCGCACGCACAGCGTGTATTTATCTGTGCCATCGCGATTCTCAAGGTACGCTAAACGGCGGTGGTCCGGGCTGATACGCAGGACTGTGACACTGAGATACTCGCCGTCTCTGGCCAGCGCGTTGACATCGAGCACCATCTCCTCGGAGGCTGTGGCTAAATCATCCCGAGACGATGCGCGTTTGCGCACGTAAATCGGGTACTGTAAGTGTTTGTCCATTTTTTTGTAGTAATAGAAGGGCCCGTGTACCGCGGGGACATCGTTTTCCGCTTCCGGAATCCGTGCGACCATCTGTTCGTAAATTTTATTTGCCAATGGCGCAAGTGGCCTCATGTGGGCGTCGTAGTACTGATTTTCTGCTTCAAGGTACTGGATGACTTCCGGGTTCTCGCGTTCTCGCAACCAGTAGTAGTCGTCTGGGCGCACATGGTCGTGTAATACGTGTGGATGTGGAATGCGTTTTGCCTTTGGGGGTTGCATGTGGATCCTCCTCATGTATCGGATGCGCAAAGACGTGATGGATGGTGCGCGCAGGGCGAACACAAACCCATCGCGTATCCGTTCGATGATTCAATCAGGATAGCAGGTATGATGCGGAAAATTCAAACGCGCCTCGCGAGCGTTTCACCTAATTGCGCAAAGCCTCAGGAGACGAAATCCTGTGTGGCTTGTGACCATGGATAGATCTTTGCTATCGGGGACTGCCCTTTTTGTAGCCCCGGTGGGTAATACACCACCAACAGCGCCGGTTGCGGTGTTGGATTTAAATGGGGCGCATCGGGATAGATATGCCATGGCAGAAGTTCAATGACACTGTGTTTTTCGAGGGCATTCGGGTTGAAGGAAAGAGGATTCAATGCATCGCCGAGGATTTGTGTTTGCGCTCCAATCTTGGCGATGAGTTGCCCACGGTCAGCACGCCGCACCGTTTTTTGCCACCAGACTTTGTGTGGCCGTACTCGATGTTGCAAGAGAAAGTCGTACATCATATAGGCGTTGGCCGCTTGTCGTTGTGCAGGTTCGCAGGTGGTTGCGAGAAATGCATCGAGTCGGGTATACAAGTCGTCGAGCTGATGTCCAATGGTATCCCAGCCGCGTTGTTGCCAGTAGTCGCCGAAAGCTTGGAAAAAATCAAAAGGCGATGCAAATACGTGTCGAGTCAGATAGCGAACTGTATGACGCACCTTGCCCTCGTTCCAATATTTTTCGAGTACATCTTCGACTTGCTTAATTCGAAGCACATCGTCGTACGATAGTACGTGGTTTGAAAATATTTCGTACGGTGCGTGATCCATGTACACGTAGCCAAATTCGGCAGCTCGTGCGCGCATACCAGTACCGCGCAGCATTTTCAGGAATCCCAACTGCAACTCGTCTGGTTCGAACGCAAATACGTCGTTGAAGGTCGTTTTAAACGACGCGTAATCTTCCTCGGGCAGTCCAGCAATTAGGTCGAGGTGTTGTACGATGTTGCCGCAATCCTTGATTGCGAGAATCGTATCGCGCAGGCGTTCGAAATTTTGACGGCGTTTGACGAGTTGATTGGTCAGGTCGTTGGTTGACTGCACGCCGATTTCAAACCGAAATAGCCCTTCTGGGGCGTTTTCTCTGAGGAACTTGACGATGTCTTTGTGCAGGATGTCGCCAGTTATCTCGAATTGGAAGATGGTGTTGCCTCTGTGTTCGATGAGAAACGAAAACAATTCAAGGGCATATTTGCGGTGTAGGTTGAATGTCCGATCGACAAATTTAATGATTCGGATACCCTCGTCGATGAGTCGTTTAAGGTCAGTTTTCACGCGTTCCATCGGGAAGTAGCGAACGCCAGATTCAATAGAGGACAAGCAAAACTGACAGGAGAACGGACAACCGCGGCTGGTCTCGTAATAGACGATTCGATGTTGTAACGATTGAATATCCGCGAGATCTTGATACGGACTTGGAAGCTCCTCAAGGGGTTGTTGCACCCGTGCGGGGGTGATATGGATGTGCTCGCCCTCACGATAGGCGATGCCGCGGATATTGGCGATAGTTTCACATCTGGAGAAGGCGCATAGCAGTTCGTGAAATGCCGATTCCCCTTCACCACGGACAATGACGTCGATGTCCGGGCAACGCTTCATCCAATATTTCGTGTCGTACGAGACTTCTGGACCGCCTAGGACGATGATGGTTTTGGGCAGTACTTTCTTGAGCATCGTGAGGATGGGTAACGTCTGCTCGACGTTCCAGATATATACGGAGAAACCGATGACGTCTGGTTTCTTTGCATACAAGTCCGCGACGATTTTTGCTGCAGGCTCTTTGATGGTGTATTCGCGGATGCATGTGTTGGGGAAGTCTCGTTCGACATAAGCTTTTAAGTAGCGCAGTGCAAGTGAAGAGTGAATATATTTGGCGTTGAGTGTGGCCAATACGACGTTCATCGGCGTGCTCCTTTCGGATACGAGAATCGCTGATAGGGAACGTAATTGAAAAAGTGGAATCTCTGCTTATAGGGTAAACGAGTGTGTACGTCTGTAAACCCTGTGGCTGCCGGAGAATAAAAAAGCGGACAGCTGCGAGCAACGCTGTCCGAAGTAGGTTTGTGTAGGATAGAGTATATCGGCTCGTCTCTTATGTTGTATGGAGAATTTGTGGAGTATTGTATGTTTATCGGTGGCAGCGTCGTCGTCAACGCGACTTGGTGGTATGATGAATTGGACAGGCCCGTGATACATTTGGGCGATGGGTTACGGTAGATAGATTCGCATTGATTGGACTGCCGACACGGCGCAAACATACAGAAGTGAGGTATGAATGGAGAACATGCATGACCAATGCAGGTATTGTCTCGATTATGCACTTGGTGAACTGCACGACGAACTGTGTCGCAAGCGATTTGAGCGGCATCTTCCTACTTGTTTCACCTGTCAGGCAGATTTGATTGAATATCGGCAAATTCTCCGCGATTTACAACGTCCACCAAGCGAGGCGAATGCGCCAGTAGATCAGATGAGAAATACAAATTTATGTAATTTCCAGAAAAAGGACCATTCGCCTCGTTTCCCTGGGCGCGCCACCATTTGGGTGTCAAGACGTTTTGCAATGGTGTCCGTTCCAGCGACAGCTGTCATCTTGACTATTGCCGCTTTGCTGCACATCCATCACTTTGTCCACTTTGAAGCCATTGGTGACTCGGCATGGGCACATATCTCCCACTCCGTACGGAATGGGGGATGGCACCTCCGCAATGATATACACCGCATCTAGGTTCAACGGTTGTTTCGCTCCAAAAAACACATTTTAATCTGATGACGTTAGGGGACGAGGTTCGTGCCAGCTATCGATATGACGCTTACGGAATTAAGGTTGTATCTAGGAAGAAATCCGAAACCAGATGATTTTGATATGTTTTGGGAGCAAGCGCTGGAGGAATTGCACACTGTGGATTCACAGTTGGAAATGGTAGAGAGCTCGTTTTCGGTGCCGGACGTGGCGTGTTATGATATCTATTTCACGGGTGTTCGCAACGCGAGAATTCATGCGCAATATTTGCGCCCAAAGCGCGCGCGTTCGCCGCATCCGGCTGTGCTTCAATTTCATGGCTATAAGGGGAGTGCAGGAGACTGGTCGGAAAAACTGGTATATACATCGCTAGGATATTCGGTGATTGCGATGGACTGCCGTGGCCAAGGAGGCCGCTCAGAGGATTCGGGGCGTGTGCGGGGAACAACGTACCGTGGTCATATTATCCGCGGCTTGGAGGATGCACCAGACAACCTTTTGTATCGTCAGATTTATTTAGATACGGTACAACTTGCACATCTTGTCATGGCATTTCCAGAGGTTGATTCGCATCGTATCGGTGTCATGGGATGGTCGCAAGGTGGTGCGCTGGCTGTCGTTTGTGCCGCATTGGAACCGCGTATTCGGAGGTGCGCTGCTGTCTACCCATTTCTCAGCGACTATCGGCGGGCTTGGGAAATGGATTTGGGTGGCTGTTTGGAGGAGATTGTGCCGTTCTTTCGAAATCATGATCCGCAGCACATACGGGAAGCTGAAATCTTCACACGGCTTGGCTATATTGACATTCAGCACCTGGCGCCGCGCATTCGCGGACGAGTCATGTGGGGGATGGGTCTGATGGATACGGTGTGCCCGCCATCGACGCAATTTGCCGCGTATAACAAGATTACGGCGGAGAAACGGTTAGAGTTGTTCCCGGATTTCGGGCACGAGTCGCTGCCTGGAATGTCTGATAAAATTCTTCAATTTATGTGTGGACTTTAGAGCGAATCGCGCCGCCATGGTTTCGTAGCCCACTTGCAAATTGATCAAAACTGTATATAATCAAAGTTAGTCAAAGTCAATTTGACGTCAAAAGGTCAAAGAAAGTTAAAGTCAACAACGAATGTGAATATGACGAAGGAGGTCTTGAAACATGCGTTGTGATATTTGTAAAGAACATCCGGCGAACACAGAAGTTCGCGTCAATGTGAATGGACACAAAAATGCATTACATGTATGTGCCGAATGTTTTGGAAAACTTCGAGCCTCTTATAAATCGCCTGTGAATATGGGACCATTTGGCGGGTTTCCGTCGATGGACGATATGTTTGAGATGCTTTCTGGCATGGCGCCTGCAGCACAGGAGATGCCGATGCAACCAGGCGGTACCCGCAAACGTGGCGGTGGTTTCCTTGACGAATACGGGCGAAACTTGACTGATTGGGCGAAGGAAGGCCGGATCGATCCGGTGATTGGCCGCGACAAGGAAATTGCCCGCGTCATTGAAATTCTCAATCGGCGCAATAAAAACAATCCTGTCCTGATTGGCGAACCGGGCGTCGGAAAGACGGCTATCGCAGAAGGATTGGCGTTGCGCATTGTAGAGGGAAATGTACCGGCCAAGTTGCGAGATAAGCAGGTTTATAATTTGGACGTTTCGTCGCTTGTCGCGGACACGGGAATCCGTGGACAATTTGAAGAGCGGATGAACCATCTGATTCGAGAATTGCAAGCTCGCCCGGAAGTCATTTTGTTTATCGACGAGATTCATCTATTGGTCGGAGCTGGACAAGCGCAGGGTTCGATGGATGCTGGCAACATCCTCAAGCCTGCACTGGCTCGCGGTGACATTCAGGTGATTGGCGCTACGACGTTGAAAGAGTACCGCCAGATTGAAAAGGATGCGGCGCTGGAGCGGCGTTTTCAACCGGTGACGGTTGACGAACCGACGGTTGACGAAGCGATTCAAATTCTCCAGGGTATCCGCCCGAAGTATGAAGCGTATCACCAGGTGCGTTATACGGATGAGGCGATTGCTGCATGTGTGACGCTGTCGAACCGGTATATCTCCGACCGCTATCTGCCGGATAAGGCGATTGACTTGTTGGATGAGGCGGGATCGAAAGCGAATTTGCGTATTGGCAATCAGCAGCAGGAAGATTTGCGGGCGCAACTCGAGAAGGTCGTGCGGGACAAACAGGCGGCCACGGAGGTCGAAGCATACGAACGCGCTGCGGAGCTTCATAAGGAAGAAATGCGCTTACGCGATCTCATTGCCCGCACCCCAGCAGACACGAAGACGGTCGAAGTCACACTGCGCGATATTCAGGCGATTGTCGAAGAGAAGACGGGGATACCTGTGCAAAAGATTCAAGCGTCTGAGCAGAGTAAATTACGCGATTTGGAGAAGGAATTAGCGAGCCGCGTCATTGGGCAAGCGGAAGCTGTTCAGAAAGTGGCCAAAGCGGTGCGCCGCAGCCGGACTGGCTTGCGCAAAGGCGATAGGCCGATTGGGTCCTTCCTCTTTGTCGGGCCAACAGGTGTCGGGAAGACGGAATTGGCGAAGAGCCTTGCCTTGACCTTATTTGGCAGTAAGGACGCTATGATTCGTCTCGACATGAGTGAATATATGGAGAAGCACTCGGTGTCGAAACTCATTGGGTCGCCTCCGGGCTATGTTGGCTACGACGAGGCCGGTCAGTTGACAGAACAGGTGCGCCGCAATCCGTATAGTTTGATTCTGCTCGACGAGATCGAAAAGGCGCATCCGGACGTTCAGCATATGTTCTTGCAAATCATGGAGGACGGTCGCTTGACAGACAGTCAGGGTCGGACAGTGAGCTTTAAGGATACGATTTTGATTATGACGAGCAATGCGGGGGTCGGTGACAAGAAGGTGACGATGGGTTTCAACGTTCAGGAGGGCGCAACGGCTAGCACAGAGACCCAGATTGGACACTTGTCGGCCTACTTTAAGCCGGAGTTTCTCAACCGCTTTGACGCAATTGTTGATTTTGCGCCATTGACGAAATCTGATTTGAAGCAGATTGTCGGACTGTTCCTGAACGACTTGAAGGACGTCCTACAGGCGCAGGGCGTTACATTGTCCTGGACGGATGCCGCGGTCGCGAAACTTGGCGAACTCGGGTATCATCCGCTGCTTGGTGCACGGCCGTTGCGCCGGGTTATCCAAGACCAAGTGGAAGATCAGATTGCGGATGTCCTTGTTGACACGCCAGATGCAACGGCCCTTGTCGTCGATGTGGAGGACAATGCGACCGACGGAACTGACCGCACGCGCGCTTCGCGAATTGTCGTGCGAACAGGAGAGAACAACAAGTAATGTTCAACCTGCGTTGATATTCCGGCAAAATGGATGTTGTGTAACAGAGGCCTGGCGGTTGTCGATGCCAGGCCTCTGTTTTTATCAGTTGAGGCGTAAAACTCCTAGCTTCAGCTATGGGGATATAAGGCGCTCGCCGCTAGGCGAAAGTATCTAATCTTTACACCGTAGTATGATAAAATATAAATATGAGGAGAAAAAGAGCTTACCGATAAAGAATAATGAAAAGAGTGGATTTAGAGTAGTTGCGCGAGACGTGGCGGGAACGCATTGACCAGTTTCGCGCTAGCGGTCTGTCGGGTGCAGCTTGGTGCGCTGAAAATGGCATCAAAGAGCATCAACTGTGGTACTGGATTCGTCGGTTCCCCGATTCACTATCTGGCAATCAACCGCGTTTCGTGTCTGTGTCCGTAGAGCCTCTTCCTCCTTCTTCATCAGGTTCTCCTATTTCCATACGCATCGGTGCTGCCACCATGGAAGTTCAACCGGGATGTGACCTGCAATTTCTTAAGCAACTCGTGAACGTTCTTGCCTCGACATGCTAGACGAGAACTGAACTGGTTGCTGGACGGCCTGTCCGTCACACAGCAACGTGCACATGCCAGGGTCACAGCCACCCGAGTTGTGTAAGATTTGGCAGGGGGGTTGTTGAAAAAACCCGCTCGAAAACGCAGTCACGACAAGAGATTTGGATGTCTTGTGTCGAAACCTTATACATGGAAAATACGAGAACGGATACCCCGGACAAAACTGAAAATCTAGAGGCGTGGTGTACAGCCTTAGAACGAGAGAATGCACACCTGAAGGCACAGTTGAACTGGCTCACGAAGCAAGTGCGCCTCTCTCGGCATCAACAGTTCGGGACACAAAGTGAGCGGTCGAGCGACATCCAAATCCGGTTATTTAACGAGGCGGAGTGGACATCTGAATCGTCTGAGCCGTTACTTCAAGAACAACCGGAGACGGAAACCATCACCTATGAGCGGAATTAAGAAGCAATCCGGTCAACGCGAAGAGTGATTCAAAGATTTGCCGGTAGAGCGAGTAGAATACCGGTTGCCGGAAGAAGAGCTTGGTTGTCCCTGTTGCGGTGAACCCATGCATGAAATGAGTACGCAGGTGCGGCGCGAGTTAAAAATCATCCCGGCCAAGGTACTGGTCGTGGAGCATGTGCAGTACATCTATGGCTGTCGACCATGTGAGCAAAATGGCCCCGCGTTTCCGGGAAGTTTCGCATCTGCATCTGCTGTGGCGTATGTCATGGGTAAGAAGTACGTTGAGGGGATGCCTTTATATCGCCAGGAACAACAGTTTGCAAGACAGGGCGTGGCATTATCCCGGCAGACGCTGGCCAATTGGGTGGTCACAGGTGCGCATCGGTGGTTGCGGCTGCTCTACGACCGCCTCCACACTGAACTGCTTGCACGCAAGTACCTTCATGCCGACGAGACAACGCTGCAGGTATTGCATGAAGCTGGCCGGGCTGCAACGTCAGATTCCTACATGTGGTTGTATCGAAGTGGGAACAACGGCCCGCCCATTGTGCTCTACGACTATCAAGAAAGTCGGTCGAAAGAGCATCCGAAGAAATTCCTGAAGGGATTCGCGGGTTATCTGCACGTGGACGGATATAGCGGATACCACGATGTAGAGAACGCGACACTCGTTGGATGCTGGGCACATGCGCGGCGCAAGTTTGACGAAGCAGTGAAGTCACTGCCATCGTCGGATCAGAAAATGCCAACTGCTGCGCGAGTTGGACTCCTGTATTGCAATGAGTTATTCAAGATAAAGCGTGGGCTCAAAGATAAGATGGCGGAACAACGTCATGAACTCTTAAGCCCCGCGGTTTCTGCCAAATAAACTATATAGCCGTCAATCACCTGTTCGATCGGGTCATATTCAGCGTGATGGGGTAGAGAATGGCCAATCTTGATGAGATAACGCCGATAGGCATGCAGTGCTGCTCTAACGATTTTGTAATCTCCCGGGCGGTTGGCAATAGCGTCATCCGGATTCAGGTACTCGGCGATCAAAGTGTCATGGGACAAGCTGTGCGCCGGGTCATGCTCCATAGACAATGACTGAAACTTTTGAATAATCTCACCATACTGCCTCACAGTTGCTGGTCTATACTCCTCCTTCAGCAAATCTTGTTGGAAATCCTTTGCCGCTACAAATCCCATAATCATGTCACCTCGAATGGTTTTTTCCCGACAAGCGGGTAACATGATTATGTTGTCAGTACAATAGCCATAGGCCAAGCTCTAAAGGCCAACTGCCGTGTTATAGCACATAACTAGCTCGAGGACATAATTCGATTATGTTCGCGCGAACATAATCGAAAAAACTTCCTGTTTGCCAACACGCCGAAGGGCGCAATGGCAAGTGCCATCACGTATAGTCTCGTTGAAACGGCAAAAGAAAATGGACTAGACCCAGTCTCGTATCTCCAACATCTGTTTGAGCAGTTATCCAATCTTGATTGTGAGGAACCGGATGCCTTAAACACCCTACTGCCATGGTCAGAGGAGCTACCGGAGCACATTGAGGTCGGCGTAAAACCAAATAAGCACGACAATTATCCCTGCCGATGGGCGGGGATGATTTGTTTTTTATGCCATAACATCTGGCGAAATACTAGGTGTGCCCTTTTTGACGCTCACTATTCGAACAGTTGCCGAACATGGGCACCATTGATGCTGATGCAATGGCGTCGCTCATGCCGTGATCTAAAGCCTTGCCTGAGCGAACATGTCACCCAAAACGGAAATAACCTTTATGGAACTGAAACATCCCCATCACTCGCTGGTGGGGATGTTTTATATTCTACTTCCGAGCGACGAGCTAGCAATACGTGTGCGTGCTTTGACGCTCACTTATGTGCGATGACAACCGTGGCTCGTTTCTTGCTTTTGCGACGTACTATTGACCAGAACTTTGACCCAAGGAAAGTACGAGTTTTGCTGGCGGCCCATTTGTGTTTCGTTCAGCAACGGAATCTCCTCACGCGTAACGTAGCGTTCGGATATGCGCGGTTTTGTACTACTATGCAGTTGAATTGTGGCGCACTTTTTACACTCATGTGTTTTAAGCTTAAAAATATAAGCGGACGCGGCGTTCCAATTGCCGCGCTGTCATATTTATGTGGATTGGGCGGTGCGGGCTTCATTGCGTATAAGCCCCCTTATGTTGAACAAGCATTGTTCGAGGCGGAATCCTTTAGCTGTCGCTGATTACTCGGCACATATGCAACAAATACTATGACCAGTGCTGCCAAACTCATCAACGTTGTTATTCCGACCATTAAGCTACGTACTCCCAACCAAGTGGCTACAAAACCACCAAACAGTATAAACACGATGTTTAGCAATTGTTGAGGTGGGCCGACCACGCTATTGATTCTTCCCATGTGCGATACCGGCATTATTTTTTGAGTGTATGTAGTGAAGCCCACACTCGCACTTGAGCCAAACAACCCTAAAATGATAAGTCCGATAACAGCCTCCCAGAAAGAATGTGCCAAAGCATACGCTAGATATCCCAGCGCATTGAACAGAGTTCCGATACCTAGAAGCCATATTGTACTGAGCCGCTTGGACATAATCGATAACAGCAGGGACCCAGCAACAAATCCGATTCCTGCGGAAGTGACCATCATACCGTAACCGAGTTGCCCAAGGTGTAGTGCTTGCCGAGCAAAGACAACCTCTTGTGTGTCTGCCGTAAGGGCAAAGATGCCAATGAGTGCGTTCAGACTGAATAAGACGGTAAACAGTCGGTTCTCATTGAGAAATTGGATTGCAGTTTGCCAATCCGTAAAAACAGTACGCCATGGATGCTTTCTCTCCGTAGACGCTTGTGGCACACCCAATTCAGGCAACAAGATGAAGGACGCCGCAGAAACCAAAAAACTCATCGAGTCCAACCACAGAGGGATAGAAGCACTTCCGTGCATCAAGAGCACACCAGCAATAGCAGGTCCCGTCAGAAAGGCACTGTATCGCAAGGTGCTGACAATGGAATTCACTCGTTTTCGTGATTCCTCTGGAACAAGCAACGTTTGATACGGAAGAAATAGACTACCAAAATATGTATTGCCAACGCCGAGTAAAAATAGAATTACGTAAATAGAAGTCAAGTGTGATAGGAGTGGCAAAAAACCGATCAATAGCGCACGGGTAGCCTCGACGCCAATCAGTTGCTTCCTACGGGAAAATCGGTCCGTAATGCTCCCAATCCACGGTCCTACTATTAAAGCCGCAATCCTGGATACAACCCACAACCCGGCAACTGCTGTTGCTGAGTGCGTCTTATTAAGAACAAAGACATTTATAGCAACCAGATATATGAAATCGCCGATAGCAGAGACACCAATGCCGGAAACAAAGATACCGGTCCGAGTAGCTGTCTTTAGCTTGAACTTTCCACCCATGCCATCACCTCACATCACGATTACACCCACTATGCAAGTAATATCGCAGACCAAAACATTTCGCCGACTTACCGTACACCGGCGGTGTTGTATAAAGCTGGTGACGTCGATATCACGGGCAAGTTCCGCCACAGTACCGACATCCACATCAATTCCGACCAACAGCTCTCTCTACAGTGGGTATGTCGAAGCGAGTACGACTCCGAAATACCTATAAGTGCAATCTCCAAAACTTGGTGACTACGTATTGTGTATAGAGAAATTAACAGAGCGTAGAATGATTCTTGATTCTACTAAACAAATCTAAACGGTCAATAAATTCCCTCACTTCTGCGGCGAATGTGTCGAAGTGAGCAAATGGGTTTGCCATGATGGAAAGTAATTGCCATAGTGCCACGTTCACAAACCAAATCGGGTCGTTTTCCAACAATCGGATTCCACGGCTAATTATCCATCGAGGGTACCACTCTAACCCTTGTGGACGCGAAAAAGCTAATGTTCCGACCAAAACAGGCAAAAACGATGCTTCTGGTAACCCCTGTTCAAGGAGCTTTTCTGTAACGGCTGGTCCACGAAATGGGTCATGTGCCAGGGTGTTTAGATTATCCCCAGAATGACCGCACTGGATCAGTGCTGATTTTACTCTTTGTAATAAGAATGGCCATCTGAGTTCCATCTCAGTGTTTAAATCGCGCTTACTTTTAGTAATCCCGGATTTCGACGATTGTGTCCTCATGAACTGGTGTGAATCATTGAAAAGGTGCTCCCCGTATGGCTAAGATGAGTTTGTCAAGAACCACATCTTCGCTAGGAAGGAGCACCTTTTGGGTGAAACAATATAATCATACACGAAGCCAGTTTGCTCGTAAAAGATCTACAATTCATACTCGCTACGATTTGAATGCCGCCACCTCCTTTGGCGGTGCAGCTGGTCTCATAGATTTTGTTTTGGGAACGGGTATTGACAGGGAGTTTTGGGTACATGGATTACGCAAGGGCAGAAACACCCGGTTCCACATGGACGATATTGCTCTGACCGTCATTTTCGGTTCCTTGCTGGGTCAGGAACGGATTTTCCACTTTGAGGACATCGAACAAGATCCCCTGTTGAAGCTGAAGTTGGACGTGCCAAAACTGCCTGATACGACTCTGTTATATAAGGACCTCAAGCGGCTCGGTTCCGACGCTGGCATCAAAGCGATACGTTCGGCGCATAGACAAATCCTAAGGTCACTTCTCCCCAAAGGACAAGGCATCGTGGTCGATATCGACTCCTCTGTAGAGACTGTTTATGGCGCGCAGCAACAGTCCGCTGTTGGATATAATCCACACCATCACGGACGAGCGAGTTTCCATCCCTTGCTGGCGTTTGATTCACTCACTGGTTGTTGTCTCTATGATGAGTTGCGCTCTGGTGACGCCCATACATCAGATGGATTTGCGGATTTCTACAAGGCGATGAAAGACCAGTTGCCGGATGGCGTCAACATTCGTGCCGTCCGCATGGATAAAGGGTTTACCGGAGAAAAAGTGTTTCAGATATTGGAGCAAGATCAGCGGGATTACGTCATCAAACTGAAGTGGACCAAGCGACTCGCACAGTTGGCGCAAGCGCCAAATCTCCTCTGGCACTGCATCACAGAGAGTGACCGGGAACATTGTGACGTTACTTCCATCATGTATCAGGCAACATCCTGGGACAAGCCTCGGCGGGTCGTGATTGTGCGTCGCTTAGACATTGACCCCCAGGAGTGCCTGTGTGCGGATTGGCTCTGGGAATACGAGGCGATTGCCACAACGTTTGACTGGCGCGGCGAGGATGTATGGCACTTCTATAACTTTCGTGGTAACGCTGAGAATCACATCAAGGAAGCCAAATATGGATTTGCCATTGACCGATTCTCCAGCCAGAATTTCGATGCCAACAAAGCGCTGCAAGGTCTAAAGCTACTTGCGTATAATCTACTCCTGCTGTACAAGCACGTCGCGCTTCAACCAGGGGTGCGACAGTGGACCGCCGGACGGCTCAGACGAAGACTATTCCATCTACCTGGGATTCTAGTGCGTCATGCACGCCAGTGGAGCATTCGTCTTCCCGTGTATGCCAAGCATCGGTCGTTGATCATGCTTCATGCCGCCACGTAGATTTTCTTCCAATTGAAAAAGTGGAGTTCATAGCCTGGCTTGGGGAGGGGGAAGTGTGTCCATTGCTCTAGTTCCGTACCATGATTTCACCGTGTTCGCTAACAAATCCACCAAATACTTGAAAACACGCCTCGGTCAATGACCTCAATCACCTAATCGTCGAAATCCGGGTTTATATTTTGTTCCATGTAAAGGATATGGTTTGATTTTTCGGGGATGCTGACGTTTGTGTCCATTGAAGTTTTTGGGATGTAGAAAAAACAATTATAGTTGAGTTTGAGGTTTCTCCAAACCAAACGGATTGGACTAAAGCTGTCGAATCACCTTTTCCGTATGCAACAGCTGTCCCCGGCATTCCAATGTTCGCAGTGTTGGGGATCGTAAGTTCATAGTAATAAGGGGCTTTGGGGATAAGACGCCCTACAGTTGATGAACCTAATGTTTTGGCGAGGCCTGCACGTGATGCACTTGACCATGCCGGATCGCTCAACCAAAAGCTGTAATCTGGGGATTTTCCTTGACTGGCGACTCCTAGATCCAGTGTGAACGTGTTTGATGAGTCTTTCGTCGAACGAACTTTCATAACTTGCCATGTTTGTTTGATCCCAGTCACCGGTGCTTGAGGCGTATACCAATGTTTGTTTGAACATCCTGCGATACTGACGATTGTGACACATGAGCACATGATGGTTGCGATCGTGGATAGAGATTTCTTATTCATGGGTCACACACCTTTACGTAATTATCCATTGAATGCCCTGTAATTCCATAATAAAACAGCGAGTTGTAATACTCGAATAAGTTATCGCTGTACTGGGATGGTGCCTTACATCTTAGATCTAAAATGGATATTTAACAATGCATATTGTGTTTGCTGATACGGAAAATTTTTTGCAGAATACAAGTATGCGTCAAACCGATCACACCTAGTAGCAGAGGCATTGGGGCGAGATAATCTCCTTAAGAATCGGAGCCGTGAGGAGAGTGTGTATCGTGTCAAGGACAGAACTGCAACTAGAGTGGTGGCAACGACTGAAAGAATTTCAAGCCAGCGGTGAAACGGCTACAGCATGGTGCGCCGCTCGGAATATCAGCCTTCACCGCTTCTGGTACTGGTCCCGCAAACTTCGTACGCTGAATCCAGGTGGAGCGTTCCGAAGAAATCCAGTGGCTGTCGGTAGGAATGGGCGAGTCGTCTTGGGAAGATACACTCATCGTTCAAGTGGGCAATGTCCGCATCGAAGTGGGACAGCGCTTCAATCCGGTCCTGTTACAACAAGTTGTCCAGGCGCTGACCCATGCTCAATGAGGGCCATGCTGAGCAGAAGGTTTACCTGGAATGGGATACAGCGGGATTTTGGTTGCACTATCGCCGCTTGGAGAAGGGGCGGTTTCAATGGCCGGAGAAAGCTGTCGGTGAAACGGTGACCATCCATCGTCGGGAGTTACGTTGGGTCGAACTTGTAGACTATGACAAATGAAGCGGCGGAAGCCATCGAACCTTATGAATCGCTCCACCAACGAAATGTGCAATTGGAGCAAAAAGTAGAATACTTGACCCGGCAACTGACATGGTACGAGAACAGTTGCCGAACACGGAGACCAGTGATGCTGATGCAATGGCGTCGCTCATGCCGTGGTCTAAAGCCTTGCTTGAACGAACACGTCACCCGAAACGGAAATAACCTTTATGGCTCTGAAACATCCCCATCACTCGCTGGTGGGGATGTTTCAGATTCTACTTCCTAGCGACGAGCTAGCCATACGTGTGCGCGCTTTGACGCTCATCCCCTGCATATGGAATCTGTCTCCTCAAACTTGCATATTTTGTCCCTTTTCAATGAAGACTACAGGATACCAGTCCTGGATGAAACGGTCCAACGTGGAAAGGAGTGTTTTTGCTGCAAATCTATCCTCAGGATGCCAAGTTCCTATATGTCACGGGAAATACGACGGGGGATGTGGAGGACGGCTCACCATTCGCCAAAATCGACCTCGTGGCGCAACGCCGTCAAAGCATGCCGCCGATGTATCTCTACGAACTGACGCACGAACGATTGTGGAACGCATGCCGCCTTGGATGGAGCGCCGCAGACGTGATTACGTTTTTGCGCGAGTACGCAGTGAGTCCACTGCCGACCAGTATGCAAAGTCATATTTGTCAGGCGATGGAACGGTGGGGGGATTTAGTTTTACAAGAGGTGAATGGACGCCTAGAACTACGCGGCAGCGCCAAGGTACTGTCCCAGATTAGGCAGCATCCTGAAGTGGCTCGTCTACTCGTTCATGCTCGACAACAGTCGGCGATTGTTCGAGCGGATACCCGGGTAGCGCTGAAGATGGCATTGGCGAAGGCTGGTTATCCGCTTGTAGATGACCAGGTGTCGCAGGTTAAGCCACAACCCTTAGACGTCTCATTGACCCCCACTTTACAGCTTCGACCATATCAGGCGGCGGCCGTGGAGCAATTCGTCGCCCACAAAGGGGGAGCAGGCGTGGTCGTTCTGCCGT
The DNA here is from genome assembly GCF_017329615.1 of Alicyclobacillus suci. Lineage (GTDB taxonomy): Bacteria > Bacillota > Bacilli > Alicyclobacillales > Alicyclobacillaceae > Alicyclobacillus > Alicyclobacillus suci. The sequence continues at coordinate 106,246 of NZ_JAFMTW010000008.1, read as the reverse complement.
GCGGCGCCGGGAAAACAGTCGTCGGCGTCGCGAGCCTCGCCAAGCTCCGGTGTAGCGGTCTGGTTCTGGTGCCAAACGAAGCCTCGGCCAGCCAGTGGCTCCAACATTTTCTGAACTGGACCAATCTCGATGAATCGCAAGTCGGGTTGGACGAGGGAAGGCAAGCGCTCAAACCGGTCACTATCACAACCTATCAACGCTTGATGGCAAAGCGCAGGTCCGGCGATTACGCGCATTTTCATCGGTACGCCTCTATCCACTGGGGGCTGGTGATTTACGATGAGGTTCATTTGCTGCCAGCACCTCTGACCCGGCTTGCCGCTGAACTGACGAGCGCACGTAGACTTGGACTCAGCGCGACGTTAATTCGTGAAGATGGACGGACAAATGACGTGTTTTCCCTCATCGGCCCAAAAGTGTATGAAGCGCATGAGGACCAATTGACCGCTCTTGGCTTTTTGTCCGACGTGAAATGTGTAGAGGTTCAGGTTCCTTTGAGCGACGAAGTACGACAATCGTACGATGCGGCCCCATTGCGACAAAAATATCGGATTGCGGCCGATAATCCAGACAAAATGCAGGTGATTGAGGCCCTGTGTCAGCAACACGCGAGCGCGCAAATTCTCATTATGGGCCAATACACCGAGTTTTTACAGCAGGTTTCAGACCGTCTCGGTTGTCCAATGCTAGATGGAGAGACGCCGAAAGAACGACGATTACACGAGTATGACCGATTTCGTCGTGGGCAGACACGCATTCTCGTGCTGTCGCGCATTGCCAACGTCGCAGTTGATCTTCCCAACGCCGATGTCGCTATCCAAGTTTCCGGGTTATTTGGATCCCGACAGGAAGAAGCTCAACGACTGGGTCGAGTCTTACGCCCGAAACCAGGTGGGAAGAATTTTTATTCCTTGGTCAGTACCAGCACACTGGAGGAGAGAAGAGCACGCCACCGCCAACAGTATTTGGTCGAGCGTGGGTTCGCCTACACACAGGTATCCGCCGCTGATATCCTCAGCGAAGGGACGACGGTCCATGAAGTTAAACGAGTGCCTGAATCACGCGTCGGTCGACACGTTAAGGAGTATCGCCCTGTATCAGGAGATTGACTGTTCACTGTATTCGAAGCTTGATTTGATGCAATCCATCCTCTACGCCATGCGGATTCGCGCCCACGTTTACGAGCTGACGAAGCGTTGGGTACAAGAGTGGGGAGATCTGATGACGCGCATCAGTATGTCCAACCGACACGTTTTCTCCGCAGAAGAGATAGATGCGCTCTTCATGGCGACAGGGTTTGAAGCAAATGCCCTCCATCGCGCCCTTTCACAGGGGTGGTTGTTCGCGCGTCGCACACAGTCGCTGCGGCCAACTTACATCATTCCAATGGAAGTCCACGAGACCATTCGCAAATACTTGTTCGACCAGATGAAAGGGCGAGTGGTCGTGCGCACGACGCCGCCTCTCATTCAGCAGGATGAGGCGACCTGTCTCGTTCAGGATTTCCAAACGTTCATCGACTACGTCTCCAACCACGAAATTCAACTCACCACAGGCGGCGCCATGTACAAACGTCACGTCCAACGCCTGATGGAACTGTTTTCGGTTCCTGAAGATCTCACCATTCCAGAATGGCGGTTTGGTTATGGACGGCGTACACACGACTACCCAGACAGGTTGGCCTTGCTGTATGATTTTGCGTACGACCAAAATTTTGTGATTGAGACCGACGAACAGACCCTGGTCGTGTCTGACGCCATTCGAGAGTGGACTGCGTTATCGCGCGCGCAACAGATGCAGCGCATCCTCCAATTTTACATTCGATTGTACAGACGGCCGATTCCGCGGTTGCGCGAGATTGTGGAAGTGATTCGGACCTTGGCACAGGAGTGGGTGGAATCGAATTCAGTCCTGGCTGCTTGCGGCTCCATGGTGTCGCAGTTCTACTACGATAGCAGAGAGGCTGTTTGGAACCAGCGAATTCTGAAAATGTTGACGCACCTTGGCGTCATTCGCCTAGGTTTTGATCAAGAATCTGACGAACAATGGTTTCAAATGACGAATCTCGGTCAAGAATTACTAACACAGGACGAACTTCAACTCGTAGATGAGACATCACAAAGTCAAGCGTCAATTATCGTTCAGCCCAATTTTGAAGTCATGGTGACCGTTCACGACAGCCAAGTTGAATCGGCTCTGTCGCAATTTGCAGATCTGTTGAGTGCAGGTTCGATTCGAATTTACCGGATTCTCGAACAAAGTGTTCAACGGGGACTGGCAGCCGGATACGATTTTGCTCGTTGGCGAGCCACCTTGGCCAAAGCGAGTATCGGGCCCATTCCAGGTAACGTCGAACGGACGCTTATCGAGTGGGAAACGATGCACGCGTCAGAACGTCCACTCAGTTCCTGACAGATGCAACGCGCAACGGCGAATCTGTAAAAGTGAGAAAAACAGACGTCTGCAGGAAAAGTACGTGCCAAAGCAGAATACAATAAACAAACAATTCTCAACTTTTATCGTCCGTGCGACGTCCAGCCGACATCTCAGGAGATAACGTGAATCAGGGAGGAGAATGGCTATGGGAACCATCGTATCAGTTGCTGAAAAGAAACATTTCTTGCGCTGGTTTCTGGCCAATTACGATTTGCAAAGTCGTGAGGCGGAAATGCTGTTGCGTTATATGATGACACGTGAAAACGTCTTGCAACGCGTTCATTTCGTCGATAACTTTCGTCACTTTTCCCGCGTCATCGTCGTGTCGACCACGTGTGTCCATGTCGCGCCGTTTCGGTATTACCGTCGCAACAAGCCGGTCACGACGGATGTCGAGCAGGCGTTCATAGACCTGTACCAACATCCAGATGAAGACATCTACGTAGGATTGTTTTTTAAAGACCGTTCGACATGTCCGGAATTTGCAGCCGTCTTAGAGGAACCCGTCAAACCAGAGATGGATCCGGCGGTGAAAGAAATGCTATCGCTTCAAGCGGAGTGGGTAATCGACCAGTCATTGCGGGCCCATATGCGCAAACAACTGATGAAGGAAGTTGACGACGCCCTCGACTCCGGTGACAGAACAGCTTTCATTACCGCGAGTCAGCGCCTGATCGAATTTGACCGCAGTGAGCTCACACCACTCGGTATCTGACGCCGCGCGTACCCCGAACGCATGGTTGCAGAGATAGTGGGGAATCGAAAGACCAGAGCAAAATTGGAACTCTGGTCTTTTTTTGCGCTTTTCGTAGAACAAGCCGATTTTCGCAATCAGCAGTTGTCACTTGGAGGAACGCTGTCTTTTCATTGGTCCGAGTGGAAAGCACTCAGCGGCTGCGCAGCAAGCCTTTTTTGCGACGCGGATCATCGCCGAATGTAAATCCTTCCCCGGAGATTTCGTGGACGTTGCTGATGGTCATGAACGCGAGGGGGTCAATCTCGTGAACAATTCGCTGAACGCGCACGACTTCTTCGCGACCAACCACACAGTAAACGACTTGGCGGTCTGTACCTGTGTAGCCGCCGGTCGCCTGAATCAGCGTTGTACCGCGCTCTAATTGTTTGTGAATCTCCTCGACGATAGCCATATGCTTGTCCGAGATGATGGTCACAGCTTTCCCATTTTGGGCACCTTCAATCATAAAATCGATGACCCGGCTAGAGACGAAAAGGGCAACCAATGAATACATAGCGACTTGTTTTCCGATGATGATGATAACCACACAAATGACAATAAGATCAATGGCAAACAGTGTTCTGCCCATCGCCATACCACGATAGTGGCGCAAAATCCGGGCGATGATGTCGGCACCACCGGTGGTTGCGCCTGTTCGAAAAATGAGCCCGAGACCAATGCCGGTGACGACGCCGGCGTATAAAGCAGCAAGCAATTGGTCGTGCGTGGGGACTGCAATAAATTTGGTCACTTCACTGAAAACTGAGACGCAAAGGACACCGGCGGTTGTCTTGATGACGAATTCATGGCCAAATATGCGCCACGCCACGACGAGCAATGGGATATTCAGAATGAAGAACGTCACGCCCACTGGCAGGTGAAAGACATAAAGTAAAAGCACAGAAATTCCGACAAATCCGCCTTCGGCTAAATGATTGGCAATCAAAAACGCGTTGAGGCCAATGGAGTAAATCAGTCCGCCTGCGACAATCATGAGCCATTGTATTGGGTCTTTGAACATGCTTGATTTAAGCTCCTTCATCCGTAAATGCCAACACAGACCAATGTGACCTGTACGTGTGGCTATTATACGGGGCCGTTCACACGCGGGGCAAACGGGATTTGTGAAAAGCCAGAATCAAGATGAAGAATAGGCTAACCCAGCCAAACGCGGTATACGCGTATGCGACGATTGCCCGAAAGCCGACGTGGCTGAGGGCGCCTGCGATGACGAGAATCACGGCACTATACACGAGGAACGCTTTGCGACGACGGGTCAGTGTCACCGCCAACGCGTAGACATTTCCAATCAACGTCGAGTAGATTTCGCCAAATAACACCGCAATGAACATCGAAGTTAACCACGGTGAAAAGTGCGATGCAATATAAGCCATGGGGATGGCATAGGCGGTCACCTGCGGCATATAGGAAAATAGCGCAAACGCTACGGCGACAAGCATTCCGCCCAGGCCAATGGCCCCCATCGCCGCGCCTTGTTTTAAGATTTTCAGGTCATTGACCTGACTTCCCAGCGGAACTAAAACGCCGATTGACAAACCGATGTTCATCGCGGCGTAAAGTAAACTCGACAACCAGACCGGGAAGCCAAAACCGTGCACTGGGCTCGCAAGTGCGGATGCGGTCACAAGTTTGTCCGTTGACAACCACGTATGTATGGCGGTATAGAGCACGAACACGACCAAAGTGGGGACAATCACACTGTTGACCTTCATCAGGCCATCCATGCCGAAAAACATCGTGAAAAAGGTGATGATGATGGCGACTGCCACACCCAGTGTAAATGGATAATGAAAGTGTTCCTTAAACAGTTCGCCTACTCCCGCCAACATCGCGACGGTGATTCCAAAGAGCATGAACATGAAGGCGACGTCAATGATTTTTTGCAATCCGGGTTTGAACAGGTAGGCGTTGACGTCGCGAAACGACGTCGCACCTAGTGTCGCGCCTAGCGCCATCAAGCGGTACCCGAGCCACGCAAATAAGAACGTGACAAAGGCGATAGCAAGATATGCAATGGGGCCAAACCGAACAAAAAATTCGTAGATTTCCCGTCCCGACGCAAAGCCGGCTCCGACGACCGTTCCGATATATACGCAGGCGACTTGTAGAGCCATCCATCGTTTTGCCATAACCACACACCCCTCCTATCCCGCACTTATACATATGGACAACTATCTTTAAACATGCCAGAACGCCGCAAATGGACATGCTTCGTACAAGACGACCATATACATGAGAGTAAATCAGGTAGATTGTCCAGTTACGTCGCTCGTGATGGGTCTTGACGGGGGCAACGCTATTGTTTTTGCACTTTGACAACTGCATAAAGGAGGGGTGTACATGACCGTTGTACAAGCCATCATTATGGGCATTGTTCAAGGCGTGACAGAATTCTTACCCATCAGTAGTACAGGCCATGTGGTGCTGGTGGAAAAACTGCTGGGGATTCACGTCGACAGTGACACGCTGTTTATTCTCCTGCTACACCTAGGAACGCTCGCGGCGGTCCTCTATGCCATGCGGCGCGAAGTCCAGTGGCTCATCAAGCACCCAACGTCGCGCATGACTTGGATGATTCTCGTGGCATTGTTGCCGACAGCCGTGGTCGGAGCCATCTGCGAAGAGTGGTTTGAAAGCTTGTTCGATTCCGGTGTCACCATTGGCTTTGAATTTGTCATCACCGGCGTCGTTCTGTGGTGGATGGATAGCGTTGCCGCAGGCCACAAAAATGAGGAGACGATGACTGTCTCCGACAGCCTATGGGTCGGTACGTTGCAAGGAATCTCGATTCTCCCCGCGCTGTCGCGTTCTGGGTTGACCATCGCCGCCGGTTTATGGCGTGGAATGGACAGAGCGGCAGCCACCCGGTTTTCGTTTGTCTTGTCCATCCCGGCAATTCTCGGCGGGACACTGGTGAAATTGGACGATATCCTGGAAGACCCTGCAGCGACGATGGCACTGCCGTGGACGCAAATGATTATCGGTGCGATTGCAGCAGCGATTTCCGGCTATCTTGCAGTAAAAGGTACGAGCTGGTTAATTAGGAACAGCAAAATGCGGATTTTTGCAGTCTATACTTGGGCAGTCGCTGCATTTGTCCTGTATGATCAACTATTCGGACATCACTTTTTCCCTCCGCTTATCGGATAACTTACCGTAGAAAGAGGATAGGACTGTTTGGCGCTAGTACGTAGGTACAATCGTCACACAGTCCTTTTTTATGGAGGCACCACGATAACACGTAACAGCGGGAAGCGTAAAACGCTTCCCGCTGTTCGTCTCTTGTTGTTCTTGTAGTCTTCAGGGTGAATTATTTGATTCGGGTGTGAAAAGCAATAATCCGAACTCTGCGAACCATCAGTAATCCTAGTGACAGCGCAAGTAGGCCGCCGACAATACAGAGCCACAACGCGACTGCCGACGATGAAACCTGCCAAAACGAGTGATTGCTCATGGCTTGGCCCACACCAGTGACAGCCGGAATGTGTGCCATCGCTTGCGTCGCTTTTTGACCCATGCCAAGAAAATACAGAACAACGGTCGCCGCAGCCGCAAACGCCGCCTGTAAGAACCGCGCAAGGAAATAGGGCAGCATGCGAATATCCGTATTGGTGAGGACACTGGCCACCTGGGCATGGACTGCGAGGCCACTCCAGCCAATAATTCCGCTGACCAGCGCAAGTTTCTGTAACAGTGGACCGTCCACGCCGGCAACCTGGGCGCTCCCGATGTCTAACTCCAAGATACCTGCAATCGTGGGACTTACGAGACCGCCGTGGATGTGGAACAGGTGATAAATGACTGCAATTGGGGCACCGATGACGCGCATCAAGCCACTCTTACTCAAAATCTCAATAAATACCGCAAAGAACACAATTAACCCGCAAATCATGATTAAGGTCTGCATGGATTCAGTGACGGCATTCCCTAACAACTTGCCGAACGGGCGACCATCCTCTTCGCGGGCCCGGAGCATCTCTTTGTACGCGCGAACGAAAATAAAACCTTGTGCGCGTTCCTTTGTGCGCGCCTGTACTTCCGCCAGATGATCTTTGTCGTTACGGCCCCAAAATTTAAAGCAAATCCCGACGAGAAACGCGGAGATATAGTGCGAAATCGCGAGTAAACCGCCGACGGCCGGCGATTTGAACATCCCCACGGCAACCGCGCTCAACATAAACAAAGGGTCAGCGGTGTTTGTAAAAGCCAACAGCCGTTCGCCTTCAACCCGTGTACACTGCCCTGTCTCGCGGAAGCGAGAAGCAATCACAGCGTCCATTGGATACCCTGCGGCCAACCCCATCGACAAAGCAAACGCACCGACGCCCGGCACGCTAAATAATGGGCGCATCAAGGGTTCCAGTAACACGCCAAGCCCCCTGACCACACCTAAACCCATGAGAATTTCAGCCAATACGAAGAACGGGAGCAGAGAGGGGAAGACGATTTTCCCAAACACTTTTAAGCCCGCGATACCGGCTTCAAATCCCTCGGTGGGATAGACCACGAGCGCGATCGTAAAAATTACCGCTACTGCAATGAGCACTAGATTTAATAGCTGGCCCTTTTTGCCCCGGCTCAATCTCTTCACTCCTTGTCTTTACCAGATATACAAGCGACAGCTGGTCCGCATTTGTCCTTACCATGCTTATGTCCAAGCCGAACGTTTATGTATCCCAAACAGACTCCGTTATAATGGGGTGGAGACAAGCAGACAAAGGAGTTTTTTCCACCGTGGACTTGAAAGAGATGCAAGAGCGGGTAGACGCGTATATCGGTCAATTCGTCGAAGGTTATTTTCAACCGATGACGCTGGTTGTGCGACTGACCGAAGAACTCGGTGAACTCGCTCGGGAAATCAACCATCATTACGGAGAGAAGCCTAAGAAAAAAGATGAGCCAGACGGGAGTATTGCCTTAGAATTGGGCGATTTGCTATTCGTCATCACCTGTCTAGCAAACCGTCTGGATATTGATCTCAACCAAGCGTTCAACGACGTCATGCAGAAGTTTGAGACGCGCGATAAGTTTCGGTGGACGCGTATCGAGGACAGCCGTGCAAATAATTGATGGATGACACAAAACGCGGCAACGAGGTCGTCTGGACAACCGCACAAGACTTGGGCCAAGGTACAAACCATGCCGTGACCAACTTCGTACACTGGGACAGAGGTGGTCTATATGGCAGCAAAGCGGTTGATTCAGGCGGCATATGCGTATTTGTACATCGGGGACTTTGCCGAGGCGAAAGCCGCGTTTGAACGGGCCATTCAGGCGGAGCCGAACAACCCTCATGTCTATTTCTGCGCATCGGTCACCGCACATCGAAGTGGCGACTATGCGCGTGCCAAGGAATGCATCCAAAAAGCGATGCAACTGAGTCCTGGTATACCGCTCTATGAATCGTACTATGACGCAATTTGTGCATCGAGCGCTGTTGAAGAAGCGAAGTGGCGCTATGTGGAAGGGTATGTCAGTGAGGCGATTTCTTTATTAAAGGAGGCAACTAGACAAGACCCGCTGAATGAAGACGCGCAAAACATGTTGGCGGAGCTCACCGCGTTACATTGCTCGTGGCATGAGGGTGATACAAAAAGGGAGGATATCGATGAGTCAGAACACAGTTCGTATTGCAGTTGCGGGTGCAAAGGGGAGGATGGGTCGTGAAGCGGTGCGCGCGATTACAGCGACACCTGATTTGACGTTAGCTGGTGTTCTCGTCCGCCACGTCGACGACGAAGTCCTGCAAGATTTCGCGACGAGTGTCTACGACGACGCCGTGCGGTTACTCGAAACCGAACAGCCGGATGTCTGGCTCGATTTGACAACGCCTGCGACAGTTGTCAACCACGTCAATCTTGCATTAGAACACGGCGTTCGCCCAGTGGTCGGCGCAACAGGCTATGGCGAGGAAGATTTAGCCCGTTGGGACGAGCTGGCGCAAACCCGAGGCATTGGGGGCATCGCGTGCCCGAATTTTGCCGTGGGGGCGCTGTTGATGATGCGCTTCGCCAAAGAGGCCGCGAAATGGATGCAAAAAGCAGAAATTATCGAGTTGCACCACGACCAAAAAAAGGACAAGCCGTCTGGTACGGCGCTGCGCACAGCGTTGGCCATGGAGACGGATTACGAGGTACCTATACATAGTGTTCGCCTACCTGGGCTCGTGGCCCACCAAGAAGTGATTTTCGGGGGAACTGGGGAAATTTTAACGATTCGCCACGACTCTCTCAATCGGGAAAGCTTTATGCCTGGGTTAATTTTGGCATGTCGGGGCGTCATGCAGTTGCGACAGATGGTCTACGGATTAGAAAATTTATTGTGGTAGAAGGGTGGTGTGCGGGATGCGCATCGGAATTAGTTGTTATCCAACCATTGGCGGTTCCGGCGCCGTGGCGACGGAATTGGGCAAAGCGCTCGCCAAACGAGGTCATGAGGTTCATTTTATCGTGACCGATGTTCCCTTTCGCCTCGGCGCGTTTGTCGAGCACGTCTACATTCACGAACTGGATACGACAACCTATCCGGTTCTTCGAACACCGCCGTATGACTTCTCCCTGGCTGCGCTGATGGCGAAAGTCGCCGACGAGTACCAGCTCGACGTTATCCACGCGCATTACGCATTGCCATTCGCAGTTTGTGGCTTTCTCGCCCGCGAGATAGCCAAGCGTGACGTCAAAGTGGTCACCACGCTGCACGGCACAGACGTCACCGTCCTCGCCCAAGATACGAGCTTGAAGGAAGTCATTAAACTCGGAATTGAAAAAAGCGACGCAGTAACTGCGGTGAGTCGTAGTTTAATTCAACAGACCCGCGAACTGTTCGAAACCGATAAGCCCATCGAATGCATTTATAACTTTATTGATACCAGTGTATTTCGTCCGCAGGTGGGGGAGAAAGTTCGCTCGTGTTTGGCTAAACCGCAAGAGCGGGTACTATTACACGTGTCAAACTTCCGACAAATTAAACGCATCCCCGACGTCATCGAAATCTTTGCTCGCGTTCGAGCGCATGTTCAGGCGCGGCTCTTACTGGTCGGTGAAGGGCCAGAGTACAGTGGCGCTCGGCAGCGCGTCCGCGAATTGGGACTTGAGCCGTTCGTTGAATTTCTCGGGAAGCAGGACGAAGTCGCCACGTTAATCGCCGCAGCCGATGTATTGTTGCTTCCATCCGCAAAAGAGAGCTTTGGGCTCGTGGCGCTGGAGGCGATGGCTTGTGGGATTCCCGTCATCGGATCGATTGCGGGTGGCATTCCAGAAGTAGTGGTGGACGGAGTGACCGGATTTTTGTCAGATGTGGGCGACGTAACGAAAATGGCCACAGATACGTTGCGCTTGTTGCAGAACGATAGACTTTACAACCAATTTTCGCAAGCCGCACGGCGCCATGCTGAATCCCAATTTCACGTGCACGATAAGGTAGGCGAGTACGAAGCGCTGTACCGCCGCGTCTGTGGCGTCTAAAAGGCATAGATTGGGGTGAATTGCTTGGCCAAACAAGACTGGTCGACACGCGACAAGATGCTCGAATTATTCATGTCGGCACCGAATAGAACCATCTCCGGAGAACAACTGAGCGCGGCGCTCAACGTTTCGAGAACCGCGATTTGGAAACAAATTAAAACGCTTGAATCAAACGGTTTTGAATTCTCAGCGACGCCACGTGTTGGCTATCGATTGACGCACGTACCCGACGAACTGATAGGGCCACTGGTATCGCCGCATCTCAATAAGGCTTGCCGCTTGGGGCAAACGATTCTTTGGGCACCGGAGCGGATCTCCACCAACGACACGGCTATCGAACTCGCTCACGAGGGCGCGGTGCATGGACTGGTCGTGACGGCTGCCCGGCAGACAGGCGGCCGCGGGCGACAGGGGCGCGCGTGGCAATCGCCAGCTGGCGGCATGTGGTTTTCCGTACTCGTGCGCAACCCGTGTGCATTGTCGCAAGCGGGCGATTTGACATTGCTTGCGAGCGTTGCAGTACACAGAGCACTTCACGAAAGCGGTGTGGAGACAAAGATCAAGTGGCCGAACGACATCTTGGTCGATGGTCGCAAAATTTGCGGCATCCTTGCGCAAATGCGGGCAGACGGTGAAACTGTCGACTACGCTGTCATCGGAATTGGCATCAACGCGAATTTCCATCGCGACGCGCTGCCACCCGACGTTTCCGACCATGCCACCACCATTCTCACAGAATGTGGACAACCAGTGGATAGGCCGTTGCTACTCGCACGTATCCTCAACCAACTCGACACACTCTACAGTAGCCTCGCACAAGGCGCAGGGGGGTTTGCTGCTGTACGTGAAGAGTGGAAAACACACGCCCATACGTTGGGACGGACGGTACATGTTCGACTTGGAGACACGTTTATTACGGGGTACGCCGAAGATGTGGATGAGCGCGGTGTACTCTTAGTGCGCGATTACGCCGGTGTGCGACACGAATTGCACAGTGGAGAAGTGCTATTCTCCACTTCTGAGAAATTGTAAGCTCGACAAACCACCGCATAATCTCTGTTCTGCCAACGGACGCTATCCCTATACAAAGGGGGCTTCATCCATGCAGAATTTGGAACTGAAGGACATTGCGAACGCGGTTTTGCAAATCCGCGAGCAGGTCCCTGAAGCGGACGCTAGGACGAAAGAACGTATGCTACAAGATCTGGCCATGCTTCGTGAGTTGGCCACTTCTATCCTCGATGCCTGGATGGAAGTCGACGATGTCATTGAGGAAACCATCCTCGAAATTGGCGAGGTGGAGCAAGCAGCTGATCTCGGCCAGGAGAACGCAAATCACGCCGAAACGCCCTCGGAAGTGTGGTCGGCGAGCCGAACCGAATCGCTTTTGCAAGAGCCAGTAGAAATCGCGCAAACTTGGTTCGACTTGTCCTTAAAAGTCGACTGTGCACTGCGCAGGGGCCTTGGTTATTTTGATTTACGCATGTTTGATGAAGCCGCAGCGTCGCTTTCGGAAGCACTCGACAGTCAGGATAATCCTGCGGCACGCATTTATTTAGCGCTTAGCCATTTGGCTGCAGGTCGAATCGATGTTGCTGCTTCGCACCTCGCATACGCTCGGGACGCCGCGACAGACGAGGTGACACTCCAGGCGGTCCTCGAAGTCGAGGTGCAATTGTGCGCTGCCAAGGAAGACTGGCATCAAGCGGTTCACGTATTATATGAATTGCTCAGCCTCGACCCGCACGAAGTGGACGTGTGGTACAACTTAGGGATTTGTCATTTGAAACTTTACGAGTTCGCTGCTGCGGAACGTTGTTTTGCAAAGGTCATGCGTACAGATACGGTTGATGTCGAGGCCATCTTGTGGCGCGCGATGAGCCTCGTGTTGTCTGGGCGCATAGATGAAGGGCGAGCTCTGCTCACCCACTCTGAGCAAATGGGCGAACCACTTGAACAATATGCGTTACTGCGCGTCGTACTGTACTTGTCCACGCAACAAATCCCTCTCGCAGAGCAAACCGCAGCCTCCGTCATCACGAAATATCCGAATCAAGCAGTCGGGTACGAGTTACTTGCGCTTTGCCGCGCCGTTTCACATCGACCGCAAGAGGCGATGATAGCGACAAAACGCGCGCTCACACTTCGCCCCGAAGGCTCACACGCGTTGACGTTGTTTGGCCTGACCAGCTACCTGTTAGGTGATTTTCCGCAGGCACAGGCGGCACTGGAAACAGTGGAGAAAAACGGGGACGCAAGTGCGCTGACACAAATTATTCGCGCGCGCATTGCGGCACTCGATGGTCAAGTCGACGAAGCGCGGCGGCGGCTGGGGCAACTTACTGAACACCCCGGCATGTACGCCAAGCGACTCGCGATTTTGTACCGGGGAATGCTCCATCTGCGCGAAGGCGAATCGGCGTTGGCGAATGCCGACTTCGAACGGGCGGTGCACTTAGGTTTGCCGCCGTCGGCCATTGCCGTCGCGCGAGCTCATGTGGAGTCGGAAATCGAACAATCAGACATGCAGCTTGAACGCTCGTAGGGAAGGCCATGTTTCTCCATGTCAGTCCGAAGCAAGGTTTGTTAGAATGTAAAAAGAGATTTTGGACTGGCCAGGAGGCCTAAAACGTGAATTACGTCGTGATAGATATTGAAACCACGGGGCTCGACCCGACACAACACGAAATCATTGAAGTCGGTGCGGTTCGCGTCGTCGACGGCGCGATTGCCGACACCTTCCACGCGCTGGTGCGACCCGAGACTTCGATACCGAGTGAGATCACGCGTCTGACCGGCATTGATGACTCTCTGGTCGCCAACGCGGAACCTGCATCAACAATTCTACCGAGGCTACTGCAGTTTATCGGCGACGACACACTCGTTGCGCACAACTTGCAGTTCGACCAGCCTTTTTTACAGTACCATGTCGACAAGTTAGGATACACCCTCATCCAACCGGATGGATTGTGTACATATATCCTTGCGCGCGTTCTGTTTCCGACGCTGTCCTCCCATCGATTGACCGCTGTGGCGGAACATGTAGGCATCGTGCCAGATTCAGCGCATCGCGCGCTGTCGGACGCCATGACCACGGCGAAAGTATTTCTGCAGTTAACGGAACAGGTTCTGGCGTTGCCTTATTTGCTCGTCCAACAATTGGCGCAACTCTCTGGGTTATATTCGCAGCGCACAAGTGATTGGCTCACTGAACTAAGCCTCCATGTGATGGCAAAGAAAGCCGATACGATACCGGAAGACTGCGAAGTTCGCGACGGACTTTTGTATACAGCACCGCCGCCGAGATTGGATGACGACAAGTCAAAGCCCAGTACGCGGTCAGGAAAAGATGTCATCCAAGAAGCGTTGGCACTCCTCTCTGCCAACGGACCTTTAAGCGAATTTCTGCCCGGCTATGAGCCGCGTGAAGGACAATTGCAGATGGCGGCCAAGGTCGGCGAGGCGCTGACCGCGCACAAACACGCGGTGATTGAAGCGGGCACTGGTACTGGTAAATCGATGGCATATCTCATTCCAGCCGCGCTCTATGCGAAGGCGACCGGGGAGCGCGTAGTCGTCAGTACACATACGATGGCGCTGCAAGACCAGATTGAGGAACGCGATTTCCCTACGCTGCTGCGATTATTTGAGGGAAAGTTATCGCTCGCGGTACAAAAAGGGCGAAAGAACTATGTGTGTTTGCGGAAAGTGCGCAATGAAGCAGCCACGCTGTCTGAACTGGCGAGTCCCGAAGATATCCAAGGCGTGATGGCGCTTTTGGTGTGGCTGTCGCGGACCGGCGAGGGCGTACGTGAGGAACTCTCCTCGAAATCCGTGAGCCTAGGATTGTGGGGGCGCGTTCAGAGCGAGACGGAGACTTGTATCAACAAGCGCTGTCCATTTTTCCGCCCATGTTACTTCTTCCGTGCAAAAACCCGTGCGCAAGCGGCAGAAATCGTCGTTACCAACCACTCGCTCTTACTGTCAGATTTGAAGACAGATCACCGCGTGCTGCCGAAGTACGAAGCGCTGGTGATTGACGAGGCCCACCATCTTGAAGAACAGGCGACTAAACATCTGGGCAACGAGGTGCACGCGGCACAAATCGCTGCTCTGGGGCACCGGTTAAGCCGCGACCAAGGCCGAAACGGCATCATCAAAGATCTATTAACCCGGTTTGAAACGTCACAGTCCCTGCCGTTCGCCATGGAGGAAAAACTCAAGCGCGCGCAGGAGTGGATTGCAGAGGTGGCGCAGAGTGCAGACGTTGCCTTCGCAGTACTTGGAAATCTAGTACCCGCGGGTAAAAATGAACTGCGGTTGACAGATGACATCTTCAAGCACCCGAGTTTCATTCAGTTTAGTGAACAGATGGCATCGCTGCGGGCGCCCATTCACGCGTTGCGCGAACTGGTCAAGGGGCTACAAGAGTGGGCCAAGACAGCAGCGACAGACGACGAAGCGGGGCGCATTCTCGACGCTGCAGGCTATCTTGATCAGTGGCTGCAAGGCGTCGAACTGTTGGAAGAAATGACCGTGCAAAGTGAAGAACGCGTAACGTGGATTGAACGGCGCGGCTACGGTCGCCCGCGATATAGCGTTCATACGGCGCCTATCGACGTCTCGGCGACGCTTCGCACGCTATTGTTCGATCCGTTGCCAGCGACGATACTCACGTCCGCGACGTTGTCAGTGCGTGGGCGCTTTGACTACACCATCAATCAACTGGGCCTGCGCGATACATTGGACGAACAGCGACTTATCACGGGCATTGTGCCGTCACCGTTTGACTATCCATCGCAAGCGCGGTTATTCGTGCCAAACGACGTGCCTGAACTGGCCAAGATGAGTTCTGAAGAAGCAGCCACTTGGTTGACCGACTCGTTGTACCACCTCGCGGTTGCCAGTGGCGGGCGGCTGTTGGCGCTATTTACGAGCCACCAAATGCTGCGGGAGACGGCCAAACACTTGCGCGCGCCCCTGGCTGCGAAAGAAATTGCGGTGTTCGCGCAAGACGTGGACGGGAGCCGCACCGCGATGCTGGAAGCGTTTCGCAATAACCCGAGAAGTGTCCTCCTAGGTGCACAGTCGTTTTGGGAAGGGATTGATTTGCCCGGCGACCAACTCACCACGTTGGTGATTATTCGGCTCCCATTTGCGCCGCCAAGCCACCCTGTGACCGAAGCGCGGCATGAACGCCTGACAAACTCCGGTCAGAGCCCTTTTTGGGTCGCGAGCTTACCTGAAGCGGTCGTGCGGTTTCGCCAGGGATTTGGCCGCTTGATTCGCACGCGCCAGGACAAAGGGGTGGTTGTCGTCTACGACAAACGCATCATCACTTCGAAGTACGGCGCGACATTTATTCAATCCTTATCCGGCGTGCGTCCACGCGTGGCACCCGAACAAGATGTCCTCCGTCAAATTCGCTCATTTTTGACGCAATCTTCATGAGCGAAATCCGCATGGCGTAGTGTCTGCCAATCCACCCTAACCGACGAGAGCGTGGTTCGGAAAGGGTGGAGAATGGCATGCACAGTATGTGGAAAGGTTCCATTAGCTTCGGCCTCATCAATGTGCCAGTTCGCATGTTTAAAGCTACAGAGTCGCAAAACGTTCGTTTTCGGCAATTGCACAAAGTCTGTAAAACCCCCATCCAATATCACAAAACTTGCCCGACGTGTGAGGTGGAAGTCGGTACAAACGACATCGTGCGCGGCTTTGAGTACGCCAAAGGGCAGTTCGTCGTGATTGAGGACGAGGAACTCGAGGCGTTGACCAAAGCTCGTTCGCAAACACTCGATATCGTTCACTTCACAGAAGCCCACGAAATCGATCCGGTCTATTACGACAACACCTATTACTTGGCCCCTGAGGCAAACGGTCGCAAAGCGTATGCCTTGTTAGCGGACGCGCTTGGCAAGACCGGCCGAATCGCCGTTGCGACCTCCGTTCTTCGGCAAAGTGAAAGCATGGCCTGCATCCGCATGAAGGATGGCGTGCTCATTTTGCAAACGCTGTTCTGGCCGGATGAGATTCGGCAAACCGAAGAACTTCCCTTCGTTCACCAAGCGCCCGAAGTCTCGCCCGACGAATTGGAGATGGCAGAGCGGCTGATTGAGCAGTTGTCAAAGCCGTTCAATCCCGCTGCATTTCACGACGAACGCCGAGAACAAGTGCAAAAATTGGTGGAACAAAAGTTGGAGCACGCGAATCCGGAAGAACTGGCCCCGGCGGCGACAACACCGGCCGCGGACGTCATCAGCTTGATGGATGCCCTCCAAAAGAGCCTGAAAATGGCGGAACCAGCAGTGAAACGAAAGCGCACGTCGCGAAAGAAGTCTTCGTAATCAGCCATCATCAGCCATGCCAAACGACCGACATCACCCTGCAGACAGTACTTGCGCGCGTTTAACCATTGGGGAGATTTGTTTCCCGAGTTTCGCTATAATCAAAGCACTAAGCGACTTTGATTTGATAAGGTGGAGACTTGGATGGACGCAAAATACGCAATTATTGGTGGCACCGGCGTCTACGAAGCCGGTGCTGTCGAAGAGGCTCGGGACGTGCAGATACATACACCCTATGGCGACGTGCAATTGACTGTGGGTACATACGGTGGACAACCTGTGGCGTTTCTCGCGCGCCATGGTCGCGCGCACGCGACGCCGCCGCACAAAGTAAACTATCGAGCCAACATTTATGCGCTAAAAGAAATCGGTGTCGAACAAGTTTTGGCGACCGCTGCAGTGGGGTCGCTCGTGCCCGGGATGCGACCGGGGGACTTAGTCTTCGTCGACGACGTGATAGATATGACGAAAAGCCGCATCAGTACCTTTTTTGGTAAAGATCAGGTCGTACATGTGGACATGTCCGATCCGTACTGCACACGACTGCGCAAAAACTTGCAACAAACCGCGGAAAACCTCGGCTACGCCATGCATTTTGGTGGCACGTATGTCACCGCAGAAGGACCTCGCTTTGAGACGAAGGCAGAAATTCGCATGTTTCAGCGATTAGGCGGCAGTGTCGTGGGAATGACCAGCATGCCAGAAGTCGCACTGGCTAAAGAAGCAGAGCTGTGTTACGCCACCGTTTGCATGGTGACCAACTTTGCCGCCGGCATGACGACAAATGCCCTCACACACCAAGAGGTTGTCGATACGATGCAGCAGAATGTGGAAAAGATCCGCACATTGTTTTATGAATTTATTCGCGCGGACGACGATATTCGCAATTGTCCTTGTCCGCACGCTGTGGGCAATCAAGCACCCTTGCGACGGGAGGACGCGTAACCGTGCAAGCCATTCGTTGGCGCCCAGACGCGCTTGATTTGCTGGATCAGACCAAACTTCCACAAGAAGAAATATGGCACACGTATCGCACCGCCCATGACGTCGCGCAGGCCATTCGCGACATGAAGGTGCGCGGGGCACCGGCCATTGGCACAGCTGGGGCGTTCGCCGTCGCCATTGAAGCCCATCGCCTCCAAGACAGTGGCAATTTGCGCGAGCAACTGCTAGAAGCTATCGCGCATTTGCGTCAAGCGCGACCAACGGCCGTCAACTTGAACTGGGCAATGGACAGAATGGAAGCGGTCATCGCCGCCACCGACGACGATGCACAGCTGGCTCAAGCGCTATACGGCAAAGCATTGCAAATCGCACAGGACGATTTGCGCGTCAATCGCGCCATTGGCGACGCCGGTGCAGCACTATTTGAAACGGGCGTGCGAATTCTCACGCACTGCAACACTGGTTCGCTTGCAACAACTGGGTATGGAACGGCGCTCGGGGTCATCCGCTCACTGCACGCAAACGGTCAATTGACGCACGTGTACGCAGATGAAACACGCCCGTATTTGCAAGGTGCGCGCCTGACTGCTTACGAACTGCTACACGAAAGCATTCCATTCGACATCGTCACCGACAGTATGGCAGGCCACTTGATGCAACAACAAATGGTCGACGCGGTGGTCGTCGGCGCGGATCGCATTGCCAAGAACGGCGACACGGCGAACAAAATCGGCACGTACGCACTCGCGGTGCTGGCTCGTTATCACGGCATTCCGTTTTACGTGGCAGCGCCCACGAGCACGATTGATCTAGCGACGACCTCCGGCGCCGACATTCCCATCGAGCAGCGCAGCGCGCGTGAGGTGACCGAGATTTGCGGGCAACCCATTGCCCCTGTGGGCGCTACCGCGTTGCACCCGGCGTTCGACGTGACGCCTGGAGAATTGGTCACGGGTATCATCACAGAGTTCGGGGTCGTGCGCGCGCCATACGAAAAATCGTTGCCGGCGCTGTTAAAGGAGGCGTTTTAATTGAAAACTGTAATCGAGGTCGGCGGAGCCATTATTGACAAAGACACCGTCATTGCCGAACCGCTCTACTTCGTTTTGGATGGCGATATCATCGAACGGTACGAGCGCGGCACGTATCCACGCGACGGCGGCGAGCCCGTCAATCTGATCCGCAAGCAAAAACGCATCGCGATGCCCGGTCTCGTGAATACGCACGGCCATGCGGCGATGACGCTGTTGCGCGGGGCAGGGGACGACCTGCCGCTTATGACCTGGTTGAACGAACGGATTTTCCCACTGGAAGACAAACTCACCGAGGACGCAATTTATTGGGGAACCCAACTCGCGGCTTGGGAGATGCTCGTCTCGGGCACGACGACTTATACGGATATGTATATGATGATGGATCACGCCGCGAAAGCCGTGGCCGAGTCTGGGATTCGCGCCGTCCTGTCCGTAGGCGTGGTCGGCTTTAACGACGTGTCCCGCGAAAACGGCCTGCACCGTAGCCGCTCATTTCACGGTAACTGGCATCGCCAAGCATCCGGTCGCATCACGGTCACGCTCGGCCCGCACGCGCCTTATACGTGTCCGCCGGACTATCTGACAGAAATTGCGGAACTGGCGAAAGAACTCGATGTGCCCATTCAAATTCACTTGAGTGAAACGCAAACGGAAGTCGTGAATTCGCAGGGAGATCACAACTTGACACCGATTGCGCTCGCCGAAAAAGTTGGCCTGTTTGACGTGCCGACGCTGGCTGCCCACTGCGTGCATGTAACCGATGACGATCTCGACATCATGGCACGCCGCGGCGTGCGCATCGCGCACAATCCACAAAGCAATTTAAAACTGGGTTCTGGGATTGCACCGTTGCCTAAAATGTTGGAAAAGGGGATTGTCGTGGGGCTTGGAACCGATGGTGCGGCAAGTAACAACAATTTGGACATGTTCGAAGAAATGCGCCTCGCCGCGACGCTCCACAAAGGGGTCGCGCAAGACGCTGAGGTGATTCCTGCGGCAGTGGCGTTTGATTTGGCGACTGCGCTGGGCGCGAAAGCGTGTTTCTTGCGCCAACTGCACGGAACCTTAAAGCCGGGTGCCGCTGCGGACATGGTGTTGCTCGATGCGGCGAGCCCACACCTGTTACCACAGCACAATCTGTTGTCAAACGTGGTGTACGCCTGCGGTGCGGATGATGTCCGCGACGTCTTTGTCGCCGGCCGACAAGTAGTGTCCGGGGGCGAGCCGCTGACCATCGACGTCGAACGCGTGCGCGCAGAGGTCGCCCGAATCAAGGAACAACTGATAAAATAGTTACAGCATCAGTTCGTCGGAATCGTCGTAATCCGGTGGGCGCAGCGCAGCACAATGGCGGCACCACCGCGACGTCTCCTCCGCTAAAATAGACAATAAAAGTGCGCGTTCCAGTTGGTGAAATGGGGTATCCGCCTCCGCAAAATTCCGCTCTGCGGTAGGCCAATGGACTGTCATAACACCACCTCCCGCTGAAGTACTCCTAGTATAGGCGAAGCTGGCACCCGTATGTGACACGAATGATGGCAGGAGAGGAGACATTCCATGCGCATACTATTAAGCAATGACGACGGAATTCACGCAAAGGGCATCCAGACGCTGTGCCAGGCGCTGTGCCATCTGGCAGACGTCTACGTGGTGGCGCCGAACCAAGAGCGGAGCGCGTCCAGTCACGGCATCAGCTTACATCGGACCATCGAAGTGCACGAGCTCGAACTGCCAGGTGCCGTCAAAGCATATGAGACCTCCGGCACGCCTGTGGATTGTGTCAAGTGGGCGTTGGCGATGTTACATCCGACGACCCCGTTCGATATCGTCCTCGCAGGCATCAATGCCGGCGCCAACCTCGCGACAGACGTGCTGTACTCCGGTACGGTGGCGGTGGCCGGCGAAGCGTCGCTGCAGGGCGTAAAGGCGATGGCACTATCGCAAGTGGGCCCGCCGTTCAATTTCGAGCCGACTGTCAAGGCGTTGCTCGCCATGCTGCCACAGTTGCTACAGTTGGAACTGCCAGCGGATACGTTTCTCAGTGTCAACTTTCCGCCGGATCCTGACCCGAAAAACGTCCGTTGGACCAAATTGGGTGTACGAAATTATCACGACAGCTTTCGGGTCGAACTAGACGAAAGCGGGCAGCAGGTTTATCGTTATGGTGGAGACATCATCGATGAACACGGGGATGGCGAAACGGACGTGACAGCCATCCGCGAAGGCGCGATTACCATCACGCCACTGCGATATCGGTTCACGAATGAGGAATACTACGGTAAAATGCAATCATTCAAGCATTGACGGACGGTGGAATTGTGGAAACCAAGTTACACGTACTTGCGACGCATCGGTGT
This sequence comes from Alicyclobacillus suci, assembly GCF_017329615.1. GTDB lineage: Bacteria > Bacillota > Bacilli > Alicyclobacillales > Alicyclobacillaceae > Alicyclobacillus > Alicyclobacillus suci. The sequence goes on along the minus strand of NZ_JAFMTW010000008.1, from coordinate 84,907 downwards.
TCTAAGACGGAGGATTTGTACTTACTTGTGGATTTCTTGAATCGAAATCTCAAGGATAAGGACATTATCGTCGGGTTGTCCAAAGCAGAAGATCAAGAAGGTGTGATGCAAATCACGCTGTACCGGACAGATGTCGTATGAAGACCTGGAAGATATGGGCCATTACAGTGCCCATCATTCTTCTCATGCTGTGTTGTGCCGTGATTGCGTGGTTGTGGCAAAACGTGTCGACGAACTGGGCGCCTGAAGAACAGGCTGCTCAGTACGTACTCAACCACACGCCAATCGACCACATTGACAGCTATCAGGTGTTTACGGCATCCGGACTGGAAGATGTGTTTCTCGGTACAGATACGTTTGGCCACAAGTGGTACGCGTTTTACATTCCGGCGAAACACACGGCTTACAGCGTGGGCGTCGACCAATTGGTTTCCGCAAAGAAAGTCGAACAGTCGTTGCTCCAGGACAATATACATACCGACACATACAGCATTGGCTACGTGACTGGCGAAGCATCAAAGGCGTTGTCAGCGGAGTCCAGCACCAATGTGGTGTATGAAGTGCGCGGCCGCGAAAACGGAAAGGCAATTTTTGTGTATGTCGATGCTACCAGCGGCCATATACTTTGGCGATATCAATTGTCGGCATAGGTTAGGGAAAGTGGTAATATGTACTGTGAACATACGTTCGGTGCTCATGCTATACTAGGCATGAGCTTGTATGACATCTAAGGGAGGCGATTTACCTTATGTCTCGTGTTCGCCTCGTTCCAATCGTACTCATTGCCATCGTCGCACTTGCTGTGTTATTCGGCGGTTGGCAGGCGTACCAACACTTTAATCTACTCGGACCACTGAAAAAGAACCTGCAACAGGTAAAGGGCGTGCAGACGGTCGACATTCTGACCGGTAGCCCGGATGTGGTACAGATTCAACTCGGTCCGTTTTCCAAATTGAAGAACGGAGACTTGCAACAGACGTATGATGACATTACCAACCAAGTTTCGTCGAGACTGGGTTCTGGAGTCAAACTGCGGTTATCTGACGACCGCAACGGCACGTTGTCGCAAGCGTTAGAAAGCTATACGCCAGTCCTGTTGGAGGGCATTCAAAAGGGCAATTACCGCGAGATGATTGCTCAGGTGACCCAAATGGCGAAACAACAACACATCCAGTGCCGAATTACGATGGACGCGCAATTAAATACCTACATCCAACTCGAGAAGGGTAGTCACTACCTCTATACTGTCATGCCGTATCCCCCTATGCACCAAGGAGGTGCCTCATCTTGATTAAGGAATGGTTGATTGGTGTCGCCGTAGCGGTACTCGTATTCTTAGGGCTGTTACGCATCAATGTATTGCCAATTTTGTTCCTCGTAGGCCTCGGCGTGTTGTTGTGGATTGTCATGGACCGCCGCAATGCCGCAGCGCCGGCAGCCAAAGATGCACCGGTGCGGCACGATATCACGTTTGATCAAATTGGTGGGCAAGAGTCGTCGAAGCACGAACTGAAGGAAGCGCTCGACTTTCTTCGCTACCGAGACAAGATTAAGACTCTGGGCATTCGGCCACTGAAAGGGATTCTCCTGACCGGCCCCCCGGGAACCGGCAAGACGTTGATGGCAAAAGCGGCGGCGACGTATACCGATTCTGTCTTTTTATCTGCTTCTGGTTCAGAGTTTGTCGAAATGTATGTCGGCGTCGGAGCGCAACGCGTTCGGGACTTGTTTCGCCGCGCACGGCAGATGGCGAAACGGGAAAACAAGGATAGCGCCATCATCTTTGTAGACGAAATCGACGTGGTTGGCGGTCGACGTGGTCATCATAGCCATCAAGAATACGACCAGACGTTAAACCAGCTGTTAACGGAAATGGATGGGATGAGCACGACCCAATCGCCGTTTGTTCTGGTGATGGCGGCGACGAACCGGCCAGATATTCTAGATCCGGCGCTTTTGCGCCCAGGTCGTTTTGACCGGCAAATCAAAGTCGATTTGCCAGACAAAGAAGGCCGCCTTCATATCCTTCGCATCATGACAAAGGATAAACCCATTGCGGAAGACGTCAATTTAGACCACATTGCGCGCGAAACCTACGGTTTCTCTGGTGCCCAACTAGAAGCGCTCGTCAATGAAGCGGCGATTATCGCGTTGCGCCAGGAACGGGATAAAGTGACGCAAGAAATGTTCCGCGATGCAGTCGACAAAGTATTGATGGGTGAAAAGACAGGACGTCGGCCGACAGATGAAGAATTGCGGCGCGTGGCCGTCCACGAATTAGGTCACGCGATTGTCAGCGAACTGATGCGCCCAGGTACGGTTTCTCACATCACTATCGCACCGCGCGGGAATGCGTTGGGATTTGTCCGTCAAATCCCAGAGGCAGATCAGTACTTATACACCAAACAGCAACTGGAAGAACAAATTAACGTTGCGTTGGCAGGTTGTTTAGCAGAAGAGCTCCACTATGGCAATCGCAGCACAGGTGCGCAAAACGACTTCGTGCAGGCGTCATCTCTGGCGCGGACCCTGGTGAAATGTGGGCTGTCGCGCCTGGGTATCGTCGATGAAGAACACTTGCCAGAACAGCTTCTCGAAAAGGAAGTCCGGCATATTCTGGCAACCCAAGAAAACGTGACAAGGGATCTTTTGACGCCGTACAAAGATGATATCGAACGGTTTGCCGAACACGTCGTGCAAGAGGAAAGTGTAGACGGCAAAGAGTTCCGCAAATGGATGGAGACGATGCAGCCGCATGCTCTGGCCTCAGCCGCGGTATCTCACCCACACGTCAAGCCAGAACTGACGCCTTCTGTGTAAGCAAAACGAGGAAAGGGAGAGCCGAAAGTTGCCAATCCGGGTGACTTTCGGCTTCTTTTTACGATTGTGAGGTGTTTCCTCCCTTTGTTATAATCATTTTGATACGATGCTGACCTGGAGGGAAAGTTGTGAGTACGAAAACGACAATTGCCCACGTGGGTGATTTTGCTGGACAAGCAGTCACGCTGGAGGGCTGGTTATACAACAAGCGTTCAAGTGGTAAAATCCAATTTCTTCAGGTTCGCGATGGTACAGGCTTCATTCAATGTGTCGCCGTCAAATCAGAGGTTGGAGAAGAAGTCTTTGCAGCATGCGATAGTCTGACGCAAGAATCGTCGCTTCGCGTTACCGGATTGGTACGCGCAGACGACCGCGCGCCAGGCGGTTATGAACTGACAGTGCAACATGTCGAAGCCATTCAGATATCTCACGAGTATCCCATTACGCACAAAGAGCATGGCGTAGACTTTTTGATGGAGCATCGCCACCTGTGGCTGCGCGTGCCAAGGCAACGTGCCCTGCTTCGCATTCGCGCGGAAGTCGAACGGGCTGTAGCTGACTTCCTCGATGGCCATGGATTTACACGGGTCGATTCGCCGGCGTTGACGCCTTCCTCATGCGAGGACACTACCGAGTTGTTTCAAACGCAGTATTTTGATCAGGAGGCATACCTCACTCAAAGTGGTCAAATGTACATGGAAGCTGCCGCGATGGCGCTCGGCAAAGTATATTCTGCCGGCCCGGCCTTCCGCGCAGAAAAATCGAAGACCCGCCGACACCTCATCGAGTTTTGGATGATTGAACCCGAGATGGCGTTTGTCGAGCACGAGGAAAACCTGAAGATCCAAGAACAATTTGTCGCACATATTGTAAAGCACGTGCTAAACCACTGTGAAAGTGAACTTCACACGTTGGGTCGCGACATCCAAGCGCTGTCGCGTGTCGAGGCGCCTTTCCCGCGCATGAGTTATGATGAGGCAATTGACTGGCTGCAAAAGCATGATTTTGATATCCAGTGGGGAGATGACTTCGGCTCACCACACGAAACAGCTTTGGCAAACCAATTTGACCGACCGCTGTTTATCGAACGATATCCAACGGCCATTAAGGCGTTTTACATGCAACCGGACCCCAATCGTCCGGAGGTCGTATTGTGCGCGGATATGCTTGCGCCAGAGGGATACGGTGAGATCATTGGAGGAAGCCAACGCATTCACGACTATGCGCTGCTTAAACAGCGTTTCGAAGAGCACAAGTTGCCTGAGGATACGTACGCATGGTATCTCGATTTGCGGAAGTACGGTTCCGTCCCACACTCCGGATTTGGACTGGGGTTGGAACGTACAATTGCTTGGATTTGCGGCATTGAACACATCCGAGAAGCCATCGCATTTCCAAGGACGCTGTACCGTCTCTATCCATGATGTTGCGAGAAGGGGGAAAATCTATGAAACCGTCCGCTAGGCAATCTGCGAACGGGGACTTTCTGGGTACCCCTTTTGTAGCATTACCGTACGACTTGTTGAAGAACTATGCCGACTTAGGCATTCACGCGCACGAAATGATTATGCTCTTACAGATTCTCGCTAGCGGGCAAATCCGTGGTACAACCGAGCTGTCCGCGCAAGATTTGGGCGACCTGTGTGGCATGAGCAGCAAGGAAATTATGTGGTCCGTCGAACGGTTGGTTCGCGAGGGATTGCTCGGCATCGGTGAACGTTTTGACGACAGCGGCGCGCACGTCACGTATTTCGACTTACAACCATTATGGCAACGCCTGCGCGGGAAACCGGCTCCATCGTCGACCGCACAATCCCGAGTCTGGCGGCAGGATCCTGTCACGATGTTTGAAGAGGAGTTCGGACGTCCGTTGTCCGCGCTCGAGTGCGACCAAATCCGCACGTGGCTCGGCCCCGAGGGATACCCTGAATGGATGGTCGTCGAAGCCCTTCGGGAATCGGTTCTAGCAAATAAATACAGTTTCAAATATATTGATCGGGTACTTTTTGACTGGCAACGCAACCACATTCAATCGCGTCAAGACTTGGAGCAGTATCGCCAACAACATCGGGATCGGATTCGCGATGCCCAATCGCCAAAGCGGTCGCAGATGAAAGAGACACCACCGCCGCGCCGCGCCGCTACCAGCGCGACTGAACGCAGCAATGCGCCGAAAGAAGCGACGCGAGATGAACGGTACGCAAGTTTCTATGAACTGTTCCCAGAAAGCTAATAGGGGCGTGAGGCCGAATGCGAGTATTTGTGACGGGAGGGACAGGGTACATTGGTGTACCCGTTGTCCGCGAGTTGGTGAAACGCGGTCACGTTGTCACATTGCTCGCACGTGACGAGGCCCGCGTTCCCAAAGATCTAGCTTCCCGGGTGCATGTGATAGCCGGGGATTTGTCCGATGCGACCGCCCTGCAAATTGGGGTCGACCAGACAGATGCGGTTGTGCACTTAGTTGGGATTATCCGTGAATTTCGCCGTAAGGGTGTCACGATGCAGACGGTGCACGTAGACGGGACTATGCGCGTTCTCGAGGCAGCGCGGCGGGCTGGCGTCCGACGGTTTTTGCACATGAGCGCGCTCGGTGCACGCGTTGGCGCCCGAAGTGGCTACCATCGGTCAAAGTGGGAAGCGGAGACGCTCGTCCGCCAAAGTGGACTAAGGTTCACCATTTTCCGTCCTTCTGTCGTGTTTGGCGATGGTGGACCTGGTTCAAATTTCGTTCAAGAGCTGGTCACTTTGGTGAAACGAGCGCCTATACTGCCCGTCATTGGTCATGGTCGTTTTCCGCTGCAGCCGGTACATACCAGCACCGTTGCTGCTGTCTTCGCGCAAGCGTTAGATATGGATACAACGATTGGGGAAACGTTTGACGTAGGCGGACCCGAGGTTGTGGAATACGGCCAGATTTTGCAGCAAATACGCGAGGGACTCGGCAGTCGGAAATTGTCTATTGAGATTCCATTACCCATCATCGAGACGTTGGTGGGCGCCTTGGGCGTGATGGGAAATCCACCGCTGACGATGGATCAGCTGACGATGCTTGTAGAAGGCAATGTCTGCACAAACGGGGATAGGCTATACGACATCTTCGACCTTCAACCAGTGCCTTTTTCGATTTCCCGTAATTTGTTCAAATAAAAAGGTGGAGCGAAACGTTTCGCTCCACCTTTTTGACGCCGAATTACCGAATTACTCGGCGTCAAAGCTACGGCGTAGCTCTCGCTTTTCGTTATTCCGCTCAATAGCCAATTCAATCAACGTATCCAGCAGTTTTGCATAAGACATCCCGGAGGCTTCCCAAAGCTTTGGGTACATGCTGTATCGCGTAAAACCTGGCATTGTGTTGATCTCGTTGACCAGGACGCGGCCTGTAGACTTTTCAATAAAGAAATCGATTCTCGCCAGACCACTGCAGTCAATCGCTTGAAACGCTTGAGCCGCGTAGCGGTCGATGGCAGATCGCTGTTCTTCGGTGAGCTCCGCTGGAATAATAAGCTTAGATGCCCCGCCGATGTACTTTGCGTCGTAATCGTAAAACTCATTGGACGGAACAATCTCACCAGGAACGGAGATCTGAGGTGTATCGTTGCCGAGGACCGCGACTTCGACTTCGCGTACGTCCAGACCTTCTTCGATGATGACTTTGCGGTCGTATTGCGCCGCGAGTTCCACAGCACGTTCCAGTTCCGACCGATTTTTCACCTTCGAGATACCTACGCTGGACCCCAAGTTCGCCGGCTTCACAAAACAGGGATAGCCAAAAGCCGCCTCAACCTCCCGAATGATATCGTTTGATCTCGCTTGCCACGTCTTTCGCGTACACCCGACGTAGCGCACTTGTGGCAACCCGACAGATCCAAACACTTGCTTCATCACGATTTTATCGAGTCCCACGGCCGACGCGAGCACACCGGCTCCGACGTATGCCACATCCATCAGTTCGAGCAGGCCTTGAATCGACCCGTCTTCGCCGTACGTCCCGTGCATCACTGGAATCACGACGTCGACATCGCTGGCCAGCGTCGCTGGCACCGGTGCAGCTGTAGATTTCGGGACAATCGGCGTCAAGCCGCCGACTTGTTGATTGATGAAGCTCGCAGGCGACCCGGATGTGACCTGGGCTTTTTGCTCTTCTTCCAAAGCCTTCATCGCATTCTTTCCGACATGCCACCGGCCGCTCTTCGAAATTCCGATGGGTACAATGGTATACTGATGGGGATTCAGTGCCTCCATCACAGACTTTGCAGATTGAAGCGAAACCTCGTGTTCGCCAGATTTTCCACCGAATACGACACCAACTTTAATGCGCTTCACAGGCACGTATCGCAACTCCTTTGTCAGGAACATTTTGAGTTGAAAAGGTAGGGATTATCCTTGACTCCAATAACCTTGCGAGCATTGGCGGACATCGTCGGTGCAATTTCCACACAAGGCGATGACCAAACGCTCGTCACCGGCGTCAACGTGGACCATCGTCAGCTTCGCCCTGGCGACGCGTTTGTCGCGTTCGTCGGCGAGCGCGTCGATGGCCATGACTTCGTTGAGCAAGCCTTCGACTGCGGTGCCAGTGTAGCGATTGTGAGCAAGCCCGTCAAGACACATGCCGGACCAATCGTCGTCGTCGAGCACCCACTAACCGCCATTCAACGTTTGGCAGCCCACGAAAGATCTCTTTTTACTGGCCCTGTCATCGGTATCACCGGCAGTAATGGCAAAACGTCAACAAAGGAAATGGTCGCCGCCATCCTCTGCCGTTTAGGGGACTGCTTATATACAAAAGCCAACCAGAACAACGAATTGGGCTTACCTTTAACCATTCTACAGCGAACACCGAAACATCGTTCCATCGTTTTGGAGATGGGCATGCGTGGTGTCGGGCAGATTGCGCAACTTTGTGAAATCGCCAAGCCTACCTTAGGGATTATCACGAATATTGGCCATAGCCACCTTGAAATTCTCGGCAGTCAAGAAGCCATCGCGAAAGCTAAGGGAGAACTATTGTTATCGCTCCCATCAGACGGGCGGGCGATTTTGCACGCTGAAGATCCATGGTTACAAAAAATTGCGGTGTCTTCGCAAGCCCCCGTCGTGTGGTATGGCTTAACAGATACGAGTGACGTATTTGCTTCTGATATTCAGTGGAAAAACGAAGGAATGACCTTTACGGTACATGCTAGCGGGCAATGCCAAGCTATCAGTTTGCCAACGTTTGGCGTCCACAATGTGCGAAACGCGCTGGCCGCCATTGCAGTGGGTCTCGAGGTCAATTTGTCGTTACAGCAAATCGCGGATGGCCTAGCCAGTCTGGAGGCATTGACCGGGCGTTTGCGCGTTGTAGAGGCGCCAGGCAACGTGACGATTATCGACGACTGTTACAACGCGAGTCCATTGTCGATGACGGCGAGTCTGGAAGTCTTGGCAGCCTTGGCACCACGGGGCGCACGTACAGCTATTCTCGGTGACATGTTTGAACTCGGCGATTACACCGAACAAGGACATCGGGAAGTGGGTATTAGGGCGGCGGAATTTGCCGTAGACCGATTAGTTTGTATCGGCGAAGCGGCTAGGTGGATAGCCGAGGAAGCTATCCGCCATGGTGTGCCATCTGTCCATCACGTGCCCGACACATCCACTGCGATGGAGCGCCTATTTGATTGGGTAAACGAGAACACAACTGTACTTGTCAAGGCGTCTCGCGGCATGCAATTAGAACGGATTGTCGAGCGACTCGTGGCTCCCCCAACGCCCAAAGACTGAGGCAACAGCCGTCACCCGGATTGCCACTTTTCGGAACCCACCCTACGATACGAAATTTAGCACAACCTTTACACAAACTTTGCAAGCGTTTTGTAGAATGGGCAGCGAGATCGTTTAGGAGGCTTTCCGTATGGTGGTCCGAACCCGCTTCAAGCACTTTCCTTTCCGAGCGAAGGGGGCGGTGTCCCTCTTCTTTGACGACGCGCTTTTAGACCTCATAACGCGCCAACCGGTAGGGATGATTTTTCTCGATATCGATACCAAAACAGAGGCGAAAGCAGGCCTCTGGGGCGGACATATCGACTTGCAGCGGGCACTCGGTGGGGTGCGCCTTGTCGCTGGCTGTTCAATCCTTGCAGTACAAACCGTCTCGACACACGTATTTATCGCGGTACAATTCATCGTGCCGGATGGAAATTTATCGACGCGTTTATACGAAGCGGCGATTCACCTCCACCAAGACCTAGTGGCGTCCCTGACGCAGGCGTCTAGCGATACAAGTGAAAACGTCCGCTTCCACTTCGGTACCGCGGTGATTCGACCAGATGGCACAATGAATCCCACAGACCTCGTTTACGAGGGCATGGTTCGCGCGCTCATGGCAGCGAAGTCAGACGATAACACGAATCACCGGACGCGCCAAGCAGCCTTGGTCGACATTATCAGTCGCGGGCGCATCAAACCCGTCTATCAGCCAATCGTCTCCCTGTGGACTGGGGAGGCCTTTGGCTACGAGGCGTTGTCGAGGACGCCGGAACACAGCGAATTTGCGTCGCCAAACCAGTTGTTCGACTTTGCCGAGCGCGAGGGGCAATTAGAAGCATTGGAAGAAGTCGCGCTGCGCTCGGCTATCCTTCATTATCAACCACTTCACCAAAGCCAAAAGCTCTTTCTCAACATTCATGCCTCGATGTTTTTCGGAAATCACGCGGGCATTGAACAAGTCCTCTCCGTCCTTGAGCGCCGCGCATTAAAGCCGTACGACATCGTATTGGAGTTGACTGAGCGGCGGGGAATTGACGATTTTAACGCGTTTCGCAAAGCTATCCAGCGATATCGGCAAAAAGGTTATCTCATCGCCATCGACGATGCTGGCGCAGGCTACTCGAGTCTACAGACGATTGCAGAGGTGCAGCCTGACTTTATCAAGATTGACCGAAGTCTTGTTGCTGGCGTTCATATGGACAAGACCAAGGAAGCCTTACTCAAAGCGCTATGTCATGCCGCTTTGGCTTGTGATTCGCGCGTGATTGCGGAAGGCATTGAAACGTACGAAGAACTTGTGAGCGTGACGGAGATGGGCGTGCCCTATGGTCAAGGATACTGCCTTGGCAGGCCCGCTGCAGAGCCTGTCGCCATCTCTGAACAGGCACGCACGCACATCCGGCGTGCAATGACGTCAGACAAGGCGCATGTGCATGTGACCACGACCATTGGCGACATTGCGCAACCGACAAAAACGTTTGGACCAACGGTCAAAGCCAGTGAAATCGTCAATTTTTTCAACCAGAATGATCAGGTGACAGGTGTCGTCGTCGTAGACGACCAATCGCACCCCCTGGGACTGGTGATGCGAGAAAAGTTATTTCGCAAACTAGCCACCAAATATGGCGTCTCGCTGTTTTGGAACCGGGAGATTGACCAAGTCATGGACCACCAGCCGCTGATTCTGGATGAATCGGTGTCTGTGGAAAACGCGTCCGTACTGTCGATGGCGAGAAATGCGGACACACTCTATGACCTCATTATTGTGACCCGCGATGGCAAATTAATGGGTGCAAGCAGCATTCAACTGATTTTGAGTTCCATCACCAACGCGCAGTTGGAATTGGCACGGGACGCCAATCCACTTACGGGACTGCCAGGGAATCGGCGCATTGATGTCGAATTGTCCCGCCGAATTTCATCGGACGACGGTTTCTGTATTTTTTATATCGATCTCGATCATTTCAAATGGTTCAACGATGCCTTTGGCTTTCAAAAGGGAGATCAGATGATTCGCTGTCTCGCCGATGTTCTGAAGGATGTCGTGCACAACGCGCCGGTGCACGAAGCGTTTGTGGGACATATCGGCGGCGACGATTTTATCGTGGTGACAGAACCTGGATATCACCAGGAACTGGCCACAGCTATTCAAGCGCAGTTTACACAAGAAGTCCATCGGCTCTTGCCAAATAGTCGCGAACGCCTATGGCACATTCGTAGTCGTAGTGGCGAAATGATTGAGTCAGAGGGTCTGACTTTATCCATCTCGATACTTGTCTGTGAACCACCACATATCACGCAGAGCCTAGAGACGCTATCTGCTTATGCGGGCGCATTGAAACAAATGGCAAAAGATGGTTTGGGTAACAAAATTGTGTGTGAAAGCATTCAAAATTTTTCCCAAAATGAATTAAGAAGGGATCCATGACCATAGATTTGTTCGATACGCAAAAAAATTACGAGAAATTAATACATTTTTGTCCGGGTTTTCGATACACTAAAGTTGTTTGATATCACTGAAAGTTCCTATCCGCTATCCGATTGCCCAACAGGCGATAAGGAGGAATGCTAGGTGGTCACTTGTCCAATATGCAAAGAACTGTTACAAGAACTCACGTCTATTCACTGTGTCGAGCGACATGGCATGTCCAAAGCGAAGGTTATCGAACAGTTCGGCAAGCCAAAACGGCTTTTCCTCACATTTGCTGCAGAGAGTACAGTTACAACCCCCACTATCAGTCCGCGCGATTACCTGAATTCCCAACTGCTTACCGACAGACTAAACTCGAAGACACGCAAATTTCACGTGTAGCACATGCGAGAGCGTGTGCGCCAGACATTATCGCACCGATTTAAATCAACCTTTTACGGCAAGAGGAATATTTCGATAATTGAAACAGCAACATGAGAATTTCCTGACCAGTAGGTGGAAAGAGGTAACCGCGATGACGAAACGGCGATGTCAAGTAGATGACTTTGCAAACTTTACGCTAGTCGGCGACATTCAAATTTCTCCGGATGGGAAACGTGCTGTATTTTCCCGGCAAACCACATCCATCCAGGAAGATAGCTACGAAGTACAACTCATGTACGCAGATTTAACGACAAGATACGTCAAACCACTGACGACGGCGGGCAAGTCAAATCATGCGGCAGTGTGGTCTCCAGATGGCTCGCAAATTGCATTCATCAGCAATCGGGCGTTTGGAAAACAACTCTGGGTTATTCCGTCGACTGGCGGAGAAGCTGTTCGCATCACAGCGTTTCGTCACGGTATCTCGCAACTACGGTGGTCCTCGGATGGTCAATCTGTCTACGCGCTGGTGCCGGCATCTAAAAACGCACAAATAGAGGTCTTTCCTGCGGAGATGACAACATCCGAAGCCAAGGAAATGATTGAAAAAGAAAACAAGAACTGGGCGGACACTCCGAAGCGGTACGACGAACTCTATTACAAACGCGACGGCGCGGGTTTATCGCAACTGCGATACGCTCAGCTTGTGCGCATCGACTGTGCCAGCGGATTGCATACTCAACTCACACACGGAGACCAAGACATTCGTACTTTCGCGGTCGCACCAGATGGTCTATCGCTTTATTTTACCAAAGGGCGAAATCGAGAATTTGAATGGTGGTACGCCGACTTATATCGGTACGACATGATTTCTGGCGAGACCTCTTTGGTGTCAGAGCAGTTCATTTTCCACGAGTTGCAATTTTCCCCGGACGGCAGCGCGCTTGCGGCCCTCGTATATGATGACGCATTCAACATCTACCAGTCGGCTACACACCTGAAATTGTATGTATTCAGTTCAAACGGCGAAGTCCGCGCACATCTTACTGAGTCTTTCCCAGATGACCTAACCAATTCAAATTTGTCGGATCTGCGGGCAGATACTGGCGACCGTTCACTGACGTGGTCCTCAGATGGGCGTCACATCTACGTGCTCTCGACGCGCGAGGGGCGTGGGGAAATCGTTCGGTTCCATCTCGACGGTTCGACGCCACAAGGAGAAATAGTCGCAGGGGGGACGCGCGACATTTATGCGTTTGGTCTCGCAAATACGACCCTGGTGTTCGCATACGCCACCGCCGTCAACCCCAGCCGCATGGTGTGCTATGCGCTACATCGAGAGCCTACATATCCTGGTCGAGCAGCGAGAACGCCGGAAGGCAGAATGGATGAAGTGACGCCATCGGCGGACTTCCTCGAAACGGAGCAAACCATTTACGCACCAAACGACACTTGGCTAGAAACGGTAGAAGTCAGTGAACCTGAACCTTTTTGGTACCGTTCCGCAAATGACTGGTGGGTGCAAGGTTGGGTAATGCGGCCAGCCGGGTTCCAAGCCGGAAAAACCTATCCAGTGATTCTCGAAATCCACGGTGGACCTCAATTAAATTATGGCTACGCAATGTTCCACGAAATGCAGTGGTTTGCCGCAAACGGCTATGCGATTGTCTATACCAATCCCCGTGGGGGAAAGAGTTATGGCCAGACCTTTGTCAACGCGGTGCGTCATCACTATGGTGAACAGGACGCAGCCGACGTCATCAACGGCCTGGACGCCGCGCTTGAGAGATTTGACTTCCTCGACAAAAAACGGGTAGCCGTGACAGGCGGCAGCTACGGTGGTTTCATGACAAATTGGTTGGTTGGGCACACCAATCGATTTTTTGCGGCAGTATCGCAACGCTCGATTTCCAATTGGGTTTCGTTTTATGGATGCTCAGACATTGGCCCCTTGTTCGTGGAATCGCAACTCGTTGAAAACGCAAAGAATAATCTAACGAAACTTTGGGAGATGTCTCCGCTGAAATACGCGCAGTATGTCGCAACGCCCCTGTTGTTACTGCATTCAGAAAATGATTTACGATGTCCGATGGAACAGGCCGAGCAGTTTTACACGTGGCTTCGGAGCCAAGGAAAGGAAACGCAACTTGTCCGCATCCCGAACGCAAGTCATGGACTGTCCAGGAATGGTAAACCCTCACTTCGAATCAAACGCTTAGAAGCGATTTTGGATTATATCGACGAGCACTTGCCAAATGAATAAGAGGCCGACTCAAGGCATCGGTGCTGGTAATTCCATCTGATGTTCGCACAACATGATGACGGACAAACCATTCGGTACGACCACCCTGCCATCTAGCGCTCGCTTGACTCCACATCGCAAACCAAGCGAGCGCATGTAGTGAATCATGCCAACCCACGCCTCATCAGCGCGCCTCCTGCGTCCCCGTGCGCACGTCCACGTACAGATTCCAAACATGGATACAAAAAGATACACGGCAAACTGACGCAGTATGCTATAATATGGTATCAATCACGATGTAGCCGCTTTGCAGAGTGACCTCTGAAAGGGTGTATGAGTACTGCATGAAGGGTTCCGTATATTGGACACGAGTCGTTGGTTCTACAATTGCCAGCGTACTCCTTATCATTCCTTTTCGATTTATCACCGTAAACGCAGTCGTGGGGAATGAAACGATGGCGCCTGCCAGTGCGACTCATGCGTCCACAAGTTACACTGGAGGCGTTTATGACGGCGTGCTGATGAAAATGTCGGACTTGTCTTATTCGAATTTAAGTCCATACCAACACGAGAGCCTTCACTCGCTTGGCGAACTGGCGGCACGTGGCCAAGGGCCAAGTGGCATTTACAAACAGGTGGCCTTGGTGAATCAAAAGGACTGGCATCTTTCGTCCACACAAGCAAATCAGTACTTTTTTTCCGACTTGTCCGGTTGGCGGATTGTCGCCACGGATAATCAAGAACAATACGTCGGTTTTTACGGGGTGGCATACCAAAAGGGCAACACCATTGTCATCGCGTTTCGCGGTACAAATGACGTTGAAGATCTCGTTTCTGACGCGGGAATTTACTTAGATGTCCCACCGATTGTAAATCAAGAACTTCCAGCCGAGCAATTTGTGAACCACATTCGCAAAAGCCTTCCGACGGGAGATTATCACATTATTTTTACGGGACACTCCATGGGCGGGTGGCTGGCGCAATACATGTACCTTCAATACGTCCACAAATACGCTGGATGGCAGGTTGAAGGTGCCACCGTATTCGACTCCATTGGCACGAATTTTCACCCGAATCCGACAGACGCGCAACGCGTGAAGGATTATCGATTCCAAGGTGATATATTTAGCCACTATGGGTCATCACTGGGCTCCGAAATCAGAATTCAAGATGGCACGCCAAATGAGTCCTTGTATGACAAACATCAGATGTTTGACTTCTATGGTTACTTTTACGGGAAGGTCCAAGCGCAAACTGACAAGGCTTAACCCGTGCCCATTGTCGTGGACCGACCTGCAAAGGAGGAGTCCTGATGATGGAGAAAATAACCTACCAGATAGGTCGCCGAACGCTTATCGGGTGTTGTTGGACGCCTGAACCGCATCAGTCCCCTGTCGGCGTCGGCGTCATTCTTCATGGAATCGGTGAACACATTCTTCGCTACCAAGCGTTTGCCGAGCAGTTGGCGAAGGCCGGATATCTCGTTTATGGATATAATCAACGGGGTCACATGTATTTTGTATGGAAGCAACAGGCCCGAAGGACCCGTCTTACACTTGACTAAGTGGCTGGCTAAACGATATGCCAAAATTCGCGGCCCTACTGCAACCAGTGTCGTTTTGACATGGCTGATTTTTGGCACGTACAATCGCCTTTTCGGCCGAACCGAACAAATTTTGACTGGCTGAGCCGCGACGAACACGAGGCAGATCTCTACCTCAGCGACCGCGACTGCGGATTTTCCCTCACAACCGCTTCGATGTACGACATGTTTCGCACCTGACAACAGATACATCGACCCGACCGGATTCGACAGCTCCCTCTAGTCACTTACTTTCTGGTTAGAGTAAACTAACTGCGTATCTTCACGCGTTCGAATTCGTAGATACGTAGATAAGAGGTTACGATACATGGACTCTATGACCCAAAACATCACAGGCCAAAGCGCGCTGAAGCGGTTATTTTGGATGCTCGGCATATTCGGCCCAGGCATTATTGTCATGCTGGCAAACACGGACGCAGGTTGTATCATCACCGCAGCGCAGTCCGGAGCCGCGTGGGGATACGCGATGGTTCTTCCACAACTCATTCTGATTCCAATTGTCTATTTGGTTCAAGAGATTACTGTTCGCTTGGGCGTCGTGACAGGCAAGGGGCACGGCGAGTTAATCCGCGAACGCTTTGGTCAAAAATGGGCGATTTTCTCCGTTTCAACACTTTTCCTTTCGGCAATCGGGGCACTTGTGACCGAGTTCAGCGGAATTGCGGGCGTTGGTGAACTATTCGGCATCTCTCCGAAATACAGTGTGTCCGCAGCCACCATCATCCTGATTTTGTTAGGATTGACTGGAAGCTACAAGCGCGTCGAGCGGATCGGAATTGCGATGGGGCTGTTTGAACTTTTGCTGGTACCTGCAGCTGTGATGGCTCATCCAAGTGGACACCAACTTTTACACGGACTGGCGACCATCCCCCTTGACAACCACAGTTATGTGTTTCTGTTAGCCGCAAATGTGGGCGCGGTGATTATGCCGTGGATGATCTTTTACCAACAATCGGCTGTCGTCGACCGAAAACTGACGATGCGCCACCTCAAGTCAGCCCGCTGGGATACGTTCGCTGGGTCTATTTTGACGCAGGTTGTGATGATTGCGGTTGTTATCATGATTGCCGCGACCGTAGGCCTACACAATCCACAACGTTCTCTCAACACCGTAGCTGATATCGCGCAGGGGCTACTTCCATTTTTGGGCCCAACGGGTGCCAAGGTCATTTTCGGGCTGGGGATGCTCGGTGCTAGTTTTGTCGCTGCGCTCGTCGTGTCGCTCGCCGGCGCGTGGGGAATTGGTGAGGTGGTTGGTTTTCGGCACAGTGTCAATAACAAAGTGAAAGACGCCAAGTGGTTTTACCTCATCTACTCGCTCGCGCATATCGGGGGTGCGTTTCTCGTCTTCAGCGGCATCAATCTAGTCAATCTCGCGGTGGATACGGAAGTGATGAATGCCTTACTTTTACCGATTGTACTAGGTTTTTTGCTACTACTTGAAGCAAAGGTGCTGCCAAAGGCGTGGCGGATGCGGGGAATCTACAAATATATCGTGTGGATCATCTCGCTTGTCATCATGTTGTTCGGTGTCTATATGGGTATCCAACTCATCTTTTAATCGATGGCCAAAAGTGTGATTCAGGGAGGTTCATTGGATGATAAACGTGATAGTAGGGTCTAAGAATCCTGCCAAAATTGAGGCGGTCGCGCGCGCGTTTGAGGCGCTTGGAATCCCCGCGCAGATGCACGGTGAAACCGTCCCGTCTGACGTATCTGAGCAACCGTTTTCGAACGAAGAAACGATGAAAGGCGCAGTGAATCGGGCTCGCCACGCCATCGCGTTGGCGTCGGTCGACTACGCTGTTGGACTCGAAGGCGGTGTCGAGGAAGGCCCCTACGGACTCCTCCTGTGCAACTGGGCAGCAGTCGTCAGTCGCGATGGCTTTGTCAGCGTCGGTGCAGGTGTCCAAATTCTTTTGCCAGACGAAGTGGCTATCGAAGTGCGCCGCGGTCGTGAGCTAGGGCATGTCATCGACGAATGGGCAGGAGGTAAGCATATCGCAAAAGGGGAGGGAACCATCGGCATTCTCACCAATGGTCAGATCACCCGCGCACACATGTTCCGGGATGCCACCATTTGTGCGCTATCCACGCACTTGCGTCGAGGGGAAAGTGTGTAGATGTTTCGCACCGGATCGACACACTATAATTTACATAACATATATTCTGTCGTCTGGAATCAGGTGCGCAGCAGGCACATGGAAATTTGGAGTGGTGACCAAGATAGAGTAGACTAATATTACACGCCTTATGGGGAGGAATACATATGAGCACGAATCATGTGACTGCTGCAGCATCAGGGTCGTTTTCGATTGGCGGTGACTTGCCAGTCAATCGGTTAGGTTATGGATCAATGCAGTTGACAGGTCCCGGTGTCTGGGGTGACCCGAAAGATCCGGACGAAGCTATCCGCGTTCTTCGCCGCGCCGTGGAACTTGGTGTCACGCTGATCGACACAGCGGATGCATATGGCCCCTTTGTCGCAGAAAAATTAATCAAACAGGCCTTGCACCCATACCCGGACAACCTGGTGATTGCAACGAAGGTGGGTCTAACGCGATGCGGCCCGAACGACTGGCGCCCGGTCGGCCGCCCGGAATACTTGCGGCAACAAGTTGAGCTGTGCCTGCGCCATCTGGGCCTTGAGCGCATTGACTTGATGCAATTGCACCGGATTGACCCGAAGGTTCCGCTCGCGGATCAAATTGGCGAACTCGCCTTACTGCAAAAAGAGGGTAAAATTCGCCACATCGGCTTGAGTGAGGTCACGATTGACGACGTGAAAGCAGCCAGCGAATTCGCGACCATTGTCACGGTACAAAATTTGTACAATGTCGCGAATCGAGATGCTGAACCGTTGCTCGAGTATTGCGAAGCGAACAACATTGGATTTATACCTTGGTTCCCACTGGCGACCGGCGAGCTGGCTAAGGAAGGTGGCCCGCTTGACGCATTGGCCAAGCAACACAATGTGAAGCCATCGCAACTTGCCTTGGCATGGTTGCTCAAGCGCTCCCCGGTCATGTTGCCGATTCCAGGTACATCCACCTTGTCCCACTTGGAAGAAAATATCGCAGCAGCGGGTATCAAATTGAGCGACGAGGATTTCAAAACACTCGAGAACGCCGTTCAAAGTTGACTCTCCATTTATTGTCGCCCGAGATAAACTCGGGCGACAAATCCTATTTTGTCTAAATCATTAGCTGAGGAATATATGGAATCCATCAAATAATGGTCATTTAGTGATATCATCCTCAATTAGATTAAAAACCCACATTTAGAAGTGGGTTTTATTTACAAATCATTACTAGCGATAATTAGATGTTATCGATAGTAACAGTAGGTGTTATTAATGGACGTAAATTACATAACAAATTATGGGCATGAAAATACACTATCTAATTCAGAAACATTAGATACAATAGATGACTCACTCAGATATTTTTTAGAATCCGCTAACTCAAAAAGCACTCGAACGAGTTATTTGAAAGATTGGAAGCAATTTATTGCTTGGTGTGAATCGATGCAGTTAAATCCGTTTCCTGCCGACGATGTCACAGTAGGCCGATATATTTCTTATTTAGCGATGGTCGGAAGGAAAAGGAGTACCATTCGGCGGCACATGACCTCAATTGCAGAAATGCATCGAAGACGTGGAATCGAGGACGTGCCAACAGAATCCCACGCAGTCAAACGAGTCTGGAAGGGAATTCGCAACGACAAGAAGCGTGAACGGGTTACCAAAAAGGCGGCGACGTTAATCGAGGATATCCGAGCGATGGTCGCCGTCCAGCCCGACACACTTTTAGGGCTTCGCAATCGACTGGTTTTGTTGATTGGCTACGCAGGTTCATTTCGTAGATCAGAAATCGTCAGTTTGCAGTGTGAAGACGTCAAATTCGTACGAAATGGTGTGGAAATCCTGCTCCGGTATAGCAAAACGGATCAGATGGGCGTTGGGCGAAAAATTGCCATTGGCTATGGAACGCGCCTGGATACCTGCCCTGTCCGCAACTTACAGGAGTGGATTGAAAGAACGGGTATCTCTGCGGGCCCGCTGTTCCGCCGATTCACGCCACAAGGGCGTATCACAGACAAGGGATTATCGGCACAGATGGTGGCACTGATCGTCAAAGACGCGGCTCGACGTGCAGGATTGCCGAACGCGCATGAATACTCAGGTCACAGTCTGCGTGCAGGAGCTGCCACGCAAGGCGCTCGAAACAAAGCGGACGCGCACGTCATCATGAACCAGACGGGCCACAAGAGCCGAGCCATGCTCGACGAGTACATCAGAGAAGCCAATCTCTGGGACGATACGTTGACCAACTACTTGGGTTTGTAGGTGGTAAAATAAAAACAGATTTGAGCGCAGCGGCCGCTCGAAACTTCCTCATTCGAACTCAAGGCGCCCCGGTCGTCAAACAACCGACCGTCCCTGATGACATTGCTGACGCGGAGGGTTATCTCGCTTCTGATTTCCGACGCCGGCGACATCTCGGGTATCAAATTATCTCTCCTCCATTGGCTGAACCATTGCGCCCGACGAAATTTTTATAAATTAGTTCGAACTAACTCTTGACGTTAGTTCGAACTAATCGTAATATAAGCTCCATGATACATGACTGTTTTAGTCATGTATCAAGTCGGGAATGTCGCCATTTCGTGACTATCCGAAAGATTGATATATTTAGGAGGAGATATGGGCAATGAGTCGTGCACTCAGAACCAGCCTTGTTTGTCTCGGCGGCGCCGTAGTCATTGCAGTTCTCGTGTGGCAGGCGATTACTTCAGCGGGGAATCCGGACCCAACCGCACACGGCATTTCACCAACCGCCGGCATTGTAGATACCGCTGTCCTGGTCTATCGCGAAGGTTTGGAATGCATCTTAGTTCTATCGGCAGTCATCGCAGGACTAATTCGGACTCAAAAAGTATACTGGAAACCCATTGCCGGCGGAGCAGGTATCGGATTCCTAGCCACACTAGCTACCTGGTTCGTATTGGTGGGTATCTTAGCACTCGTCACGACGACGGCTACGGAAAACAGTGTGCAAGCGGCAACTGGATTATTGGCGATTGTCGTACTGCTCATCGTAATGAACTGGTTTTTCCATCGCATCTACTGGACCGGTTGGATTTCATTTCAAAACCGGAAGAAAAAAGAACTGATTCAATCCATCGAGTCTTCTGATACTGCTAGCGCGGAAGTCGCAAAATCAACCGCGTACAAGGGCTTGGTTATCTTGGGATTGGCCTCTGTGTATCGCGAGGGATTTGAAGTAGATATCTTCCTCCAAAGTATTCGGCAGCAATGTGGCACGGCCAATGTCGTCCTCGGTACAGCGTTCGGCATGGTTCTTATTCTCTTAACTGGGTACTTCACCTTCCTTGCACATAAACGGCTACCTTACAAGAAAATGCTCGTGTTTACAGGCATCTTACTTGGTGTGGTGTTTGAAATTATGGTTGGGGAGCAGGTCAATGAAATGCAGTTGGCGAACTGGATTCCGACGCATAGCTTGTCCGTGAATTTCCCAGATTGGGCTGGTACGTGGTTCTCCATTTTCAATAACTGGGAAACAATTATTGCGCAAATTGCTGCCGCTGTGTTTGTCATCGGATCGTTCTATGCGGCACGCAGTGAAAAATTCAAACCGCGCCGGACAACGCCGTCTACGACAAATGCAGCTTCTAACTTGGAACCTGCAGAAAATTGATGAGCAACCATGCAAAGTGACCGTCGACTACATACATTGCATACGCTGTAGCGCATTTCACACCCCCTTAATGTGACCTGCGCGGTAGAATCCCATGTCTGCCATGGCTGATGACTTTGTCATCATCACCTGGAAACATGGGATTTTTACATGCCTTCGGAGACTCCACGAATCATTCGGGTGGTGGCAAACAAAACAATATGCAACATCCACAAGGAGATACGGTTTATCTTCATTGCCGTAGTATGGATTCTAGTTGGCAGAACCATCTTATAAACAGCCAGTGTATCCGTAGAACATCTAACCTTTCGGTGCCTAGGGGGATCGTGCAATGATTAATTATCGGGGGAAAATAGCACTCGTAACGGGCGCTTCAGGAGGCATTGGAAAAGCCTATGCCAATGCGTTAGCTGCGAAAGGTTGCCACGTGATGCTCGTGGCCTCGCTCGCCGCTTTCCAACCAGCACCGACCCTGGGGCTGTATACGCCGCGACCAAAGCATTTGTACTGTCATTCAGTCATTCACAGAGGCACTATGGGCGGAGTACCGGCATGAGGGAGTCCGATTTCTCGCATGGTGTCCGGGCGCCACACAAACAAATTTCTTTGATGTCGCTGGTTCTTACGCCGCAGCAGGCGGGACGACATGTTCGACGCCTGAAAAGCCTGAAAAGGTAGTCCAAGCGGGTTTTCGGGGAATTGAACGGGGCAAAGTTATATTGTAGAAGGGGGAAACTATTGGGCCGCACAACTTCATCGGCTCATTCCACGGAAAACGGTCGTTCGCTTGATGGAGCGGATAATGGGGGCACAACAATCATAACCACGATAGATTATGCGGTGAAGCAGGAAGGGGGGACAACAAAACACAACTTAAAACGAATCAAGTGCGTCACAGCTTCACAGAAACAACCGCTCAGATCATGGCGATGAAATTAAACACCAGATCTGAGCAGCGTTCCGTGTCAAGCACACAAAACTCACTTGAAATCGATAGGCGAGTTGAGCAATCTGCGAAACGTCACTCGGAGTTGATCTTGATGCCGCGTAATATTAACAATTTTGATTTGTTGACCATCTACTGCACGGCGTAAGTCATGGAGAGACAATTGGTTTTGGATGCCATTCGATTTAGAGAAAACAACCGTCTCAAAATGTTGTTCACCCATGTCCATCCCACACTCCGGAGATGATGTGTTTAACGCGAGTAATATTCGACAATCAGCGTCTCATTGACCGACACTGGAATCTCACCACGAGCCGGGATTCGCTCAAGCGTACCCGTCGTCGACGCCTCATCATAGGTGAGATAAGGCGGTCGTGAAATCGTTCGTTCCAAACTCTCTTTGACAATTGAAAGTTTGGCGCCTTTCTCCGTCAATCCGATCACGTCACCAATATGAACTCGATACGACGGAATATCCACCCGTCGGCCATTGACCGCAATATGCCCGTGATTCACCAATTGACGCGCGCCATCGATGGTATTGGCGAATCCGAGACGATACGCCACGTTATCTAAACGCGTTTCCAAAATGGTCATCAGTGTATCGCCGGTCACTCCAGGTCGCCGCGCTGCCTCGTCATAATAGCGGCGGAATTGTCTTTCCTGAACTGCATAAATATGGCGCAATTTTTGTTTCTCCAGGAGTTGCACGCCGTACTCACTGCGCTTGACGCGTTTCGTTGGTCCGTGTTGCCCCGGGGGATAAGGGCGCTTATGAACCGGGCACTTAGGTGAGCCGCAAAGGGCTTCTCCCGCAGTCCGGCAAAG
Organism: Alicyclobacillus suci; assembly: GCF_017329615.1. Taxonomy (GTDB): domain Bacteria; phylum Bacillota; class Bacilli; order Alicyclobacillales; family Alicyclobacillaceae; genus Alicyclobacillus; species Alicyclobacillus suci. The sequence continues at coordinate 62,197 of NZ_JAFMTW010000008.1, read as the reverse complement.
TTTGTGTTTTGCACCCGTTCTTCTTGACATAGTTTCATTACATCTCCTTTGGTAATTCATTTGTGGACCATGCAAATTGCAGATCTTGAACCGTTGCAATATGTACGTTCTCTTCAGTCAAGCAGATTAGTTCGTACTCCACCTCTTCAAAGAACGCGCAGATAAGGGCCACTACGTCTCTGGCCGTCATGTCTTTACAGGACTCCACGGAATCGGAGAGAAGAATGGGCCGAAACGATTTTCCGACTTTTACATACGCAACTGCACGAATTGAAATTTCATCTTCGCGGCTCGCCATCACTTCACAAACCACGTCAGATGAAAAACGGATTTGATTGAATACATCGTCTATACACTGTTTGATGGACAATACCTTCGCAGAAGGAAGCGTGTAAAGACGTGAATTCATGTCGCTACATAAGGTGCGCTGTACACATCGTTCCACTTCTCGTTGCCATATCAAATCCATTCTCCCACTCCTTTGATCAGCAGACGAGTTGTTAGCACAATCTAATCAGTTAAATTAGTTTTTGCTAACACCTATAATAAAACCAATGTTGACTCCATTAGTCAAGTTTAATTTTCGCACCCCTGCTGCTTCATTTCGTAAACCCGTCGTAAACCCGTCATTGCTGCACATCACACGAGGATATATTCCGGCGATGGCACTTAGTTTAAAGAACAGATAACGGAAAAGGGGAAAAGAATCCAATAGGGGATGACTCAACCACTGTACTACGTCGGTTTGAGTCATCCCCTAAACATTGCTAGGTCGATGCATCCTACAATCAAATCCGAAACGAACGGACATCTCAGACGCGTCGAGGTTTATAATTCGGAATCCCCTAAAATCACGTCTCCATAATCTTTGCAGATATAAATCCTCGATTTATGCTTACCGGAAACCGCTTTCACAAGAAAATAGGTATTCGAAGGTTCAATTTGCGTACTCACAATTGTCCCCGCAACTTTTTCGCTCGTGTCCAACGCGTAAAAATGTACCGTATCCCCAAGATGATAACTGTGTGGCAACGCGTCAGCAGCGCGTTTGATCCCAACACACTCTGCAGCTTTCAGAAAGTGCGACGAAATAGCAGTACGTGCCGCTTCACCGCGTTTAGCCATCTCAGCTTCCCATGATCTACGCAGTTGAGGATTTCGCACAATGCCGCTCCATTTTTTCACTTTTCCCGACACCTTGTCTTTTCCGTGAGAAATCACACCAAGACCCAACATTCCGTAGGTTCGAAACCGACTCATCTGCAACCACCTCCATAAAGGACCGCCCGTCCCGTCATGCGTATGATATCCGCACCGACGCTCTGTTCATTCAATTTTGTCGTACATTCCATCAAAATTCTTCACGTGCGCTGTCTCTAATGAAGCTATCATCGACCGTTTTTATGCTTGTGTCAATATTTATAAATTAAAAATCATTTGACATTTTAAAGCTACCTCCGTATGATCGTTTTAACAAATGTATCACGCATTATCAAATGATAAAAGTGGATGGGTAACCAAATTACAGCGTCCACGACAAAGGAGGAAACATATGAAGGAATTGACATTACAAGTGCACTTGGAACAAGGGTTACACGCCAGACCTGCCTCAATGTTTGTGAAGAAAGCGGATACATTTGTGTCGGACATCTTCGTTGTTAAAGATGGGCGAAAAGCAAACGGAAAAAGCATTCTTGGATTGATGGGATTAGCAGTAACACAGGGGTCTCAAATCACACTGCAAGCGAGCGGCATCGATGAAGACTTGGCTATTTCCGAGTTATCCAAAATGCTCTTGTCTGAACACGAGATACACATCTAAGCACCCATGCGAAGGAGGAAATCAGAATGTCTATCTATCAAACATTGCAAAAACTTGAGCAAGCAGGCGAGCGAATTGGCGTTGCGGTCATTGGCGCGGGGCAAATGGGGCGGGGCATGATTGCACAAATTTCGAAAATCCCTGGGATGCAGGTTCGCGCCGTATGTGACATTCACCAAGAAGCCGCACAAAAGGCGGTTGACGCGTATTGCCGTTATACGAAAACTCCACATCCGAGCGTAATGGTGGAGTCCGACTTCCAGAAAGTGATTGGTCACCCAGACGTCGATGTTGTCGTCGACGCGACTGGCATTCCGGAAGTAGGCGCAAACGTTGCACTGATCGCGCTTGCAGAACACAAACATCTCGTGCTTCTCAATGTGGAGATGGATGTGACAGTGGGATCGATACTCTCCTCTTGGTTCAAATCATCGGGCCTTGTTTATACGGGCGCAGCCGGTGACGAACCGGCAGTAACGCTCGAACTCTTTGAATTTGCCAAAACAATGGGGCTCGAAGTCGTTGTTGCCGGAAAAGGAAAAAACAACCCTTTTATTCCATTGTCCAATCCAGATTTGTGCCGGACAGAAGCGGAACGCAAGCACATGAATCCACACATGTTAGCTGCTTTTCAAGACGGAACAAAGACGATGGCTGAGATGAACTTACTGAGTAACGCCACAGGATTACTTCCTGACAAAACGGGCATGCATGGAGTCTCTGCAGATTTGAAAACGGTTACTGAAAAACTCCGCCTCGTCGAGGAAGGAGGATGCCTAAGTCGGCAAGGTGTCGTTGAGTACGTTCACGGCCTCGCGCCTGGCGTGTTCGTCATCGTCTCGAGTGACTTAGCCGAAGTCACTGAAGAACTCAAGTATCTTTCTGTTGGAGACGGCCCATATTACGTACTTTATCGCCCGTTTCATCTCGCCAGCTTAGAAACACCCATTTCCATCGCTCGCGCTGCACTCTTGCAAGAACCAACTATCGCGCCGATTGGCGGCCCAGTCTCTGAAACAGTGGCCGTCGCGAAACGGGATATGGCCCCGGGGGATGCGCTAGATGGAATCGGCGGATACACGGTGCGGGGAGTCATTGAGGAACACGTCCATGCAACCAAAGCTGGACACGTCCCAATCGGTCTCATTTCACCGAAAGCACGGGCGAAACGGCACATCGCTACAGGGACGTTTATCACCTACGAGGACGTCGAATTAGATCAAACGACGACAGTTTGGCACTTGCGCTCCCTTCAAGACAAATTGTTTCCAACCGAGTAATGACCAAATAATGCCGAGATAACGCGTTGAAGGGTGTTGATGGTATGCATACTGGCAATCTAATCATCCTCGTCGGAAGTGCTTGGATTCTGCAATATATACTGACTTGGTTTCAGCTTCAACATTATCGCAAAACCATGCGAAAACTGGTCATCGCGTATCAAGGCCAAGCGCAATACGCCCTATTCTCTGGTGTGTGCCGAAAAGCGCTCGGGAGGGGGGCAATTGTTATCGCTATTATCGACCAGCACGAAGTTGTACACCGCTGTGAAGTTCTTTCCGGAATCAGTGTATTCGCAAAATTCAAACCGTTTCCCGGCCAAGTTGGAAAAATGCTCGGTGAAATCGGGCAAGAGGCCAACCACATCCTCGTCCAAAAACGGGGCGTAAGCGCGAGGCAAAAATCGCAGGCGAAGGCGCTCCTGATGATTGTCGAGAACGCCCAACGTTCCTACGCGGAAAAGCGTCATCAAGCAGGTCACGGGCTTCGTACGCAAAAGGCGATACCATAAGGAGGTCATAGAAATGGAAGTCATCCAATGGCTAGGTTCACACTTTATCGGACTGTTTGACGCGGGTGGAAAAGTATTTATGAGCTACGTAACAGGCATCATTCCCACCCTAGTGGTGCTTTTAACGTTCACGAACACGGTCATAAAACTCATTGGTGAAGACAGAACGTATCGAGCTGTGCAGTTTGCATCCAAGTATCTCATTCTACGGTATACATTAATGCCGATTCTTTCTGTCTTAATCTTGACTAATCCGATGGCATACACCTTTGGACGCTTCTTGCCAGAACGACAAAAACCAGCTTTTTATGATTCCGCAGTATCGTTTGTCCATCCCGTAACCGCTTTCTTCCCGTATGCAAACGCTGGCGAACTATTCGTTTGGCTAGGGATTGCAAACGGAGTTGAAAAAGCTGGTTATTCCATTGGTCCACTCGCCGTCCGTTACTTTTTGCTCGGCATTGTCGTGATTTTCATTCGCGGTGTGGTCACCGAGCGCATTACAAACATTTTGGCGAATCGCCTCGAAAAGAAAACGGGCGCAGTCGTTACACGCGCGTCCAGTACGCTGTGAAATCATGTGATTCTCATGAATTGGAGGGCTATATATGGCGACCGTAAAAATTAGCAAAGGGTCAGGTGGCTGGGGAAATGGACTCATCCTCAAACCAGAAGGCAATCGAAACAAAGTCGTCAGCGTGACAGGAGGGGGAATCCATCCAGTGGCGCAACGCATTGCTGAATTATCTGGTGCCGAACCAGTGGATGGATTCACCAAATCCGTGCCAGAGGAAGAAATGATGTGCGTCGTAATCAATTGCGGTGGTACTGCCCGAATTGGCGTATATCCCATGAAGCGCATTCCTACCGTAGATGTTTTACCGTCTTCTCCTTCAGGGCCGCTTGCAAAATTTATTACGGAAGACATTTTCGTGTCGGGCGTCACAGTACGGGATGTCGAAGTGACGTCTGACACGCCTGTAGAGAAGGCGGCTGCCGCAGAGTCTGAAGAAGTCACCACGCCACAGGCGTCTGACGGTTGGAGTCGCGCAGCACAGTACACTGCGCCGGTCACGAGCGGCCGCGGCAGTTGGCTGATGGCCGTATCTCGAGCGCTGGGTAAACTAATTGGCACCCTCTACCAAGCGGGGCGAGACTCCGTCGATATCCTAATTCGAAATATTCTTCCCTTTATGGCGTTTGTAGCCATGTTAGAAGGTATTATTAACTATACAGGGCTTGGTAAATTGTTAGCGCATGGCCTCGTTCCACTTGCGGGCTCGTTATGGGGACTCATTGTACTGGTCATTATCTGTACACTCCCGTTTTTGTCACCCATTCTCGGCCCCGGAGCCGTCATTGCACAAATCATCGGCGTCCTGGTTGGCGCGCAAATTGGTGCAAAGGCAATTTCACCTTTCTATGCGCTACCTGCACTATTTGCAATTGATGGTCAAGTTGGTTGTGACTTTGTGCCCGTCGGATTATCACTTGGGGAAGCAAAGCCAGAAACGATTGAGTATGGGGTTCCCGCGGTTTTATATAGTCGATTGTTTACAGGTGTAGCTTCCGTTATCTTGGCGTATTTTGCAGGGTTTGGAATGTACTGAACGATATGAATGAGGTGTGAGAAATGAAGTCCGTAGTTACCCAAATTGGAGAAATGGCACTACAGTTTGAAGATGAGGGCGTCATTGTATTTTTTGGTCCAAAGGCGCCAAAGGAGTTACGGGATATTTCCATTATTCACGAATCAGAAATCGCGTTTGATGGAACGCTGCTTCAACCGAACCATCACTTATTACTTGGTGATCAAGTTTACAGCATTACACTTGTGGGCACGGAAGCGGCCAGTAACTTTGCAGAGCTTGGGCATATCTCGGTATATTTTTCTGAGCCACCTGTTGAAATTCTGCCAGGCGCGGTATACGTCCAACCCTATCGTTGGCCAAAACTTGAACTAGGTATGACGATTGAAATCCGCTGAGCGGGATGCACGCAAAGAACGGTCGGTTTTGAATTACCTGTGACACCCTTCTATAGAGTAGGGACATTCAGAACAAGAAAAGAAGGTTCTAAGTTGGCTTATTCAGATGACACCAGAGTCTTGGTCAAAATCGCACATATGTATTACGACGACAATGCAACTCAAGCGGAAATCGCCGAACAACTCGGCGTGTCCCGTCCACTCATCTCAAAGTATTTGGCAAAAGCCAGAGAACTTGGCATTGTTCAAATTCGGATTCGAGATGAGTTAGCCTATCCGTACGCAACCATCGAAAAGCAACTTGAGCGAAAGTACAAACTCCGTGAAGCGATTATTGTGCCCGAGGCCCCAACTCCTGCCGTCAAGCGCAGCTTGGGGCAGGCCACTGGCCGATACCTATCACGCATTTTGAAAAAAAACCAGACACTCGCGGTCTCGGGCGGCACGACACTTCACGAAGTCGCAAATCAAATGCCGTATATGCATCTGCAAAACTTCACGGTTGTGCCGATGGTTGGAGGCGTTGGGGATGAACTCATTGACATCCACGCCAATCAAATTTCCGTACAGATAGCAAGAGCTTTGGACGCTGATGTCAAACTCCTTCACGCGCCAGTCGTTGTCGATACTGCAGAGGCAAAAGCGACATTTTTAGAGCAGTCCGCGATTTCTGAAGTTCTTGAGTCCGCAGAACGCGCGGACATCGCGTTGGTCGGCATTGGTGGAAAACCTGAAAATTCTACCATGGTTCAGAATTACCTCGCAGTGGATGATTCCCGAGCGCTCGACCAACAAGGAGTCATTGGTGATGTCTGTTACACGTTGATTGACGAACGTGGAGAAGCTTGTAACGTCTCTTGGAATGAGCGCGTGATTGCGATATCCATTGAATCACTCCGAAACATTCCCATGGTGATTGGTGTCGCGCAGGGAGAGGACAAAGTAAGAGCCATTCACGCAGCCATGACGGGCCGTATCATTCGGGTGCTGGTGACAGATTATCCAACGGCTGAAAAATTATTGGAACTCGATTCGTAACGCACGGAGACACGACAGACAAAGGAGAGGATTCTAGTGTCTATACCGCTGGCAAAGCGAGATTGGAACGGCAACGACGTATTGCATCTCTATTATCAAATGTGGTTAATTCGGTTATTTGACGAAAAAGTCGATGAGATGTTCGCGAAAGGGCTCATCCACGGTACAACCCATTTGTGCGTCGGACAAGAAGCGACACCGGTCGCCGCGTGTGCAGCACTTATGAAAACAGACAAGATCACCAGCACGCACCGCGGCCACGGACATTGTATCGCCAAAGGCGCAGACGTCTCCAAGATGATGGCCGAACTGATGGGGCGTGTCACAGGCTACTGTAAAGGCAAGGGAGGTTCCATGCACATCGCCGATTTAGAAGAAGGCAACTTAGGTGCAAACGGCATTGTCGGAGGCGGAATTCCAATCGCGGTTGGCGCGGCGCTCACATCGAATATGATGAAAGAAAACTACGTCGTTCTATGTTTTTTTGGCGATGGCGCAACAAACGAAGGTAGTTTTCACGAAGCGCTGAATCTTGCAGCCATTTGGGACCTTCCAGTGATCTTTTTTTGTGAGAATAACCAATATGGCATGTCGGGATCTGTTAAAGAAATGTTTCGAATCCAGGATATCGCCGACCGAGCCGTGGCATACGGAATGCCGGGTCATGTGGTCGACGGAAACGACTTGGAAGCAGTCTATGACGTCGTGGCTTGTGCAGTGGCCAGAGCCCGCTCCGGCGCGGGTCCATCCCTCATCGAAGCCAAGACCTACCGTTGGAAAGGACACTCGAAGAGTGATGGACGGAAATACCGGACCAGGGAAGAGGAGACAGCTTGGAAGGCCAAAGATCCCATTGCACGTTTCAAAAGTCGATTAATAGATGAAGGAATCGCGACGGAAGAACAACTGAACGATATACAGGCGCGCGCCAAAATGGAAATTGAACGAGCGGTTTCCTTTGCAGAAAATAGTCCATACCCGACACTTGAGATGTTAGAAGAGGATGTATACGCACATTGATCAGCCAAAGGGGTGAGCAATTTGAGAGAAATCACATATCAAGAAGCAATCCGCGAGGCAATGAGTCAAGTGATGCGCGAAGATGAACGCGTGTTTATTCTTGGGGAGGACATTGGCGTTTACGGTGGCGCATTTGGCGTCACGCGCGGCATGATTGAGGAGTTTGGTCCAGAACGCGTTCGCAATACACCCATCTCCGAAGCCGCCATTGCGGGTGCAGCCATTGGTGCTGCATTAACTGGGATGCGCCCAATTATGGAGCTACAATTCTCAGACTTCGTCACCATCGCGATGGACCAATTAGTCAATCAAGCCGCCAAGATTCGGTATATGTACGGTGGAAAGGCCTCTGTGCCGATGGTTGTAAGGGCGCCAGGAGGCTCAGGAACAGGTGCGGCCGCGCAACACTCCCAAAGTTTAGAAGCCTGGCTTGCACACGTGCCGGGATTAAAAGTGGTGCAGCCAGCAAACGCCTACGACGCCAAGGGCCTATTAAAGGCCGCCATAGACGACAACAATCCGGTGATTTTTTACGAACACAAATTACTGTACTCAACCAAGGCAGACGTGCCCGAAGAACTCTATTCCATCCCCCTTGGACAGGCCGACATCAAACGAGCGGGAAGTGACGTTACGCTCGTGTCAACGGGCATCATGGTCCAGAAATCGCTTACGGCGGCTGATTTGTTAGCCAAGGACGGCATTCAGGTTGAAATCATTGACCCGAGAACATTAGTGCCGCTGGATATCAAAACAATCGTCAGCTCAGTCAAGCGGACCGGTCGGTGCGCAGTCGTCTACGAAGCGGTCAAACGTGGGGGCTATGGTGCCGAGATTGCTAGCTTAGTAGCGGAGAGTGAAGCATTCGATTTCTTAGACGCCCCGATTATTCGATTAGGTGGAAAAGAAGTGCCGATTCCGCAAAGCCCGGAACTGGAACGACATGCTGTCCCGCAGGTGGAAGACATCGTGGAAGCGATTCGTAACATGATGCAAAAAGCGTAGGGGAGGGAAAACGCTTGAACGAAGTGACCATGCCTAAACTAGCGATGACGCAAGAAATGGGCACCATTCTTCAATGGTATAAACGCGAAGGGGATTGGGTAGAAGCCGGCGAGCCACTCCTTGAAGTGATGACAAACAAAATCAACATAGATGTTGAATCTTACGTGGACGGAGTTCTACGCAAGCGCCTCTATGAAGAAGGGGCGGAGGTCCCCGTTCTGAACGTCATCGCATACATTGGTGATGCCGACGAACCCCTCCCAGACGAGTCAGTTAACGTGGCTGTATCGGCAGATTCGAATCATCCCGAAACGCATGCTGCGCCTCATCTGCAGAAGCCTGTCGCGACCCGAGTCCGCGCGACACCAGCTGCACGCGCTGTAGCGAGAAAACTAGGTATCTTGTTGACAGACGTACAGGGTACTGGGCCAAACAACCGAATTCAGCGAGAAGATGTCGAGGCGTTCGCGATATCACGCCCCTCTTGTTCAACCGCCACGCCAGCTGAACGTAGAATCGTATCACGTACAACGTCGCAGACGGAATCATCCGTACATGTGAATCCTAAAGATAATCCAATGACTGCTACGCCATTGGACTCTTTCTCGCGTGTGCCATACCGTGGTCTCCGCAAAATGGTGGGCGATAGAATGGCGACCAGCGTCTCAGAAGCTCCCCACGTCACCGTAGTGCGGGAGATAAACGTGTCACAAACCATCGAGTTGCGTCGTCGGTTGATGCCGATGGTTGAAGAACAAACGAGCGCTCATCTGTCATTGAACACCATGGTGTTATTTGCCACTGCACATGCATTGATGAAACATCCAAATGTAAATGCCACGTGGGCATCTAAGGATGAAATCATCGAACATCATTCTGTTCATCTCGGAATGGCGGTCGCTGCACCGCAGGGGCTGCTTGTACCAGTTATCCATTTCGCAAACACGTTATCGATTTTGGCGTTATCGGAGCAAGCGTCTCAGCTTGTCAAAAAGGCAAGAAACGGGACAATGGCACCGAACGATCTCGAAGGCGGGACATTCACAATAAGTAATTTAGGAATGTTCGGAATCGAGTCGTTCAATCCAATTATCAACTTGCCACAAGTTGCGATTCTTGGCGTCGGCTCACTTATCGAAAAGCCGATTGTCGAAAACGGAAACATCGTGGTTCGCCCCATGTTGACGCTAAATTTATCGTTTGATCACCGTGTTCTCGACGGTGCGGATGCGGCCAAATTCCTTCAGACCGTAGCCAATTACCTTACTTGCCCAGATGAGCTATTTGTCGCGCTACACGCTTAACACTCAGCAAACCTAATCCGCAATCGACGAGGGGGCATATACATCTCATCGCCCCCTCTAGTTCCAAAAACCACTTCCATCACCACGAATACGCCCATCACAACCAATCCGATGACTGCCTGCCAAAAATTTTGAGCCAACGCATAAATGAAGTACCCTGTACCACCAAGGATGCTTCCGCAGGCAAGTAAAAACTTGGTCAATAGCAGTGAAAAACTAACCGTAAAGAGCAAGCATGCTAACTGGGTTTCCGAAAAAAGGCATGCCTATCCCGTTGGCAACGACTGCAGGCATGAAAAGACACCCTGACGGCAACCGCATGAACTTGCTCACTCCTCTCAGATAATTGAATTCATGATATAAGGGAATAGACACGTGGTCAACTGTTTGCGCAAATCAACTACGGTTCCCCCTTAACAAAAACATCCAATTTGGCATAATAACAAAAACTATCTTCCTCAAATTTTTAAAACATGGGTAATCACTCCAGCCTTATAATTTTTGCATACACCTAGACCACCTCATGAATCCGCTTCCACAGAAAACTGCTTCCATTTTCTCTTGCAAGTACGATAAGAAACGGAGTTGAATCAGATGTTCACAGTATCGACCGTTAAATTCCCATTTTGGAGCAAACAATGGATCGGCGGCACCTGGAAAGAAGGATCCAGTTCACGCTATGAAACCGTGACGAATCCATTTAACCAAGAGGTATTAGCTGAAATCAAATTAGCAAGCAAAGATGATATTGACCAAGCTTACCAATTTGCAAAACAAGTTCAACCTGCCTGGGCAAATGCCTCAGCATATGAAAGAGCGAGTGTTCTAGAACGGGCGGCGGAAATATTAGGTCAACGGAAAGAGGAAATCATCAACTATTTGGTGCAGGAAACCGGAAGTTCTCAATTAAAAGCGAGTATCGAGGTCGATACGTCAATTGGGGACTTAAAGTATGCAGCACAGTATTCATTCAGATTAAACGGTACCATTTTACCGTCTCTCATTCCCGGAAAGGAAAATCGGGTGTATCGGAAGCCTGTTGGTGTGATTGGTGCAATCACGCCGTGGAATTGGCCATTTTACTTAAGTATTCGCGTGATTGCTCCGGCGATTGCGACAGGGAACAGCATTGTCTTGAAAGCGGATTCCCAAACACCCATTACCGGTGGCTTACTGATTGCACAAATCTTTGAACAAGCAGGGCTTCCAAAAGGCGTGCTGAGTGTCGTAGTGGCGGATGTTCAAGAAATCGGGGACTATATGGTTGAGCATCCGATTCCAAGCGTTATTTCTTTTACTGGTTCCACGGCGGCTGGAAGGCGGATCGGCGAAATCGCTGGACGGACACTGCGAAAGGCCGCACTCGAGCTTGGTGGAAACAATGTGTTTATTGTTCTGGATGACGCAAATATTGACCAGGCTGTCGCTGCCGCTACATTCGGGAAATTTTTGCACCAGGGTCAAATTTGTATCGCGACCAACCGAATCATCGTTTGTCGCAGTGTTTATGAAGAATTCGTCACCAAATTTAAAGCATCAACCATGAAAGTCAAAGTGGGTGATCCGGCGGATCCACAAACCCTGATTGGTCCATTAATTAATCAACGTCAGGCTCAGAGAATCATGGATCTGATCCAACAAAGTCTTCGGGAAGGCGCAAAGTTAGAACTGGAAGGAAAGCTCGACGGCAATCTGATGACACCGTTTATTCTGACGGATGTCACAAACGATATGGCTATCGCAAAACATGAGATTTTTGGCCCGGTTGCCGCGATTCTTCCTGTTGATAATGAAGATGAAGCGATTCGGATTGCCAATGATTGCGATACCGGTTTGAGTGGTGCGGTGTTCTCGGGATCGATAGAACATGGCGTCCACGTTGCCCAGCAAGTGGTCACCGGGATGATTCACGTCAACGACCAAACTGTAAACGTAGAACCGAATGTTCCATTTGGTGGCGAGAAATCGTCAGGAATTGGACGCTATTGCGGAGAGTGGGGTATTGAAGAATTCACAACCCTACAGTGGATCTCGGTGCAAAAAGAAGACCGTCAATATCCTATTTAATCTACTTTAATCTACGTATCGTTGAAGTTATGTAGTTCAGCACAAAGCACCTGGTCGGTTGACCAGGTGCTATCGGGTAGCTTGGGGGATTGATTGATGTGGGAACTGATGTTATTGATCGGCTTTTGGAGGAGACTGTCGAAAAGGGAGATGTTCCTGGGGTAGTGGCTATCGCAGGAACTGCAGATGGTGTGACCTATCACGGGGCATTTGGCCACAGGGCCGTAGACAATCGTGTACCAATGACAACCGATACGGTATTTTGGATCGCGTCAATGACTAAAGCCGTCACTTCCGTCGCCGCCATGCAACTCGTCGAACAGGGGAGACTCCAACTGGATGAGCCGATCGGGCGTGTATTGCCCGAGTTGACGACCGTCAAAGTCTTGGAAGGATTCAGCGAATCTGGTGAGCCAAGGTATAGAACTCCGAAGCGGCCGATAACGCTTCGCCATCTGCTTACGCATACAGCAGGGTTCACGTACGATATGTGGAATGCGGATATGATGTGTTATATGGAACGAGCACAGATTCCAAACATCATCGAATGCAAAAATATCACGCTCAGCACGCCGCTGGTTTTTGATCCGGGTGATCGTTGGGAATACGGTATCAACATAGATTGGGTTGGCAAAGCCGTTGAAGTCGTCAGTGGTCGATCCCTTCAGGATTACCTCAAGGAGAACGCTTTCACGCCGCTGCGTATGGAAGATACAGGATTTCGAATACCTGACGGTGCCCGCTCGCGTCTGGCCGCCATGCACCAACGTGGAGAAGATGGAACGCTCACACGGATTGATTTTGAAGTCCCGCAAGATCCCGAATTCTTTATGGGTGGAGCAGGACTATATTCAACCGGCACAGACTATTTGAAGTTTACACAAATGCTTTTACATGAGGGTATGGCGAATGGGACTCGTATTTTACAGTCGGAAACTGTGCAGATGATGCGGCGCAATCACATCGGAAGTCTGAACGTACGTCCGATGAAGAGCGCAATAGCGGCCGTGACCAACGACGGTGAATTTTTCCCTGGCATGGAGAAAAAGTGGGGCTTGGGTTTTATGATCAACATGGAGGACGCACCGACCGGACGCCGTGCCGGAAGCCTTGCGTGGGCAGGCTTGGCGAACACGTACTTTTGGATTGACCCGGTTGAGCGCGTAACAGGGATAATCTTGACACAGATTTTCCCGTTTGCAGACCCAAAAGTTTTAGACTTATTCGCCAAGTTTGAAACACAAATTTATCAATTGAGATGACTACTACTGTGCGGTCTATTGAGTTCTATTCAACACGATTTTCAGTTAACATAATATATATTATCGGACATTAAATTTTAACCGTTAAAGCCAAAAGTCCAGCTTTCAGATCTCGGCGCCGACCTCCGCAAAAAGCGAAGTGTCGGCCCAAAATGTTGTGTTAACTACGCGGTGTGTGATTTGCGAAAGCGAATCGCGTCCACTTTCCTGCAACCATAGATGAATAATCCAAGAACAATTAGGCGTACCAAAATCGTCAAGATTGACCACCATAAATAGTAAGCGTCTGGATACGCATGCCCCCAGAAAATAGGGTTGCTTGTTAGATTCCAAAGGGCAGTTTGCACTGTGTCCCTTAAGATTGGCCAAATCGTCAAGATAATGGAGAGTATCCAAGGTGTAAGACTCACAATGCGGTTGCGCGTCCAAGTGTAAACTGCAAGACACACGGCCAATAACATCAAGTAACCTGTCATTTCTGGCGGGCCGAGTGGTGCCATAATTGGATAACCTGCAAACACCATCGAACTCATCGAAAATTCATGCGTCATTCTCCCTATGAGCCACACGATACAAAACGGTGTCAGTGACAGGAAGACAGCAATACGGTCACTTCGTTTTCTTGTGAAAACGTACATAAACAGGAGCACCGCGAGTCCAATCCACGCTTGCAAGTGTGATAGAAACAGGTTGTGGTTCCAGTAAACGACCCATCTAGGTGTCGGAATCGGCGTTAACGTAGATGGTATCACGTCGTTCATACGCATTTGAACAAACAAGGATGTAACAAAAACCGTTAAACACAGTAACGATAATGTAAGAAACCAACGAGGTGACACACCATAGGTTTCACGAATGATACGCCGCCGAACTTCCCTCGCCGTTCCAAACGATGCGAAGGCGGATGCGTGTGCTTCATGTTCGGTCAATCCACGCTTTATCGCTTGTTCAATCGATGCTTCCAGATGGCCCTGCATTTCTTCCAACCACACCTGCTTTTCGCGTTTTGAAAGATATGTACCTTTGAAGACGCTATAAAAGTAATTATCGAAGTTCTTCACTCAAGTCCCACTCTCCCCAAAAACACCGACAACACTCGTTGTTCCTCCGTCCATTCACGACGAATTCTTTCTAGTTGGCTCTTTCCACGCTCTGTTAATGTGTAGTAGCGCCGACGAGGACCTGTCTCTTTGTCTGTGCCCCAATATCCTTCAATAAAGTGTTCCGCCTCCAGTCGCTTGAGCGCTGGATAAAGGGAACCTTCTTTTAGTTGCAATGCCCCGTGTGTTCGTTCATTCACCTTTTGGACAATCTCATATCCATATGTATCACCTGTTACTAAAATTGAGAGGACAATACCGTCAAGGTAACCTCTAACCCGTTCATTGCGCATTGTTCCACACCTCTATATATATAGATAACTTATGTACATAGTAAATGCATGCATCGACGTGAGTCAAGAAGCATGCATAAATGATGGCCCGTGGCTGTATAGGGCATTTCAAGTTTCAACCGGAAACTACGGATTGGTTTTATCGAGAAATTGCACCTAAAGTAGCCTCGCACGCGAAAACAAGGTCCGCCCCTTTTAAGAAAATTTGCAGTCCTCGTCGTCCGGCACTAATACTTACGGGGTCTAGACCTTGAACAGATTCGTCAAGATAGAGTGGGTATTTTTTCTTCACGCCGAGTGGAGAAACTCCGCCTCGAATATATCCGGTCAACATCTGAAGCTCTTTCACATGGACCATCTCCACTTTTTTATTCCCACTGATGATTGCCACAGCTTTTAAATCCAGTTCTCTATCCCCCGGGATGCAGGTCATTAAAACGCCCGTCTTATCGCCTCGAAGCACGAGTGTTTTGAAAATCTGCGACGGCGAAATTCCCACCTTTTGCGCGACTGTCTTTGCGTCGAGCGCCTCTTCGTTCCAGTCGTACTCGTGCACCTGATAGGGGATGTTTTGTCTATCCAATATGCGACATGCGATGGTTTTTGCTGCCATTTCCGCCACCTCTAAACTTATCAAATCCGTTTCTCTAGCATCTCGAGATTGCGCTGCATGAGGTCTGCCACATCATGTGCGAGCTTGTCCGGAGATTCTGTGAGTCCCTTTACCACACCGCGTATGGTGTCTATGGATTTGTTTTGGCTCAACTTGGCCGTACCCTCCAGGATGGTTCCTCCCTGTGAATGGTTGACTACAACCCATCGTACCCACAACTCTCCTCCCTGTCTTCAGCCAAGTAAAAATGATTTTCGGCAACCAATGTGCCCGCCATATTGTCAAAGTGTAGTGTACGTCGACCATGCACTCCACCCCGTTTGTCGTCTGGTGTGGCTAAGTCGCGGCCTACATCAAACAGATCTCGTTGTATGCGGGTGCCGTAACGAATCAAGTCAAAGAACTCAGGCGATGTAATCATCAAGGATAATGCCGCGCCTAGCATGACGTTTGCCTCATCAACCGTACCATATGTTGCAACGCTCAGGCTGTCTTTTGCGATACGGCGGCCTCGGCTACCTGAACGATCACCGCTGCAGTAGCCAAAGTTTTGACCAAACTGGCGAAGACCGTGGCGAGATCCCGTGATATAGACCTTGTTTCCAGGTAGATTTTGATGACTTAGGGTACAGTCGAGGTGCTTATCGACGCCGATTCCGATGAAAAGTGGAGACTTCAGAGCGGCGATAGCTCCGAACTCGTCTGCTAGTTGTTCCTGCGCCATTTGTTCGCACCGATACCTCTTGGAACGCTTCACCGTCTGCATCGTTCGATAATCACCTCTCACTGTACTGTGAACCCTCTCTGCCGCTTTCATGTAAAGTAATCACACAACCATTGGAAACCGTTAAAAAAGCGAACGAAGGCCGCTTATAATAAGCGGCCTTCACGTCATCCAAGCATCTAGTTATATGATTGACCGATTGCCCAATAGGCAATTCGGCAAACGAGCGGACAGCGCGGTACATCAATTTCGGATGAGATAATCGAATGCACCGAGCGCTGCGGTTGCGCCGGACCCCATGGAGATGATAATCTGCTTGTAGGGACTATTCATACAATCCCCTGCAGCAAACACACCAGGGACATTCGTGGCGCCGTGGCTGTCGACCACAATTTCGCCCATACGGTTACGCTCCACCGTATCGCCTAACCAATCCGTATTTGGCACTAGGCCTATTTGAACAAACACACCTTGCAGTTCTATATGTTTTTCGGCACCGGTATCGCGCTCTACATAGGTAATCCCATCAACCTTATCGGTGCCCGTAATTTCTTTCGTTTGAACGTTCTTTAACACGGTCACATTCGGCAGGCTATACAACCGCTTTTGTAGGACGGCGTCAGCTTTTAATTCTGGCATAAATTCAAGTACGGTCACGTGGCGTACAATGCCGGCGAGATCAATCGCGGCTTCAATCCCGGAATTTCCTCCGCCAATCACGGCGACATCTTTTCCAGTGAACAAAGGCCCGTCACAGTGAGGACAATAGGTTACACCTTTATTCCGGAACTCTGCCTCTCCAGGCACGCCGACATTGCGCCAGCGAGCACCGGTCGAAATGATGACCGTCTTACTCTTCAAAATCGCGCCATTCTCCAGTTCAACTTCGACGAGTTCCTTCTTTTCCAAACCTTTGGCAAGATGTCCTTTCATGACATCAATACCGTACTCTTTGACGTGCTCTTCCAGACTGGCAGCAAGCTGAGGCCCTTCCGTGTATTTCACACTGATGAAGTTCTCGATACCCACCGTATCGAGCACCTGTCCGCCAAAGCGGTCCGCTACCAAACCTGTGCGAATGCCTTTGCGCGCAGCATAAATGGCCGCACTTGCACCCGCTGGCCCGCCACCGACCACAAGCACGTCGTAAGGCTCTTTATCCGCGAGGTCAGTTGCATCCGGCGCACTGCCCAATTTGGCGAGAATCTCCTCGACAGTCATCCGACCGCTGCTAAACTCTTCGCCATTGAGGAAGACAGTTGGCACAGCCATGATGTTCTTGCTTTCCGCCTCGGCCTTAAAGGCAGCGCCATCAATCATCGTGTGCGTGATACCTGGATTGAGAATGCTCATCACATTCAGCGCCTGCACGACATCAGGACAATTGTGGCAACTGAGGCTGACAAAGGTCTCAAAGTGATACTCGCCGCGAATGTTCTTGATTTGGTCAATCACACTCTGATCAAGCTTCGGCGCGCGCCCACTGACTTGCAACAACGCAAGTACCAATGAAGTAAACTCGTGTCCCAAAGGAATTCCAGCGAACGTCACGCCAGTGTCTTCGCCTACGCGATTCACACTGAAGCTTGGTGTTCTTGGCAATGACGTCTCTTCCACTCGAATCCGAGGTGACATGCTGGCCAGCTCGTTTACGAGGGCCAGCATGTCGCTTGATACATCGTCGGATCCTGCACTCACTTTCAGCAGTACGTCGCCTTCCATGAGTTGAAGGTATTGCTTTAACTGTTCCTTAATCTCTGCATCAAGCACCATATTTACCAGACTCCTTAAATCTTCCCTACGAGGTCAAGGCTTGGCTTCAGTGTTTCAGCGCCTTCCTTCCACTTCGCCGGGCAAACTTCACCAGGATGGTTCCGAACATACTGTGCAGCCTTGATCTTGTCGACGAGCGTGCTTGCATTACGGCCAATGCCACCAGCGTTAATCTCAATGGCTTGGATGACACCGTCTGGGTCAATAATAAACGTACCGCGATCAGCAACGCCTTCTTCTTCGATCAACACGTCGAAGTTGCGAGAAATTGTATGCGTCGGGTCGCCAATCATCACATAGGTGATTTTGCGGATGGTGTCAGACGTGTCGTGCCACGCTTTATGTGTGAAATGGCTGTCGGTGGAGACCGAGTATACTTCTACGCCGAGGGACTTCAGCGTCTCATATTGTTCTTGAAGGTCTTCGAGCTCAGTCGGGCACACAAAGGTAAAGTCTGCAGGATAGAAGCAAACAACGCTCCACTTGCCTTTGAAGTTAGCTTCGGTGACTTCGATAAACTCACCATTGTGATACGCCTGCGCTTTGAACGGTTTTACTTCGGTTCCGATGAGAGACATAAGACGAATTCCTCCTAAAAGTTGTTTGGTGTACTGCAGATACAGTGACCTACATCTGACAGGTTGTGCAGTATTGGCATCCAATAGACCGATATAGTATTATTTCAGTAAATGGCATCACTCCTTTTTAATAATAATTATCATCTAGGTGCTATTATAGATAGTGTGTAACGAGTTGTCAAAGATACGCTGGAGAAATTTTTTAAGAAAGTAGGGATAACTGTGCATAACCTGTCCACCGACACAAATATCCCAAAGCTGCTGAAAGATGTAGGGCTGCGGGTCACCCCACAGCGCGAGGCGATTTTGAATTTCCTCATTCACTACGAAGGACATGCGACTGTGGACGATATTTACCAAGCTGTTCATCCAACGTTCCCTGGTCTGAGCGTGTCTACGATATATAACACGATGAAGCACTTTGGAGAACTGGGTCTAGTAAAGGAAATCACGTTCGGGGATGCGGCTAGCCGCTTTGATGTGAACGTACAGCCGCACCATCATCTCGTCTGTAAGCACTGTGGAAAATTGATCGATTTCTATTTGCCGCAACCGCCAAACTTCGCCCTGCCGCCCGACGCGTCAGGCTTTGAAATCGAGGACTACCATTTGGAGGTCAAAGGTACGTGCCGCGAATGTCGGGATAAGGGTCGGGATGAGGCAAGAAACGAACAAACGCAATAATTCAACTGGACAAAAGGGCATCTAAAGCGGATGCCCTTTGCTTTACGCGATGTGCGATGTCACGATTGCATAGAACCAGCGTCGCGTTCGTGATGTAGCTTTGCGTCCACCACGGCGATTTTCTCTTCCATCGAATGATTGACATCCCGACGGTCATCAATTTTCACGACTGTCGACAGCCGCTGTGCTCCCATACTGACTAGCGCCTCGTGCATCTCCGAAATGGCTGTAAAGATGTCAGGGAGTTCCCCTTCGATGGTAGTAAACATCGGATCAAGCCGAAACTTCAACTGCGGAAACCGCTGCAAAACGCGCTGCGTCTGGGCGACATATTGACTGACACTCGTACTTCCCGTCCCCAATGGTGCGATACTTACCGCGACAATTGCCACAACAACTCCTCCTCCGGAACGTAACGACATTTCTTTTTGCTTACAGAAAGGAGCTATCCCAAAAATCATCTACGATGGATTTGGGGATATTTGGGTATTGCTCCTTCATACGTATACTCCTCTTCTTTTAACAGAACACCCGTTTGAGAATCGATTAGAACATTGAATTTTACCGCATCGTGCTTTGCTTGAAGCTCTTGGGGAACTTGACCAGTTATCTCTGTTACTTGCAGACCAAGGTATGTTGTTTTCCCATCAATTTTCCATGTAGACTGATTTTCGAGAAATCCAAGTGCAAATTCTTGC
Organism: Alicyclobacillus suci; assembly: GCF_017329615.1. GTDB lineage: Bacteria > Bacillota > Bacilli > Alicyclobacillales > Alicyclobacillaceae > Alicyclobacillus > Alicyclobacillus suci. The sequence goes on along the minus strand of NZ_JAFMTW010000008.1, from coordinate 42,437 downwards.
GGGAATGTAACATCATCGGTAAACCGGCGATGTAGTAATAGTCTTCAGCATCATAATCTCCTGAGTAGTTCTCGTGGGAAAATCCTGACCCAACAATCCCCCGGTGAAGAGCCTCCTTGCGATTAAATTCATCCGGAAACCACACCTAAAATATACATAATGTTGAATATCAACATCAAGAATAATGGATAAAAATTTGCAATTGAATGATATCAATAAACAGTTACATTTTTCATCGTATGGTGGTTCAAATTCATTTGCGAACTCGATTCCAAGCCTAAAGAGAAACGGCCTATGCTGACCCTTCGTTGCATATAGCGCGTACAGATGTCTATAATATACGTGTAAACACCAGCATACGATAAAAGAAGGGCCACCCGGTGCGCCAACACCGAATGGCCGTATGTGTATCTCAGTCGCCCTTCAAGGGGGCTGCTTCTCGGGGGAATAGACCGCAAACTTTGTCAAGGAGGGCGGTCTATTTTATTTTATCGGAAACAGGCGAAGCCTTTGCGAAATTCATTTCCTCTTACTCGCTGACAGAAGCGCCACAATAAGCGTAGCAAAACTAATCATCAGCGTTAAGGCTTGATACACTGTCAACTGGCCTCACCTCCCCTCCTCGGAGATGAAGCAAGCCCCCATGAAAGCATTCCTGATGATACGAAGTAAGTATATCATTTCATGCACCTCATCTGATAACATTACGCTTCCGATGCATCTTCGCCTAGATTCGCGCGAATGGCGGGCTTCATACATACGCCTATTGACACTCCGCGTTCGCCAAGATAAAATGAGCGCAATCTTATACAGCAACGGCTGAGATGAAGAGAGTACGGGTTTGTTATCAGTGCAGAGAGTCGGTGGATGGTGGAAACCGAACTGAACAAATGCCGGAAGTACACTTCGGAGCCGCATGGTGAACGCCATTTGGTCAGTAGCCAGTGCCGGAAACGTCAACGGCGTTTTCGTTATCTCAATGAAGTAAAAGGCCTTTATGCCTTTGATTAGGGTGGTACCGCGAGTAAAACTCGTCCCTTGCCAGGGATGAGTTTTTTTATTTTACAACTGTATATCGCAAAAAGCTGAGATGGAGAGAGTACGTGTTGAATTCGGTACAGAGAGTCGGCGGTTGGTGAGAGCCGAACTGAATAGGCACGGAAGTACACTCCGGAGCTGTTCGGTGAACTCCATGTGGAAAGTAGCCTCAACCGGGCATACCAGTGCTCGTTAACGCAATCAAGTGAAAGGTTTTTGTGCCTTTTATTAGGGTGGTACCGCGAGCAGCCTCGTCCCTAGTCAGGATGAGGCTTTTTTGTTTACCACCATCCAATCGCACAAACCTTTTATTAGGGTGGTACCGCGAGTAACCCTCGTCCCTAATCTGGGGCGGGGGTGTTTTTATTGACAACGATTAGGGAGGAATTCACCAATGGTCGCAATGATTCAAGAAGTCACCACAAAGCCAGTTCCGTACAAACTCGCCAGTCGGCTACATCATCCAAGCCCGTCTGTTGTCTCTGTTCGTGATCGCAAAATCGGCGACGGATCCGTTACGGTCATGGCGGGTCCTTGTTCCGTGGAAAGCCGAGATCAGATTATCGAAATTGCACAGGCGCTCAAGCAAGCAGGTGCCAATCTCTTGCGCGGGGGAGCATTTAAACCGCGGAGTTCCCCGTACTCGTTCCAAGGTCTTGGCGAAACCGGACTCAAGTTTATGGCAGAAGCACGCGAAGCAACTGGACTGCCAATTGTGTCAGAAGTGATGGATATTGAAAATTTGCCTATGGCATGTGAGTACGTCGACATGATTCAAATCGGCGCACGCAATATGCAAAACTACCCCTTATTGAGGGCTGTCGGCAAAACGACAAAACCCGTTCTTCTGAAACGAGGCTTGTCGGCAACGATAGAAGAATGGCTCATGTCAGCGGAATACATTTTGAGTGAAGGCAATCCCAATGTCGTCCTCTGTGAACGCGGCATTCGAACCTTTGAGACCGCAACGCGTAACACGCTGGATTTAAATGCGATTCCGGTGGTCAAACACTTGAGTCACCTCCCTATCATTATTGATCCGAGTCATGGAACGGGTGTCGCACGCTATGTGAGTGCCATGAGTATGGCCGCCATCGCAGCGGGCGCGGATGGTCTCATCCTCGAGGCCCATCAATCACCTGAAACGGCTTTGTCAGATGGACAACAAAGTATTACACCGGACGAATTCGCAGAACTCATGCAACGCATTGACATCCTCACCCGTGCAGTGAACGTGAAAGAAGGTGTGACCATTGGATGACACAATCTGCAGTCTCGATGAATTTCGGGCGAAAATTGATTCCATTGACCACCAACTGATAACTTGTCTGGCCAAGCGGTTCGAGCTTTCGAAAACCATTGGTACCATAAAACGCAGCAAAAATGTCGACGTTTATCAGCCGGATAGAGCCAACCAGGTTCAACAACGCTTTCTTCATCTAGGCGCATTACATGGTATGCAAGAGCGCTTCGTAACGCATTTGTTCGAATTAATCCACGAAGAATCGTGCCGCGTACAGCGCACAGAGGTGTAACCTCGTCTCTGGTTTTTTGGTGAAATACCGCGATCGTACTTAGGAGTTGGAGGTAGACACCGCCCTTCCCCAACTCCTGCGTTCGATTCGGGTATTCTGACGAATATTATTAAAGTTTATGGAAAACTGAAAATCAGAAAATAAAGTCGATATTCTGCCTTATGGGCCCGGGGGCACACCACGCCATATGCCGCACGCCGCGGTCCCTCACGCGTCGAGGCCCGCTGGCTTATCTGTCCTAAGCCTACCTGCCGACTCCAAGAACCTTACCTGCTTTGTTTTTGCTTATCCTTGTACGCTTTCAAAGCACCCGCAACGGAAACAGCAGACCCAGCAACAAAAAGGACCGAACCCGCAATCCAGGCGATGCTTGCCACGACTTGATACGCCTCTTTGGATGGCTGAATTTTGGTAGGTCGCTTCTTGTTTACGGCCACTCGTCGCACCGCCCTAATCCTTCATAATGACGCATACCCAATCACAATTCAGGCACCTCAAGGATCCAATGGATTTCACAAAATGGTCTAACGTTTCGCATCTGACGCCTCATTCTTATCATATTCCAGTGAATCAAGATTCGATTCCGTGAATGTCCTGTAGGCCAATGCCTCCTACAGTATATCCTCCGCCGAGCCTGGATGTCTGATTAAGACAGTGGTATGCGCCACGTGCCGTGACCGACATCTCGCTCGCCCCCAAATATTACAAAAGAGACTGCCTCTTCCCCGCAGCCTCCACAAAACTGTCGTGTAGATTGTCGACCCGTGCCCATTTGTCAAGCGTAACGCTGGGTCGTCACACGTTTCCACTAATCTGCCCCTTCATATCCTGGTCAAGAATATTACCATCGGCGCCTTCCAGACCATCAAAGGTACTGTTGATGACGCCTCCATTCATGCATAAAACCCCAAAAATGCCGCCTTGCCCTTGGTTCATTTTCATATTTGCATCCCAACCGGTGAAATTCAATTCTCCCAAAAACACGCCCGCGTTCTGCTGGGGTGTACTGACGTTTAAGATTCCAATGTTGAACATAGATGGCATTGTAGAACCTCCCACATAGCGTTTTGCAATCCTAGAAATTACTTGCAATTTGTGATTTGATGTCCTGATCTAAAATCACGCCGTCTAATAGTTCCATGCCATCAAACGTGTGGTTCACGTTGTTTTGACTCCAGTTAAAGATGCCATACATTGAGCCATGCCCTTGATTATACTTCACATTGGCATCGAAACCTGTGATATTAATCTGACCCACAAATACGCCTGCGTTCTGCTGCGGGGAGTGGATATGAATCACGCCAAAGGAAATGAGGTTCGGAATCCGTGTCACCCCCCTTGCGCGCCATCGCAACACTTGCCCATCGTGCGCGACGCTACGAATCTGTATTCAATGTGCGCTGTGCTACAACAGGTGGTTCTGGCGCCGCCACGAATACCCCAGACTTCACATCTCTATCGTCAATCAGTGCATCGACGACGTCGGGGTCATAAGCGATATTGAGGTTCCCCTTCGATTGATTGACGTGCCCGTATGTCTGACCGTATGCGATGTTCTCCTTTTGATGCGCGTCTAGTCCGGTAATACGCGTTTCCCCGATGAATACGCCGGAATTCTGGGTAATCGTCTCACACTGAATGTCGTTGACGCGCGTATTCAATACATTCGGTGCAGAGTGCTGATAGTGTGGCGCGAAAACATGGATATCTCTATCGTCTATTGGTGTGTCGATAACGTCGGGATCGTAAATGAGATTGATGTTGCGGTAGACAAGATTTTGGCTGCCGATTGACCCTATCGCACTATTGGATTTTGAATGGCTGCTGACGCCGATTGCAATATTTTGGTTTCCAAAATACACACCCGAGTTCCCAGCAATAGTATTGACCGTCAGATTCACCGCTTGATTTGCTTTCACACCACCACTCCTACATTCCCTCACCCAATGCAACTTCCCCAAAACGCAGGCGGCAAAATCTCCTGCTTTGACACACGCGTATCTTGTATCTAGTGGCCCTCATGGATTTAGGGCCGATGTTTGTATCGCCTGCGTACGGACGGCCTCGGACGGCCTGTTTTCCGATTGACGGATGCATCTGATGCGTCTGAACCGTTGTGAAACAGCCAAAAGGGATCAAACCCCAGTGCGGAAAATGGCCATTGAGCGCTTAACTGGTGTAAATCGTGAAACATTTTCAAGGATTGGTTGTCGTTTCGCTCGTCACCGTCGCGATACGACTTAGGATATGTTATAAACTGCCTGACCCAGTACGGCATATCCTGCGGGAGCATGTTCTCAACCACCTTTTCCGTATCTGTCCACCAAGGGACTCGATGACCTTCCCGAGCCAAAAATGATTTGATGAAATCCTCCCACATCCCCATCCCCCCCTTGGGACCGTGCTGTGTATCATCCACAGAAATCGCCTTGGAAGCCAGCTATCTCCTGAATACGAGCAAATGTTCTCTGACAAGCTTATATAGATGCGCCCAAAAATCACTTCCCTTCATGGTTCTTAGAACTCAATTGAATGCTTGACATTAGATAGCTGGTCTTTCATAAACATTGAATGACGAACATATCCATATGGTGATTTGTATATCGTGCGCAAAGGCCATAAAGAATCAAGTGTTTTTCGGGGTGGCCAAAATCCCGAGAGGAGTTGAATCATTTTATGTTTGCATCACGTCGCATTCTTCGCAATCAGACACTTTTAATTGAAGAACTCCGCCGTACCAACCAACTCCTGAGATCTTTACCGTACGAATTGGCCAAAGCCCCTGGAAATGTGCACATTCAAAACTTGAAAATAGAGCAGGCCACATTGGATAAACTGCTCTTTCAGTTAGACCGCATCGATGTCAAAGAGTTGAGTGGAACGCTGAATGTGGGCAATAACTTTCAAATGGACAACCCTCAGCGACAGCGATTATCAAACAAGCAATCGGGATTTCGTCGACTCGTGCAATCGGATGGCTCGAACAACTGGAATGAATCGACGGAGGAATCCACAAACGATACGAGTCCCGTTTCTCCGGGGTCCACCGAGCATCCCCACCTAGCGAGGACAGATAGCGGCTACTCGATAAAAGTCGACCAACAATAGGGGGCTTACTACATTGGCTGACCAGGAAGACAACACTGAGCCAGGTCTCTTTTCGACAGTATTTATTGTCGGAACCGTGTCCGTTTCCAACATGGAGGGTGCTTCTTGCCTAAATGTCGGAAACAACTTCCCGACCAACTTTCGAAGTGTCAAAAAACATAACCAGGGGTTCGGAAATGTGACGGGAGATCACAATGTCATGCGAAATCTCAAATCACTCTTAAGCGACCCGGATATACTCGATACGGTTTCGTTCCAAAATGAAACAGACATTCCCAAGTGGGTTGAAAGCCTGTTGCAATCCTCGAAAGAAGAAGGGCTCAAACGATGAATCAGTGGCGTCAGGGGCGCATTCAAATCGGCACGATAACCGACGCATCGCACGCGTACTTTGGTCACAACGTGGTAGTTTGTCAAACCACCTCGCGCAAGGTATCCGATGGCTTTGGCTCAATACGTGGGCAAGGCAACGCGTTGTTCGAAAACGTCCAAATCACGTTAGATAACGATGTCGTCGACAGCGAACATGCAAAAAGGCATGCTCAGTCAGACCAAACGTTGTGAAGCTCCACGACACCTGCTGGGTGATGCAGGGAGGCATACGTCCATGAAAAACGGTGGCCAACAAAATCCATTTGAATATCTGAAGAACCTCGGTGATTTACGAGATATCAAGAAATTATTAGGTGAAGATTTTTTTAAACACTTCTCCATGGCAGGGTTCAATGCGGACCCACTCGCGCGCGAGGAAGAAACCGAACAAGTATACCCTGCCGTCGACATCTATGACCTTGGGAATGAATTTAGCGTCTGGGCGGAAATCCCTGGGCTGAAGCGAACGGACATCTCCCTGCAGGTGAGTTCCTACAGCCTGTTCCTGCGCGGGAATGTACCGACGCCAACCGGAAAGCGCAACGCGCACGTGCTGACGTCGGAACGCTATGTGGGTCCGTTCGAACGAACCATCGAACTGCCCGTGCGTATCCGTCCAGAATCCGTCAAAGCTTCTTACGCCAACGGCCTTCTGATTATCGTTTTAGAAAAGTTCTCGCCGACAGAAGGAGAAATCCACCATGCTGTAGACATCGAATTTGAGTAAATCCGCCCAATACCTCAGCCGTTCCTCGATTGTCCACCGCGTTAGCGATTCCGAACCATCGCCAATAAATCGGCACTCGCGCCCGACACGTCCGAAGCCCCCATAATTGCGGACACCACCGCGATGCCATCTGCGCCTGCTTCCAGGACTTGAACAACATTGTCCTGCTGGATGCCGCCAATCCCGACGATTGGCACATCGACGCAGTCAGCAATCGCTTGAAGTCCGTCAATTCCACACATATCCGCATCCGGCTTCGACGACGTCGGAAACACGGACCCTACCCCCAGGTAATCAGCGCCTGCGGCAACCGCAATCTGTGCTTCTTCCACGGTGCAAGTGGAGACGCCAATCACCATGGTATCCCCCACCAACTTTCGCACGTCCGTACACGAAATGTCACTCTGCCCAACATGAACGCCGTCGGCATCGGTGAGAAGTGCGATATCAACGCGGTCATTCACGATGTAAAACGCACCGTATTCCCTCGTCAATTTGCGAATGGCCCGCCCGAGTTCCACCAGTTGTGCCCCATCGTCGTGCTTGCGTCGAAGTTGAACCGTTGTGACGCCGCCGCTCAGCGCTTGCTGAACCACATCTAGCAGATTCGCGGTGTCCGCTCGCTGATCAGTCACCAAGTAAAGGGCCAATTTGTCGCTTAGTTGCGCACGGCTCAACGTCGGATTGGACATACAAAAAGCCTCCTGTCAAAAGAGGCCGCTAGGGTGTAGACACGCGAGGAGGGCGTCCGCCGAAATATCCTCACGTCTCCGCCACTTTCCTACGCCGGTATTACCCAGATCAGGTGCTAAGGGTCCAAGGTATCCCTTGTCTCAGCATGTTGCTCCCCTAGTGGCTCTATTCAATTCATCTGTCGATGACATTACTACACTCTGCTGGACAATTGCAAGGTCCCCCTTGTCACATGCCAATATATCTGGCGTAAAGACTACGCGCTTCCACTTCGTTGTCAACACCATGAATGAGCGCCCGACCGTCGGCAAACAACGTGATTTGCACGTTGCCAAAGTCGCAGCGCAGCAAGTTCTCGTTGTGCCGCACCTCGCCAAACGAAGAAAGCCTAGCCGCCATTTGCGACAGTGAGACAAGGAGGCTAGCCGCTGGCCGCACCTGTATCGTTTGACGTCCGCATAAAGAGACTGTCAAGTCATTCGTCCGGGTCGCCAACGCCACGTACTCGTGCTGTTGACAACATGGACACGCCGCTTTTGCCTGTCCAAACTGGACGCTACGAAACTCATTTTTCCACACGTCCACATACGTAATCGCGTTCGCCAGGGCATCGACATTGCCCGTCAGATACTTGAATATCTCCGCTACCTGCAGCGAGGCGATCATTGACACCACGGGCGCAATGACGCCCACCGTATCACACGTATCCTGTCCACCACTGTGCGTGTTGGGCCCAAACAGACAGACCAGACACGGTGTCTCTCCTGGGCGAATAAACGCCGTCGTGCCATAGGAACTGACCGCGCCGCCGTACGACCAGGCGATTTGATGCTTCACCGCTACGTCGTTGATAAGGTATCGTACCTGAAAATTGTCCGTCCCATCGACAATCACGTCGACATCGGACAGCAGCCGCTCCGCGTTTCGCCAGTGAACATCCGCAATCGCCACCTCAATTTCGACGTCGCGATTCGCCTGTCTAAGTTTATCCGCAGCCGCCTCCGCTTTGGCGCGTCCGCGCGCGGCATCTGCTTCGTCATACAACGACTGCCGCTGCAAATTGGACGGTTCGATGATGTCTCTGTCAATCAGGCGGACGAAACCAACACCCGCGCGAACGAGTTGGGTTGCCGAGACCGTGCCCAACGCCCCCATCCCGACAATGGCGACACGCGCGCGGTGCAGCATAGCCTGTCCGTCCTCCCCAATCGGTCGAAACAGGACCTGCCTCGAGTATCTATCGTGATTCAACGTGATCATCCCCCTTGTCACGCTCCTGCGGACACTTTAGCGCAGTTTCGAACCATCCGCAAAAGGGCTGGCTTTCCAGTCACTCCCTTGACGATCCAGCCTCGCCCATGATAGCCTAATCCCGAATTGAACGTCTGACAAATCATGTGGTAGAAAATGGTGTGTTAGTTGGGTTCAAAATGGAAACCCGCCGTACCTGATAATTCAGGTACGGCTTTTTTGATGGTGAGGTGAACCATGAACGCGGTCTTACATGTGATTAGTGACCGGCAGCGACACCACTTACCGCTCTTTGACGCGCTCGTCGAAGCGGCGAAAGGCGGTGCCGACGTCTTGCAAATTCGCGAGAAAAAGGCGCCCGCGCAAGAAACGTATTCGCAGGTACGACAACTGCAACAAGCGTTATCAGAGGAGCGGCTCTCTTCGCGCATTTTCGTCAACGACCGAGTTGATATCGCCATCGCGACAGACAGTGCCGGCGTACACCTAGCAGCCAAATCACTCCCCGCGCCCGTCGTCGACGCATTGCGTAAGCAAGCGGGTTGGTCCGGCCAAATCGGCTGTTCTGTCCACAGTCTTGAAGAGGCGCAACGAGCCGAGCGGGCAGGCGCGGACTATGTGACGTTCGGCCACATTTTCGCCAGTGAATCGCACCCGGGACTGCCGCCGCGCGGCGTCTTCGCGCTGCAGCGCGTGGTCGAAGCGCTGTCCATTCCCGTCATCGCCATTGGCGGCATTGACCACACCAATATCGACACCGTACTTGCGACAGGATGCAGTGGCATTGCTGTCATCGGCGCAGTACTTGGAGCCAGTGATCCACGTCGCGCGGCTGCGCAATTGAAGTCCGCCATCGAGAAGTCAAAGGCGAGCCCGAAAGTCGTATTTGGCACGTTACACAATAAAGTGCATGACTAGGAGATATATCAAAAACCGGCATTGCGACAGACACAAGGCGCATAACTTGTCATTTTAGGAAAGGCGGAAACCACGTGCGTAATCTGTTTGACGTCATTGTCATCGGCGGCGGCGCGATTGGAATGACCAGCGCTTGGCGGCTCGCTCAAACGGGGCGCCGCGTTTTGCTGCTCGAACAGGGCCAGTTGGGTGGTGAAGCTTCGAGTGCTGCAGCGGGGATGCTCGGCGCGCAATTGGAAGTTTCAGAACCCGGTGCCTTTTACCAACTGTGCCTGGAAAGCCGTGCATTGTATGCGCAGTTTGTCGACGAGTTGTTCTCGTTGACGGGAATTGATGCCCAACTTTCACACAACGGTATCCTCCAGATGGCCTTCGACGCGACCCACGTCACAGCGCTGAAATCTCGAATGCGTTGGCAGATTGACCATGGTGCGCGCGCCGAGTGGTTAGACGCCGACGAAGTAAAACGGCAAGAGCCACATCTCGCAAAGGCGTTAGGGGCGCTTCTGTTACCAGACGACAGCAACGTCAACACACCACTCCTCATGCGCGCTTTAGCCGCAGCCGTGAAGCAAATCTGCCAGGTGTGCGAGGGCAGCCATGTGACCGATATTGAACACCAAAAGACCGGCGACGGCTATGTGGTCAAGACCGCCACAGGCAGTTACTGGGGGGAATCCGTGGTCGTCGCTGCGGGCGCCTGGTCACAGCGTTTGTTGGAACCGTTCTCCACGCCTTGCGCCATCCGCCCTGTGAAAGGGCAACTCGCCGCGATTCGGCCGCGGCAGGGGCTTGCGATTCGCCACACCATCTACAGTGCCCCCGTCTACCTCGTGCCCAAACGAGACGGCACCATTGTGGTTGGCGCCACCGAGGAACGCGAAGCCGGATACAACCGAGACGTGACGATAGATGCGTTGACGACGCTGTTTACCGCCGTGGCCCGCATGGCCCCGGGCCTTCGGGACGCTATCTTCGAGCGCACGTGGATGGGGCTTCGACCCGGGTCCCCAAATGGCCAACCTTGGATTGGCGAAGTGGCCGGCGCACCAGGTTTGCACGTGGCTGTTGGTCATTTTCGAAATGGCATCTTGCTCGCGCCCGTGACCGCCAAGATGGTCGTGCAGTCCGTCTCCAGAGAGCCGTGGCCAGCGCGTTGGCAACCGTTTCACGTCGCATTCCAAGACCAGTTCCAACCGAGGTGACTGCGATGAAGATTACTGTCAACGGTAAATCCCTAGAAGTTTCAGCGAACTCCACCGTGCAACAACTCGTGGAGCAACTCGATTTGGGGCACGAGCGCATTGCCGTCGAGCACAATCAACACATTCTCGAACCGGGCGATTTTGCCACAGCCACCATCGAAGAAGGCGACACGTTGGAAATCGTCCGTTTCGTCGGCGGTGGTTGATTGAACTGTATCCGCACAACAGATGTAGAAACGTCAAAGGAGGATGAACGCATGGATGGATTCACGATTGCGGGACGTACGTTTACATCTCGCTTAATGGTGGGGACAGGCAAATATCCATCGCTTCCCGTCATGCGCGACGCACTCGCCGCGTCAGGCGCAGAAATCGTAACCGTCGCCGTCAGGCGGGTGAATCTGGAGGCACGCGAAGAATCGCTGCTCGCTTATATCAATCTCGACAAGTATTTCTTACTCCCAAATACCGCTGGTTGCCACACGGCTGACGAGGCCGTTCGCACCGCGCGCCTCGCACGTGCTGCGGGTTTATCGAACTGGGTCAAACTCGAGGTGATTCCAGACGACGGGACGCTTTTACCCGACCCAGTCGCTACTGTGGAAGCGGCAGAAATCCTCGTCAACGAGGGATTTGTGGTCCTCCCGTACACGACTGACGACCACACCGTCGCCCGGCGCTTGCTCGACGTCGGCTGCGCGACCATCATGCCATTTGGATCCGCCATTGGAACCGGGCAAGGGCTCCCCAATCCGGAACGCCTGCGACGAATCATTGAACTGGTCGATGGGCGGGTGCCCGTCGTGATCGACGCAGGTATCGGCGCGCCATCGGACGCGTCCCTGGCCATGGAACTGGGGGCAGATGCGGTTTTGGTCAATACGGCCATTGCGAAGGCAACGAACCCGGTGCAAATGGCTCGGGCCATGGCGCTGGGCGTTCAGGCGGGTCGCTTCAGTTACCTCGCCGGCCGCATTCCTCGCACGGAAGTGGCCTCGCCGAGCAGTCCAGAGACAGGTCTCATCGCGAAGGAAAGCGCGCCGACGACCGCGAAGGCTTAGTCGCGCAGCATAGTGCAACACCAAGGCGGTAGCGAAAATACTGGACAAATGACAGGGCTGGTGGAAAGCGCGCGCACCGCGGCCCGTTTACGCCAGCCCTGTATGTATCACGCCGATTTTTTGGCGATTTGAAAGTTGCGAAGAACGCCCGTGCGCTTCAGCGCGTCAGCCAGCCACTTGGGCAAGAGCCCTCCGAGTACTGCCCCACTCACCATCGTAATGACGGTGTAGAAGACGACGATGGAGGCCTGGTACATGTGACCCCCGTACTGAACATACCATTGAAGGCTAAAAGCAATGCCAGCTAGCGCACCGGAAAGCATCAAAATCGACCCGTGATACTTGCGCCACCCGAACAAGAGAAATGCAACTTCCGCACCAATCCCCTGAACGAGGCCCGACAAAAGCCCGCCAAGGCCCCAGTTGCTCCCCAGTCCGAGCTCGACAACCGCCGCAATCACTTCGGACATAAGCGCAGCGCCCGGACGGCGAACGATGTATGGTATGAGACCTGAAGCCAGCCACCAAAGTCCGTTTATCATGCCCTGCCCAGGCACCCAACCGATGCTGAACAGATTTGTGACGACATCCCACGCGCGGTAGATAGCCCCGCAAACCACAGACAGAATGACCATCGTGACAATTTCTCGCAACTTCCAGCCCATTTTGCACAACGCCTCCCAGAGTTTGCGTGCGCTCAGGCAATGCCAAAAGACCTCGTCGGCGAACAACGCGTGACGAGGTCTGCTAAGTCTGCGGCACTTCCCCACGCTGGTATTACCCAGATCGGGTGAAAGGGTTAGCATCCTCTGCCTCTCAGCCATATGGCACCCCTAGCGCCTCGCATCGTATGAAATTAAATTCCCGCCTCTTAGTTTAGCAACCATTGCAAATCTGCGCTATCAATGTAGAATGCTGTGACCAAAAGGTTCGATGAGCCCGCGCACAAGCGATAACGGATTCGGTAGCGAACTATCCAGGATTAAGCTCGTCCCCACGACCGCTACTAGGCTCATCAAACACGTGAACACGCCCCATTCTCTTTTCGTTTCAACAGGGACGAAAAAGCGAATTTGCACCCACGATGCGGCTGCCAGCGCAAAAAGGAAAAAGAAAACTTGAATCATCGGCTGCCTCCGATACTGGACATTTCTTCATCCTTACTATTTCCGGATGCCCCTTCTCCGCGAATACCGCGGTGTGTCTTCTCGTAAATCGGCGGACCAGATTTACCGCCTTCGACAATCCTGACGTTTGCATGAACCGTAAAGTGCACCGTTTGAAAGATATGGTGCCAATTGTCCTTGAGTCGCTCCCAATCGTAAGGATGCTGTCGATAAATCATCAGCCCGACCCCGGTCGGGTCGGCATCGAGTTGTTTACTCAGTGTATTTAAACAGTGCTGTGCAGCGCGAACAGCATAGGCGTTCACAGCCGTCTGAAACGTTTTCAACACTTCAGGGTCGTCAGCGTCAAGACCCGTCTGGTTTTCTAGCAGCATCGCTGCCCCGGATAGCTGATACTGCACGGATACTTGATTTCCTCGTACTTGCGTGCGGACACGCCTGTGCGCCTGAGTCAAGTCCACGCTGATGGTCTTCCCCGTCTTTGGTACTTGCATTGTCAACACGGTGTACTTTAGCCTGCCGAGCATCCACTCCAACAACATCGTGTCGTCCGGATTTAGGTATCCGACCAGTTTTAAATTGCGGAACACCGCGCAGTGATCAAATGAAAATGCGGGCTCCGTATCCTCGCTCTCTTCGCCCTGACTGCTCGAATCGCCTGTGCTCCCATTCGTTCCACCAGTGTCTGAAGAGTCTGTACCTGGTGACTCTTGTGCCGGCCTGATGTCAATCGCGCTTGCCATCTGGTCTGAACCTTCACTAGCCGATTGAATCATAAAATCCATCAAGGTCGTGTTCGACCCCGTCAGTTGACGCTCCAACTTACGAATCGCCTCACCGGATAAGCTCTCCAACGGATACGTGGTATTTAGCAGGGATTGCGCATCGCTGTCCTTCGCAACCAAAATCGCCGTGCGCAGGCGATTAGGGGGATTTCTCCCAAAGTGATCGAGAATATCCATCATTCCGGTTTTGGCCATCTGGTCACCAATCAGAATGATACGCAGGTGCGGCAAATACAACTGCCGGGGAAGCTTCTTCTGAACATTGGTGTCCGCCTCACTGACACTGCGGCCCGTGGCGCTAATCATAAAGAAACTCTTGCCGCCTGAGCCACCACTCAATCCTGTCTGAGCACCACCGACCCGCGATGGGATAGCTACTTGTGCACTCACGAGAACGCGGTTATCCGGGGTTAAATCGATAGCCTCTGCCATGACGAGTGCGAGTTCGTTGACCTCTTTCCTATCCCAACACCCGGAAAGCGGCAGAATCAAGCAAATCGTTGTGAAGATAAGGAGCCATTTGCGCAGGTTACGCATGGGCAGGCGACCTATCCAGCCCGCGCCTGAGCATGTCGACGGCTAACAGGAACGTGGGCAAAATATTCTGGACGACCATCCCTTCTATGGGAAACGTATAAGTCAAGAAGCTGCGCAGTTCTGCCAAATTCGGGAACATCCACAGACACCCAATCATCGTCAATATGGTCACTGGCATGACAATTAATCGGTGATCAGACAATCCGGTTAACTGCGTCACACAGGTTGCAAACACAAACAAACAGACCGCCTCTTTCACCACTAGCCCGTACATCCAAATCGAAATGATGAGTGGGTCAATTCGCTCAAAAAAGTCACCCAAGCTGATGTACCTGGCGGTAATGTAGTAAGAGTACGTCAGTTTCTCGATGAGCGGCCCTGCGACCATGGTGCTTTGGAGCGCTATCATCACGACAAACACGCCGATGAACGTCAGCAGGTAATACGACATGCGGCGAACGTTTTTGCTCGTCTCCAAAAAGGGCAACAGAAATCCCATCAGCAGGAATTCCCCGTACCAGGCCGATGGCACAATCGCCGCCTGAATGACGGTTTCAAACCAGTCCGGCCCCAACACGGGGCGGACATAAGCTGGACGCATATTCGGCAACAAACAAATGAATACGAAGAGGAAAAACGTGATGGTAATCGGAATAAACGTCTCCGCGCAACGCGCGATGACTTCGATGCCTGCCCATACCGCGACTCCACATGCGAATAGAAATAGCCCGAGAATCATCGGTTTTGGCGTGCGCGGAAGTGCAAACATCGAAATGAAGGTCATCATCTCCGCGGCGACCTTCGTCGTGTAAATAAATGTCTGCAGAATGATGATGACACCAAACGCACGCCCCCCCCATTTGCCGAGGATGTCCATCGCGTATTGAATGATACTTTGACCAGGATGGCGCCGCGCCAGTTCTGTCATCACCCAGATGCTCCAAATGCCTGTCAGTGTCGCTGGAATCATCGCGAGCCAAGTGCGCTGATGGGCAAACTTTGCGGACAGATCTGTCACTGGCAGAATTTCTGTCGCAATGACAATGGGGAGTAATAACATGACAAATTGCCATCGCGAAATCCGCTGTATCGAACTCATACCTTCCCCCCTAGTCTACTCCTTATCCTGCTGCGGACCCGGCTGCTGCCCAGCTGGAATTCGTATGGTATTTTGCTTGGCCGTCATCCCTCCGCGATACCGCATCGCCCAACGAGGAACGCGGATGAACACGTCCCGAAAATCCTGAAAATGCATCGGCCCAACCGGTGTGAAATAGGGAACGCCGAACGACCGCAGGGACACCAAGTGGATGACGAGAATCACAATGCCAATGGCGATTCCATAAATTCCAAAAATCCCTGATAAAATGAGCATTGGGAAACGGAGAAGTCGAATCGCGATACCAAAGTTGTAACGCGGAAACGTAAACGAAGCGATGCCTGTAAATGACACGACAATGACCATCGGCGCCGAAATAATCCCGGCTTCCACGGCCGCCTGACCAATGACCAACGCGCCGACGATACTCATCGCTTGCCCAATTTGCTTCGGCATGCGAACGCCGGCCTCACGCAGGGCTTCAAACACGATTTCCATGAACAGCGCCTCAATGACGGCCGGAAACGGGGTAGATTCACGGGCTGCCGAGATGCTCATCAAAAGTGTCGTTGGAATCATTTCCTGTTGAAATGTCGCCATGGCGACGTAGACGGATGGCAAAAGAAGGCTCACCAGCATAAACGTAATTCTCAAGATCCGCAAAAAACTCGACATAAAGGTCCGCTCATAATAATCTTCGTTCGCATTGAGCGCCCCCCAGAAAACCACTGGAGCCACCAACGCAAACGGCGTACCATCTGTAAAAATGGCAAACCTGCCCTCCAACAAATTTGCGGAGACCACATCGGGCCGCTCCGTGCTCTGTACTTGCGGAAAGGGAGACTTCGGACTGTCCTCAATAAATTCCTCAAGAAATGCTGATTCGAGTACAGCGTCAATATCAATGCGCTGAATGCGCCGCCGCGCCTCCTCAACCACGGAAGGTTCAGCGATTCCGTCCACGTAAGCCAGCACCACATCGGTTTTTGTAAATTCACCAATTGTGAAGGTTTGCATCTTCAATTTCGGACTGCGAATGCGCCGCCGCACCATGGCCGTATTCGTTCGCAAAGACTCGACAAACCCCTCGCGAGGACCACGAATGACCGGTTCCGACGGCGGTTCTTCGATGCCACGTTGCTTCCAGCCCACGACGCTTAAGGTCAAAGCCGCCTCGTCTCCATCGACACACATGGTGACACTGCCCTTCAGGACAAATGCCACCACTTCGTCGTAGGTTGTCACCACACCCACTTGTGCCGCAGGTACGGCTCTGTCGGCCAATATTTCCTGCACCCAAGCCGCCGTGACAGCGGGTGCCGGCGGCAAGGGTTGACGCATCAGCACCTGCAAAACGGCCTCGTCCAGGTGCTTGGTGTCAACAAGTCCGTCGACATAGGTAATCAGCATACGAATCCCCTGCCCCACCGCATCTGGACAAACAATGTGCCGAAACACGACATCGGAGCAATTGGCAAAGGTTTCGCGCAACTGCTTCTCCTTGACCTCCAGCGCCTTATCCAGCAAATCTCCCGCTTCTGGGACTGGGTCGGGCAATCTCACCTCAGGAATGATACTTTTGGGTCGCTTCATTCGTCGATAAGGCCTCATACCGTCCTCCTCGCAGAACTACGATATACATTCCCCAAAGATGACCTTGAACATGCAATAAAAGGTATTAAAACCACATTGAGGATCGCCGACGCACACCAAACAGTCACGCTGCGTATTTCAGCTGTACGACCTTGAGGGGATAAAAGGATTGAAAAGAATTGAAAAGGATGGTGCGACCCTTGGGAGGATACTACCAGAATAAACTTACGCGTCAGTGCCGCACGATGCACGATGGATGTAAAGTGCCACCCATGCCACCCATACGGCGCCGATTCACATCGTCCCCAAGATCTTTTCTACTAAAACCAATTGATTGTACTGAAAAATGTCCTGCATGATCTCAAGCGCAGTTTGCAGGCGCCCAGAATAGTCATAGTCTTCATTTCGCGACAGTTCAATCGTTCGACGCGAAACCGGATCGTCGTAAATCATTAGATTTTGGTAGGTACGCACCTTCCATCCGCGGGAGCGCAAAAAAGCATCGACGTTCTTCAATGGAATCGTTCGTAGAAACGAGTGGTCGGTAATGGTCACGTGGACATTTTGAAATCGCTCAAACATGAATCCGTCACCTCGCTTGGATACACCCAGATACACCCACAAGCAGTATGGTCGCCTAGACCCGTACAGATACACGTTTGTTTGCGCCATTGGAACGAAACCACCTTAATGTTATAATACTAATATTAGCATGCTACGATTAGTTGCATGTCCCATTTTCATCCTCCACAGCGGGGCTGTTTATCGCAATTTCACTTGCAGAAAGGGTGTATGGACACGACGGACGATTTACTTACTATCGACGAAGTATTTGCCGCATTGTCAGAAGCGGGTGTCACATCATCCATTCAAATGACGCGTACCTGGGTGCGGGAAGGCAAAATTGAAGGGGCCTTTATGCCAAAAGGCGCGCGAAATCGCAAAGAGGGCTGGCGCGTGCCACGTGCGAGCGTAGAGGCCTTCATCCAGTCACGCAGGCCGGAGCGTAGGCAAATTGACGAACTGCAAGAGGAAGTCCAGCGACTGACACTTGAACTGATGTCAACCCGCCGTCGCGCCGCGCAATTCTCACAAAACGAAGCGCGCCAACTCGCTATCAAAGAGCGAGTCTACCAAACCATTCACGACATCACCGCGAACGGTCGTGCATACAGTCCTGAACACGTACAGCTGGTGTTAGATATTGTGACAGGAGACGTCTCAAAACTGACCGACAAACAGTTGTATCTTCTGTGTGATCAGTTGTTGGCCTTGTCCCCAAAACTGCTCGATGGTGATGACATCACCACGCACCGCTAATGCCGTGCGGACGCAGATGTAAACGGTGTCATTTTTTTATAAAACAAATTGAAGCGCTTCTATTTCACATGATATACTGTGACTGCGGGTGAATTCCCTCTTTCTAACTATTGAAAGTTAAATTTAATTCCAATTCTGATAATTCACCTCGCACATTTCGAACCAAGTCATACACACAGAGGAGGGGGCGTATTGCAAAAGTTAAACAGAAATATTGGCACGTTTGGCCTGATGATGACCGGCGTCGGCTCGATCATCGGCTCAGGCTGGTTGTTTGGCGCGCAGAAAGCAGTGGTCGTCGCGGGTCCAGCAGCTGTCGTGGCTTGGATTATCGGCATGGTCATGGTGCTCTTCATTGGCCTAGTCTATGCTGAGCTCGGCGCGCGATTCCCGGAATCTGGCGGGATGGTCCGCTACGCCCAGTACTCACACGGATCTGTCATTGGTTTCATCTCTGGGTGGTCAAATTGGATTGCCATCGTTTCCGTCATTCCAATTGAAGCAGAGGCCTCGATTCAATACATGAGTTCGTGGCCCTTCGCTTGGACACATGCGCTCTATTCGACCAGTTCTCAAACGTTGACTGCCACCGGCCTATGGTTGGCCGCCGTCCTGGTTTTCATCTACTTTTTAATCAACTTCTGGACCGTCCAACTATTTGCACGCGTCAACACGTTCATCACCGTGCTCAAGTTCGTGATTCCAGGTTTAACTGCGATAGCTTTGCTTTGCAGTGGGTTCCACAGCGAAAACTTCTCGCAACACGGCGGGTTTACGCCCTTTGGTTGGTCAGGTGTACTCACGGCTGTCGCAACTTCAGGTATTGTTTTTGCATTTAACGGTTTTACCAGCCCCGTCAATTTGGCCGGTGAGGTAAAACGTCCAAATCGTTCTGTGCCAATTGCCGTCGTCGGGTCAATCCTGTTGGCCGCCGTCATCTATCTCTTGCTACAAGTGGCCTTTATTGGCAGCTTGACACCTGCGATGCTCGCCAACGGTTTCGCTCATTTGAACTTTGACTCACCTTTTGCAAACTTGGCCATGGCTTTTGGCCTGAATTGGCTGGCCATCATCTTGTTTGCGGACGCATTCGTGTCTCCGTCTGGAACGGGCATCACGTATACAGCGACCACGGCCCGTATGATTTTTGGCATCAGTGAAAACGGTTGGCTGGCGAAATCGTTCGCCCATGTGCATCCAAAGTGGCGGATTCCTCGCCGAGCCATGTGGGCTAATCTCGTCATCGCGTATTTGTTTCTGATACTGTTCCGCGGTTGGGGGCAACTGTCCACCGTCATTTCCATTGCGACCCTATTATCCTACACGACGGGCCCTGTATCGGCGTTGGCATTCCGCGACGTCGCGGATGGCATGGGTTCGAGCGTGCGCGTCAAGGGTTTGAAAATACTAGCACCCATCGCTTTCGTGATGGCCTCCTTGATTCTGTACGCAGGCACCTGGCCATCTACGGGACGTGTCATCTTCGTGATTCTTGTCGGGTTGCCTATCTACCTTTTCTTCCAATATCGGAATGAGGGGTTCAAAGGATTTGGCAAACATCTCAAATCTAGTATTTGGATGATTGCCTATCTCGCGTTCATGATTCTCGTGTCATTCCTCGGCAGTGCGCAATTTGGGGGCATTCAAGTCATCCCCTATGGCATAGACTTGTTAGTCGTGGCCGTGGGCTCCCTCGCCTTCTTCTACTGGGGTGTGCGAAGTGCTTGGGTGACGCCATATCTCCAACGTGCTCAAACGGATTATGAAACAGAAATCCGCGCCAGCGCATCACCACTAGGGCAGACAGCGGACGCGGCTGCAGATTTGCCGTCCACGAGCCTGTAAGTTTCTCAGAAGGTATCGAAAGATATCGGATTACGTTCGATAAGATCCTTTGTTAATCTGTTGACAAAACTGTTTACCCAGTGTAATCTTTATCCACACAACTGAACGAAATATTGTAGATCTTCTTATCAAGAGCGGCGGAGGGACTGGCCCGATGAAGCCCGGCAACCACCGTAAATCGGATGGTGCTAATTCCTGCAGGACAATCGTCCTGGGAGATAAGAGGGATGCCGTCCAAAAGGACATCTCCCTCTGGGAGATGTCCTTTTTTATCAACTGGGCACCCCCACCGCGGGCACAGCGCGTGGATCTCAGCCAGACGATTCTGACAGCTGCCTGAGGAGGACATAGCATGGACAACATCAACATTGGATTACTGGGGTGCGGTGTGGTGGGCACCGGCATTTTACGCGTACTCGCCGACAAACGCGACACGCTACGGAAGGAACGTGGACTCTCAATCGATGTGCGTGGCATTGTCGTGCGCGACTTAGATCAACCGCGGGACAACATTGTAGACACAGCGAAGTTACATACCGACTGGATACAAGTGTGTGCAGATGACGACATCGATGTCGTCATCGAGGTCATGGGAGGCACGGACAGCGCGCGAGATGCGGTGCTCTACGCCCTCCGGCACGGAAAATCTGTCGTCACCGCCAACAAGGAACTCATGGCCAAATACGGCGAAGAGATTCGTCGGGTCGCACGCGAATACGGCCAATTTGTCCGCTTCGAAGCGAGCGTGCTCGCAGGCATTCCGGTTGTGCACACCCTAGAGACCTACTTTCACATAAGCCAAATTGTCCGCCTGCGTGGCATCATGAACGGCACATCGAATTACATCCTCACCCGGATGCACCAAGAAGGACTCGCATTCGCCGACGCCCTTCGCGCCGCCCAAGCGCTTGGCTACGCCGAAGCGAATCCAGACATGGACGTAGACGGCATTGACGCCTGGTGCAAACTCCAAATTTTACTCGACTGCATCGGTGTTCCGCAAGACGCGCGCGTCGGCACGGAAATCGAAGGCATTCGCTCCATATCCCAAGCAGACATCCGCACAGCGCAAACGCAAAACTGCAAAATCAAACACATCGTCTCGGCAGAATGGGATGTAGCGTCAGGTCTCGTCAACTGGCACGTCGGACCAGAGACTCTCACCCTTGATGATCCACTCTACGCCATCGACGACGTCCAAAACGCCATCTGTATCGACGGCGACGCATCGGGCACCATCACCCTATCTGGCCCGGGCGCAGGCGCACTGCCGACAGCGAGTGCCGTCCTCGAAGACGTGCTCAAAATTGCACAGAAGTTGCAGGTTTCACTGTCAGTGTGAGGGGCGGCGCAGCGGGATTGGGCAGCACTGGGGCGGTCGTACAACGATTACTGCGGTGGAATCCTCCAAACCACAGCGCACCAGCATTCCCCCCAATCCCCCCACCCTTCAACGCACCTTAACACTTTCCTAACCCGAAATTAAACGGTTTTACACAAATCATCGTTACGATAAAACTATGATGCCACTTGAAATGACGATGATGGTTGTGCGATTCCGGAAAAAATATCTGATTTTATCGACAATTCAGGCGCGATGCTCGTAGTGGGGCTCACGGCAGGCTGTGGGACGTCAGCGGCGAGCATTCTCTGCGTCTCACAATAAGTTGTCCACACCAACTGGTCGTCGGAGAACGCGTCCATCTTTTCATCCGACCAGAATGGTCGACAACTGGCGAAGGCCTACCCACTACCGTAGAGCGCGTTCGCTATCAGGGTAGTGTGACGGAGTATGAGCTACATAGCCCACTGGGCCAACTGTACATCCGCCAATTGCGGCCGACTGAGTACAGTATGGGGCAATCCGTGTTTTGGCGACCGACACAGGCCACCGTCGTCAATTCATTCACTTGAAGACGGTCGGCCTGTGCACCATGCCACTTGTGCTGATTTACGATTTGCTCTCGAACGTCGCCTCGACCACAGGTGAACTCGCCACGTTCGTCGACGAGGAACGACGCTTCGCGATTTGCATCGCCTCAATCAAGGTGTCCATGTCACGTTGAATTTCGTCGCACTGCTTCTGCCAATACTCGATTTGCTTGTGCAGGCGGTAGATTTCCTCATCCTTGGCCGCCAGTTGCGACTGGAGTGCCCGTTGCTCCTGGTGTAGTTTCGTCATCTGTCCATGGTCATCAATGATTTCAATGGACTCTAAGTACGCAATCAAATCATTCTTAGTGACAACCGGGCGCTGTTCAGCGCGATTCTCCCCTGCTGTCTCCTCGCCTCCAGATACCTTTGGCGCGACTGGAACACGCGGTGAGACGCGCGTCGCCTGCATGTCGTCCAATGCACGGTCGACCACATCCTCGTACAGCTGGGACGACTGCTGCGCCGCATCGCGTCCGGTTGCCTGAGATGTCCCGCCGTCGTGTCGGTGCGCGTCACGCGAGTTCTGCGCATCTGATTCTCGATGAAGCATCGGTTTAAATACTGACTGCCATCTCGATCTCGTCTCCGACACCTTCTTGCTCAACAGTCCAAAACCCGGCCGCAACATCTTGGTCAATTTGCCGTTCTGGAACTTCACTTCCCGCATCTCGACAATGTCGGATACCGTGAACGACTCACTGCGGATGAAATCAATCAGCGACGCAAGGCAATCTTCATGAAACGGTTCATCGAGTGACATGTGGGCGCAATCTTCGCAGACCAGTCCAGCGAGGTGATCGAGAAAACCTGTGCTCAATTGCACACGCTGTGGCAGCCGATATGAAAGACTTTCCGCAAACGCGTCGACAATTTGCAGTCGGTTCTGATCCGCGAGGCGTTCTGCGGCGAGTTCCGCTGCGAATGGATGAATCGGGTTGTCGGGCATACTCGCCAATTCGTCAATCGTTCCCGCAGCGATGCGCTCCTCTTTCAAGCGCTTCAATGCGTTCGCAAGAACCACCGTTTCCGCTTCTTCATCACTATCTGGCCAATGTTTTACAAGAAACGAATGCGGATCTCGCTGACTCTCCACAAACTGCTGTGCCTCTTCCAGCGAGATCTCCTTTTCGTAATAGCGATCATATAATGAAACTCCATATTTATCGGCAATTTCCAATGCCTCGTATCCACTCAATGTACGCATTGTCCACCCTCGCAATTCGACAAACTCGACTATGCATATATTCGCACGAGCCTAACGCTTTATGTCTCATTCTATACGGACAATGGACAATAATCGAGGATCTTCGTCACATCCATCAAAACTTTACATCGCAGCCGGATAGATCAGCCACAGATTTACCTATTCGCATCATGACCAAAGAACACACGCGGTCGTTCAGCTTTCACCACGTCCTTCAATCGTTCAATTTCTGTACATCATTTTCTGCATTTTCTACACAAACACATTCTTTTCCTGCACGACGCCAATGGCCCGCAAAGTACAGAGAGGAAGGATAACATATTCGACAAATTATGCACTAGCATCTGCTGATCAAATCAAAGAATCCCTACGATTATCGGTTTTCTACAAAAAATTGATCAGATCTCTGTGTCTAAAATTGTCCATACCAAATACGACAGGCCCGTCCACCCTATATCTGACGAGCCTGTCCAACGATTGAATCGGTTTAGAGCGGGGTTGTCAGGACCTCGTCCCAGACACTGAAGACATGCTCTCCGACCAACGATTGAACGCCTTCGTTCGAACCATAAAGCAATGTCGGATACCCTTTTGGCGCATACTGCTTCGCAAAACTCGACCCTAGCGCATAATACGACGTAAACCCATGTAAATGAAGGTCTTTCACTTCCGTTGCCACCACCTTTTTCGCCTCTGCGAGCGTTGTGCCATCCGGAAATCCAGTATGAATCAGCACAGGTAACGCTGAGAGTTGCGACTGGTGGTTCGACAAGAGTTGCAACGTCCGCTGACAATGTGGACACCAGTACGCCACTATCAACGCAGGTGTCTTCTCTGCGTTGAGAATCACCCGATGGCCCTGACTATCGAGCACGTCAATGTGGGTGTCATCCGTGGTCGTCACCAGACTGGCATCCATTTTTTTGTCGGGCGTGATGCGCATCTCGCTGGTCTTGTTTTGGAAAACGAGTTGCCCACTTGTCGTCCCAGTTTGATTGGCTGAAGCGCCGTTCTGCCCAATTGCACAGCCTGTCATCAACAGACAAACCGCTAGCGTAGATATTCCAATGGCCAGACGATTCACGTCGTCGCCGCCTTTCTAAACGCATTCGCCAAGCTTTACCCAAAAGATAAACGAAAGGCGGCGGCCCAGCAATCAAGCGAACGGCGAGAATTTGTACAAATGTGTGACATCCCTACGAGGAACGCACGGCTGCAGCCGTATTTGCCCGGATGTACTTTGTCAACGAAACGGTCATGTCGTACTTGAGAAATGGCGTCACCAGATACAAGCCGTTGAAGTACTGGCAAGCTTCGTCACACAAATCGCGCGCAATTGCCAACCCCACCTCCTGCGCTGACTCGGGTGAAGCCTCCCGCATCTGCTGAAGGACAGGCTCTGGAATCGTCATGCCCGGCACCTGGTAGTGCAGGAATTCGGCGTTGCGCAAACTGGTCAACGGCATGATGCCAATGAACACTGGCACGCCGAGATGAAGGGTCGCGGTGGCGATACGCTCCATCATAGCTGCGTCGTAAACCGGCTGTGTCATCACGTAATCTGCGCCCGCCGCCACTTTGCGTTTCAGGCGCTCTATCGCCTTATCAAAGTTGCGCACATGGGGATTGAACGCCGTCCCAATGACGAACTTAGCGGGCCTCGTCAACGCCTTACCAGAAAAACCCACGCCGTCGTTCAATCGGCGCACCATTTTGGTCAAATCAATGGAGGACACGTCGTAAACCGATGAGGCGCCAGGCAAATCTCCGTACCGAGACGGATCTCCGGTGATAAGCAGGATATGGCGCACCCCCATGACGGATAACCCCATTAAGTGTGACTGTTGGCCAATCAGGTTCCTATCTCGACAGGTGACGTGAACCAAAGGCTCAATGCCTTCTTGTTGTAACATTCCGGCAAGTGCCATGTTGCTGACTCGAACGCTGCCGAGCGAATTGTCGGCCATGGTGATAAGGTCACACCCCGCATCGCGGAGGGCCCTAGCGCCCTCCAGAAATTTGTCACAATTCAGTGTCTTTGGCGGATCAAGTTCGACGACAATCGTCGTCTTCTGCTGGACGCGCTCGACAAGGGACTGCGGGGTCGGCGGCAAGATTTCGCCCACAGCCGGTTTATCATCCCGATTGACAACTCGCCAGGGCCGCCCCGCTCCATGCCCATGTTGCGCGGTTGTCGTCGCACTGCCGTCGGTCGATGTTTTGAGTCGCAAAACCAGCGTCCGGATGTGCGCTGGCGTCGTACCGCAGCAACCACCCAACCACGTGACACCGAGATTTGCCATTCTCAACATGATATCCGCGAAGTTTTCCTCATCCCCCGTATACGACAGTGCGCCGTCATCGGTCTGATGCAACATGCCACCGTTCGGCATTGCGGCATACTGGCCTGAGATATCTGCGAGCGGCTGGAGTTGCTCGAATGATCGGAGGATGCCATACGGGCCTAAGCGACAATTGATGCCCGTCACATGCACACCTGCTGCGCGAAGCGCGGTAAACGCCTCAGCCAGTCCGACGCCGTCGCGCGTAACACCAATTTCCTCCGGCGACAAATTGGCAACTATCGGGAGATTGGAGTGCGTCGTGACCACCTCAACGGCCATCAACAGTTCTTCTAAATCCGGGAAAGTTTCGAGTATCCACCCGTCAATGCCAGCCGCCGCCAGCGCCTCGACCTGCTCCTCGTAAAACGCCTGTAATTGCTGCCGTTCCTCGTTTAACAACGCGCTGCCATAGCGATTGCCACCTTCCACTGGTGCAATGGTGCCATAGACCGACGCCGCTTGACCAGCGGCCTTGCGCGCAATGGCCACTGCCGTCTGATTGACCTCTCGGACGCGATTCCCCAGACCGTGCCGCGCTAAACTGCGCCGATTCGCCGCGAACGTGTTGGTCTGAATCATCGTCGATCCGGCCTGTACATAAGCCCGATGTACTTCCTCAACAAGCGCCGGATCAGACAAATTGAGCGCCTCGGCGCTTACACGAATGGGGACGCCCCGCTGGTGTAAATAAGTCGCCATTGCCCCGTCGCCGATAACATACCTGCGGTTCCCTACTTGCAAACTATGCGCTGGCCACACCACCTGATCCTTAGTCGCCATATTGTCCCTCCTATCCATGCTTATAACGCGCTTGACCGGCGTCGACTTCGCGAACGACAGATGATAACCCATGCGCGACAGTTACCCGTTGGCTTCGACGTTGAAATATTTCGCCTCCGGATGGCTGAACGCCAAGGCTGACACGGACGCTTCTGGGTCCATCATAAATCCATCCGTCAGCTGAATTCCGATGTCCTCCGGCCGCAGTAGTGAAAACAGCGTCGCCTGCGATTCGAGATCAGGACATGCAGGATAGCCAAAGGAGACGCGTATGCCCTGGTAGCGGGCGATAAATCGCTCGCGCATCGTCATCGTGGGCGGGTCAGGAAAGCCCCACATATCCCGGATTTGCTGATGCACACGTTCAGCGAAGGCCTCGGCCAATTCTAGTGCAATAGATTGTAGTGCGTGCGCCCGCAAATACTCGCCTGCTTGTTTGAGGCGTTCGGCCTCGTGCCGCACTTGACTACCTGTCGTCACTGCAAACATCGCGACATAATCCATCACGCCGTCCTCCACGGGCCGCACGAAATCAGCTACACACAAGTACGGCGGCTTCGCTTGCCTCGGAAACGGAATCCGCGTGCGCTCCCGCTCGCCATCGACGTCGTAGATGACCAGGTCATCGCCATCAGCAGCGGTCGGGAAAAATTGATAGACTGCGTTGGCTTGCAACCAACCTTTTGCGACGGCTTCCTCCATCAGGAGCTCAACCGTGTCAAGTAACGCCATCGCCTTGTCGTCTCGTTCTGCTAAGAGCTTTTCCACATTGCCTGCGAGCCCGAGGTGCTTGCCAAGGAGCATCTGCAAGTTCAGATAAGGGCGGAGCATCGCTACTGGATAATCCCGAAGGATGTGTCGTTTAAGGTCAGGTGGCGTGTACACGCGCGCTTTCCGGTCGATGTCGGATTGCACCTTGACGGTTGGCTTTCGAACTTGAGGATTGTGCATCTTGCCCTGTTCGACAAAACTTTGGCGCTCAGCCTCATTGCGCGACAGCAATGGCTGACGCGCGTCTTCGCTCATCAGCTGATTCGCGATATCCAGTCCCTCCATCGCATCCTTCGCGTACAACACGGGGCCGTCGTACTTGTCCGCAATCTTGGTCAGCGTAAACTTTTTCGTCAGCGCTGCACCGCCGACCAGGATGGGCAAGTCGATGCCCGCATGGCGAAAGTCCTCTGCGGTAACGACCATTTGCTGCGCGGATTTCACCAAAAGTCCTGACAAACCGACCATGTCTGGCTCATATTCCCGAATCGCTTGAATGAGTTGCTCAGGCGCCACCTTAATTCCCAAATTCACGACGTCAAAGCCATTGTTGGCCATAATGATTTCGACCAAATTTTTGCCAATATCGTGGACGTCCCCTTTCACCGTCGCCAACAAGAGCCGCCCTTTGGCGTGCGTATCACTTTTCTCCATGTACTGCTCGAGATACGCCACAGCCGCCTTCATCACTTCTGCCGACTGCAGGACCTCCGCCACAATTAACTCATTGTTATTGAACAGCCGCCCCACTTCCGTCATCCCCGCCATCAAGGGACCATTGATAATCTCCAGCGGTTTGTAAGACTTAAGCGCCTCGTCGAGATCAGCAATCAGTCCTTCCTTCGTACCATCGATGACGTATCTCGCAAGTCGATCCGACAGCGGCAAATCGCTAACCGCGACGGAGGGTGCAACGCGCTTCTCGCGGTACTTCGCAGTAAATTCGGCCACCAACTCGTCCGTCGTCGCAAACAACAGCCGATTCGCGAGTTCTCGCTCGTCCTCCGGGATCGATGCGTAGCGCTCAATCCGCTCGCTGTTGACAATCGCATAGGCGAGCCCCGCCTTCGTGCAATGATACAAAAAGACCGCGTTCAGCACCTCGCGCCCAGCCGGAGGCAGACCAAACGACACATTGCTAATGCCAAGCAGCGTTGGACACTCCGGCAGTTGTTCGCGCAGCATGCGGATAGCTTCGACCGTCTCCAGCGCGGAACCGATATAGTTCTCGTCGCCCGTTCCGACAGGGAAGGTAAGCGGATCGATAATGATATCTGACTTACGCAACCCGTATTTTTCCGTCAACAAGCGGACCGTGCGCAGCGCGATGTCCACTTTCCGAAGGCGACTCACCGCCATCCCTTGTTCGTCAATCGTCCCAACGACCAACGCGGCGCCGTACGTGCGCGCAAGGTTCGCATAGGTCGCCAACCGCGCTTCGCCGTCCTCGAGATTGGTCGAGTTGATGATGCACTTGCCTTGCACCCGCTTAAGCGCCGCCTCGACCACAACCGCGTCCGTCGAGTCAATCATAATTGGCACCTTCACCTTGCGCGCGATAAGCGGCAAGACCTGCTCCATATCGGCGAGTTCATCCCTATCCGGGTCAGCCAGACAGACGTCGACCACCTGCGCACCCGCCCGCACTTGTGTCCGTGCGACTTCCGCTGCGGCGTCGTAATCCGCGCTCGCGACGAGTCGACGGAATTTTCGCGACCCGATGACGTTCGTGCGCTCACCGACGAGCACGGGGCGCATATCATCGCTGAGGATCATCGCCTCCATGCCCGACACAGCATGCGCATGTTCCGCCGCGTAGGCGCGCGGGGCTAGCCCTTCGATTTGCGCGGCGAGCTCGCGAATGTGCGCAGGCGTCGTCCCACAGCAGCCGCCTGCGATATTGAGCCAGCCTTCGCGTGCAAAGTCGGACATTTTCTTCGCAAACGCATATGGCGTCTCCAGGTAACAGCCATTTTCGTCCGGCAGGCCTGCGTTTGGATGGCAACTGACCGCGCATTCTGCAAGCGCGGACAGGGCACGAACGTGATCTCGCATGAGCTCTGGACCTGTCGCACAGTTGATTCCGACCGCAAACGGCCGCATATGTTCCACCGACAAATAAAAGGCCTCAATGCTTTGCCCAGCGAGCGTCGTCCCCATCGGTTCAATCGTGCCGCTAATCATGACGGGGATTTCCCGCCCCAGTTTCTCTGCGACGCGCTGGACAGCGATGCCTGCAGCTTTGACGTTCAGCAAATCTTGCGATGTCTCAATGAGCAAAAAGTCCGCACCGCCGACCATCAAGCCCTCCATCTGCACAGCGTAACTTTCCACCAATTCGTCAAACGTAGCACCACCGGTTACCGACAGGCTCTTCGTCGTCGGACCGACAGACCCCGCCACAAACCGGGGCTTCGCTTCGGTCGCAAACGCGTCGGCCGATGCACGTGCGAGTACAGCTGCCTGGCGACTGATTTCAAACGCCAAATCTGCCAAATCGTACTCCGCGAGAACAAGCGGTGTACTGCCAAACGAATTGGTTTCGACGATATCTGCACCAGCTTCAAAATACGCGTCATGAATCCTTTGAATGAGGTCTGGACGCGTGATGTTCAAATATTCGTTACACCCTTCCAGCGCGGGCCCACCAAAGTCATCAGCCGTTAAGCCACTTTGCTGAATCATCGTCCCCATTGCGCCGTCCAGGATAAGAATGCGTTGTCGGAATAAATGCTCAAGCGCTTTGGTCACGGTGTCTCCACTCACATTTCTCTGGACAATTCATTTCTGGCCCATTGTAACACAGGCCGAATAGTCCGACTACACACTCAATTCACGCTTTCAGTGAATTCACAGGTGCCGCCTTGACTTTCGCAGCCTGCCGGTAGGTAAGACAAAGTGGCGGAATGAAGAGAGCCATGAGCACCGCGCCCATGCCACACGCGTTTTGCAAACCGACGTGATGGACAAGGCTGATAAAAAGTGGCGCACCCACCGAGAATCCAAGGACGTACGCCGCGTTATAGATACCGTTCATCGCACCGCGCACCGCGTTTGGCGACTCGTCGCCAACCACCCAAGTGAACACCGTCGTCAAAACAGCTGACCCAGCCCCCCACAAGGCGCTAATTATCAACAGCGGCAGCCATGAACGCGCATCGCCAAGCCACCACGTAGCGCCGGCAAGCACAAGTAGCGCGCAAAGTACCAGCCTGTGCAAATGCCGCAGGTGCGTGACTTTCGCAAAAATAAACGCCCCAACGACCCAGCAAAAACCAAGCGGCAAAAACAAAAATCCATTGGCCAGCGACGTGTGCGCACCCCCATAAGCCAGTGGCATCATGGCCGAAATTCCAAAGTAAATCACGCCAAACACCATCGCACCGAGCACAGTGGCCGCCAGCACCGGCATCCGAGCCGCGACGCGCAGAGACTGCACGTACGCGTCGTACGTAATTCGCTCGTCATGTTCAGCGCCTTGTTTTGAAATGTTCAACCGCACGGTCGCCAAGGCCGCCAGGATAGCGCTGCCATAGAGGACAAAGACGGCCTTCCACCAGATGGCCGCCGCCACTCCGCCGAGAAATGGCATCATCGCCTCCGCCACAGCAATCGCTCCGGCAAAAAACGCAAACGCACGGCGCCGCGCAGGACCCCGCGGATACATATCCCCAATCATGCTGTCAACCATCGGTTGAATGCCTGCGGAGCCCACCCCCATGACGCATCGGCCAATGAGAATTAAGACGGGGTTATCAAAACCGATTGGCACCAAACCGCCAATGGCGAACAGACACAAGCCGACGACGAGCACCGCCTTGCGCCCTAAGAAATCAGAAATCATACCAAGCACCGGTGTGGCACAGACATAGGCAATCGCATACGCCGTCACCATCCACCCGACAAATCCAAGCGAACGGTGTAAATGGCTTGCCAGCTCACCCTCCGCTGGAAACAAGACGGAGTTTGGCATCATCGCCACCACCGACGCAAACATTAAAATGATTAGTCCTGTGCGGTTTCTCATACCTCAACTCCTCACTTCACACGCAAACGGCGAATCACTACGACCAGCCGCTGATGTCACCCTGGCCATCATAACAAAATTTCGCGCCGACATGGAAAAACGCAGGAGGAATGTCCCCCCTGCGCTTTGTGAAGGTGTGAATCAGCCTGGTCTTTAACCGTTTGAATGCCGCCGTCCGTGATCGATATTCACACGGTGATACTGTTTCCACGGGACTACCCCGTCCAGGCGTGTACTCATCATGTGATTGCGTCGCGCAACAAACGACTCAAAATGACGATTCATGTCTAACGCACCGACGAAGGTAAAGTTCTCATTGTGGTTCTCGGTATGCTGACCTGACATCATCCCACCCCCGTCTTGGTTTACCCGGGAATGGGTCTTCCCATGTATGCTTAACGCCCGATACGCTCGTGGAGCCAAGTTGCAACGTCCGCAATCGCAACGCGTTCCTGTTCCATGCTATCGCGATGGCGAATGGTCACCGCGTGGTCGGTCTCCGATTCAAAGTCATACGTGATGCAATACGGCGTACCAATCTCGTCGTGGCGGCGGTACCGTTTCCCAATTGATCCCGACTCGTCATAATCTACACTGAACTGCTTCGCTAGATTGGTGTACAGTTGTGTCGCCGCCTCGCTGAGCTTCTTCGACAACGGGAAGACAGCGGCTTTGTATGGCGCAATCGTTGGATGCAGGCGCAACACCACGCGCGTGTCGTTCTCGCCCACTTCTTCTTCGTCATATGCATCGGCAAACAGCGCCAAGAACAGCCTATCGACCCCGATAGACGGTTCAATACAATACGGGATAAACGGCTCTTGACCTTCCTCTTGCACGGTCATGTTTTCGCCAGAATGCGTGGCGTGTGCCTTCAGGTCATAATCTGTCCGATCCGCCACACCAAGCAACTCACCCCAACCAAACGGGAACTTGTACTCGACGTCGGTCGTCGCCGTACTATAGTGAGACAGTTGTTCCTTTTCGTGGTCGCGCAGTCGCAGGTTCTCTTCTTTCATGCCGATAGACAACAAGAAGTCATAACAGAATTGGCGCCAGTAGCGGAACCACTCCATATCTTCGCCGGGCGCGCAGAAAAATTCCAGTTCCATTTGCTCAAATTCCCGCGTGCGGAACGTGAAGTTGCCAGGCGTGATCTCATTGCGAAAGCTCTTACCAATCTGCCCAATGCCAAACGGCAACTTTTTGCGCATCGCGCGCTGCACGTTTTTAAAATTAACGAAAATCCCTTGGGCAGTCTCAGGACGCAGATAAACCTCGTTGGTCGCGTCTTCCGTCACGCCTTGGTGGGTTTTGAACATCATGTTAAACTGGCGCACAGATGTAAAATCTTTCGCACCACACGCGGGACACTGTACGTCATATTTGACAAGCAACGCATCCATCTGCTCAAACGGCAGACCGTCGACAATGATTTCCTCACCACGGGCCTCAGCCGCTTCCTCAATCAGCTTGTCCGCCCGATAGCGCGACTTACACTGGCGGCAATCCACCATCGGGTCATTAAAATTACCCACGTGCCCGGAAGCCACCCAAACGCTCCGGTTCATCAAAATCGCCGAATCCAGCCCGACGTTGTACGGGTTCTGTTCAATAAACTGACGCCACCACACCTGTTTGATATTTTGTTTCATTTGAGCGCCAAGTGGGCCGTAATCCCATGTGTTCGCCAATCCGCCGTATATTTCCGAGCCCGGGAAAATAAATCCGCGGCGCTTTGCTAATGATACAAGTTGTTCCATTGTCGTTTGCATGGTTGTCCTCCCGTGACCATTGAATACGGCTATCATAGCGGAATCCATATAAAATAAGCAATGATTTCCCCTGATTTCAGGCAATTTGTGCCGGTTGCGGGGACCCTGTGTATAATGAAAGCAGTGTCCTTGCGAATGGGACGTCATTCGGACAGGTGCATTGTTCCCGTTCAATTGTTCAGATAAAGCGAAAGGACCGCAACCGCTGCAGTGGCGAGGAGGAGCATGGAGATGATACAGACAAAAATAGAAATGGTATTTCTCGATATCGACGGAACACTATACGCAGACGGAGCGCTTGTCCCAAGCGGCGTTCACGCGGTGGAACAATTGCTACAAAAAGATATCCCGGTTGCCCTGTGTACTGGTCGATCCGTCCTTCACGCACAACACGTCCAGGACGAATTAGGCGTGCCTTACGGCATTTATTTTAACGGCGGCCTTGTAAAATCGAGATCGGATGAATTGTTCAAAGCGCCCTTCCCGAGCGAGGACGTAGAGGCGATTGTTCGTTACGCCGACCAATTTGACATCCCCACGGTCGTGCACACGCACGCCAAAGCCGTCGCCTTTGAGCCGATTCCGCCACAATACGAACCCGTACTGCGGTCCTTCGATTTTCCGGAGATTGAAGTCATCAACAAAGACTTCGACATTCTTCAAACCCTGCCAATTTACCAAATCAACGCCTTCATGACGCCCGGGTGGGACGCCGAGTTCGAAGCGCGTTTTAAAGGCTGCTACATCTATCGCTGGAACCCGAACGCCGTCGACTTTCAACGCCGCAAGTCGGACAAATCCATTGGCGCACTGCATCTGCTTAAGCACCTTGGCATCTCCCCAGAACATGCAGTGCACATCGGCGACGGCGGAAATGACGTCGGGATGTTTCGCACCCTTGGCCACTCCTATGCCATGGGAAATGCGGAACCGGACGTCAAACGCGCTGCCAAACGCGTGACCGCTGACGCGCTCGACGACGGCGTGGCGAAGGCCCTGCTAGACCTCGGTTTAATTGACACTATCGCGCGCTGACGCGCGCTCGGTACTGGCTCGGTACTGCTCGTTCTGACACACCTTGCGTGAACTGTCTCCGAGATGTGCTGCGCGCGCATGCGCTCAGCTCACCGCGTCCTTTTACCGCCACGATGCGAACAAACGTTTGCCATCTGTGACCAAATTGTGATACGATGGAGACAAATAACGGTAAGGGATGTGTTCACCGTGAGCCAGCTCACCGCCCGACAAGAAGCGATTCTCGCATTTATCCGAAAAAGTGTACATGAAAAAGGATACCCACCATCGGTTCGGGAAATTGGCGAAGCGGTCGGACTCGCATCCAGTTCAACCGTTCACGGTCACCTCGAACGGCTTCAACAAAAGGGATTTATTCGCCGTGACCCGACAAAACCTCGGGCGCTCGAACTTTTGTCCACCGAGGACGTCGCTCGCGGCAGTGAATCATCTGCCAGCGCGCAGGCACAAGCCGTGATGGCGCCAATCGTCGGCCGCGTGACGGCCGGATTGCCGATTACGGCTTTCGAAGACGTTCAAGGATACCTCCCGTTGCCCGCCGATTTTGCACGGGAAGAGGAAATTTTTGTACTAAACGTCACGGGCGACAGTATGATAGAAGCTGGAATTTTGGACGGAGACATGGTGATTGTGCGCCGTCAATCGAACGCCTTCAACGGGGACATCGTCGTGGCCATGACTGAAGACAATGAAGCAACCGTCAAACGCTTTTACCGGGAGAACGGACACGTCCGCCTCCAGCCAGAGAACAGTCAAATGGAACCCTTGATTTACCCGGAAGTCACCATTCTGGGCAAAGTCGTCGGGGTCTTCAGGAATCTGCGCTGATACGAGGAAGACTGGGCTCACTACAAAAAGTCCAGTACTTTTCTATAGCAGTCGAGTAAGTCGGGGAATCCTCCCCGGCTTCTCACGTCTATCGACATACAAGTGGCTGTTCAGACCACTACTAAACATGCACGAGTGGGGGTTCTAGAGTAGGAGCTCAGGCCTTGATGGGCGGGAATTCCGTCTAGCGACGACGTTCGCCAATATCCACACGGTACATACTGTTGTATGAACCACCGTGAAGTTCCACAGCGGGTATGAGGCGCTTGGACATAAGTGGATGAACATACCTCTTATTCCATTACGCTTTATTCGATTCTTGCAGTGTGTCAACTTCTACACTTAACTCGCCGACTTTACGGCTTATGACGCGTACTTTGGTCGATAACCCGTCAATCCGATCATCTATCTGTTCAAAACGATGATTCATGTCTTGGCGAAAATCACGTAATTCTTGTTGTGTAACTTTGTTAATCTCTATAAGTTGTCCAACCATGCGAACAAGTTGCTGAATTGACTCTTGCTCAGACACTTCATATCCCCTCTACTTCATTTACACCTACTAAATTCAACCTGTACAATTCACTGCACATCAGGATTATTATTCCATTTACCGTTCCTTCGCAATTCGTTTGACATCAATGTTACTGCACGGCGTTGCACATGGCAACTTCCATTGTTTATGATTTGTCAATGTTTTTTCATGTCGAGGATTACATGGGCGTGATCGACAAATACTGATGCTGTAGACGGTGCAAACAACCTGCGCTCTTTCATTTGAGATGTTCGACGCGTCGGAGTTATGTGATAGATTAATGCCCAGAATCCACCCAAATTGAACTCATTGGATCATACAGTACTGGACTGGTGTAGAAACCGTGCACCCATGGTTGAACCGAATAGTAATCAATCATTTGGATGGTCGGAATCCATACCGCATCAGACATCACTTGGTTAATGACCTTGCCATACAATGCATCACGCTGAGCCTGATTCGTATCGTTTTGCGCCTCATTCAACCATTGGTCAACCTGTGGATTATCATAGTTAGTGTTGTTGTTGGTCGGGGCTTGATCCGAATTGAACAGCGTGTTCAAAAAATCAGACGCGTCTGGAAAATCCTGAACCCAACCGCTTTGGTAAACCTGCGCAGTACCAGACATGGCCTTAGTCAAGAAATCCTTCCAAGTAACATCGTGAATTTTAACCGTAATACCGATATTCTTCATCATCGCCTGGAATGCTTGGTCTTCTTTCATAGCAACGGATGTATTCTCATCCCACATATCTACCGTAAGACCATTACGATATCCAGCTTTCGCAAGCAATTCTTTTGCTTTCGCAACATTGAGACCATACTTGGCATCGCTGTCCAAGTTCTTTACATAGCCTTCCATCGTGCTTGGAAGCGGTTGATTGAGTGGGAGCACAGCTCCATTGTTAATCTTCACGAATTGGCTGTCATCAAAGCCATACTCCATGGCCCGACGAACCAAGACATTGCTGAGCGGATTGGGTTTTCCGTTAATTGTCTTGGCCGTGTTCAATCCAATGTAGAAGATGGAGTTTGCAGGTTGCTTCAGCACCAACTGTTTATATTTTGGTGTATTCATGATAGTGACATATTGCGAGGCCGGAATCCCATCGCCTCCAATTAACCACGGACTCATGAACGCTGTTTGCCCTTGCTCCCAATGTAATGCGTCTACTTGGTCGTTGTTGTTGACGTTGATGGTCACTTGATTCAGATATGGCAACTGCTGTCCCCATTGATCTTTTTGCCAATTACGCGGATTTTTAACCAGCACAACTTTGTTTTGGTTGTTCGTCTTTAATTCGAATGGACCAGTCCCCATCGCTGATGTGGTGTCAAATGCTGCATTGCCAACTTTCTTGACATAGGCCGGATCAACAGCAGACAGAAATTGCATAGCTAACACCTGAAGGAAAAATTTCTCGGGT
The DNA here is from genome assembly GCF_017329615.1 of Alicyclobacillus suci. Lineage (GTDB taxonomy): Bacteria > Bacillota > Bacilli > Alicyclobacillales > Alicyclobacillaceae > Alicyclobacillus > Alicyclobacillus suci. The sequence continues at coordinate 5,561 of NZ_JAFMTW010000008.1, read as the reverse complement.
TTCGACAAGGTGAGGACAAGCGTGTTTTTATCCGGTGTCGAAACTCCACTAATCGTCTTTGCCGTTCCATTGTAATATGCGGTAGCGCCCTGAATGATCTCAAAGAATGAATTGCCTGGAGACGGTTTCGGGGTCATCTTCTTATCAAGAATGCGTTCCAGTTCGAAGACGAAATCTTGAGCTGTGAGCGGATCACCATTGGAGAACGTAACACCTTTCCGAATCTTGAACGTATAGGTAAGTCCATCAGGGGATACTGTGTAGGACGATGCTAGTTCCGGAATGATTTTGTAAGTATTCTTATCATATGTGACAAGTGATTGATAAATCTGTGAATCGACCTCAGCAGAAGTGGTATCGTATGCAACCGCTGGGTCTAAGTCAGGTACAGCTTGCGTGGAATCTAGCGTAATCGAACCACCCTCCACTGGTTTCTGATCGCTGTTGGACGCTGTTTCACTAGCGGAATTAGCAGTGGTGTCTGCAGATTTACCAGAGGAAGTGGTATTTGTCCCACACCCCGCAAGGAGTAGGGCGACTGCAGTAACCGACGTAACAGCAGCTAGGCCTCGTTTCCAAGACAATCCCATTCGATGTCCCCCATTTCGTTTTTAGCCATCTTATTTTGAATATTTGTACTTTTGTATATTAAAGCGAAACCGTTTGTCGCGCAATAAAAAATGTAGAAAATCTAACGTGATTATAAAATAAGGAGGTAAAGTCCATTTTTGATTGTTTTGTTGCGGTAATAAAGATAACATAACAACCCAAGGTTATCCATTACATCGGTTATCGGTTAAGGGGACATGAATTTGACTCGGAACAAAAAAAGGCAGATCCCGTGTTTTCACGAGGCCTGCCTTTTCGTACTACGCGCACTTCATGCCACACGTGATAAATGACAGGAAACTGTCCGTGGCTCAATAAAGCGTTTTAATGGCTTCAGAAGTAAACGGTACCAACTCATCTGTCCGCCCGTCGCGGATTTTTTTGACCCAAGCAGGATCAACCAGCAGTGCCCGCCCGACGGCTACTAAATCGAATTCTTCACGTTCCAATCTTTCGATCAAACCGTCTATCTTAGCGTTTCCAGCACCTTTTCCTTCAGTAAATAGACTCATAAACTCACCGTCTAGACCAACCGACCCTACCGTAATCGTAGGTTTCCCTGTCAATTTCTTTGTCCATCCGGCAAGATTCAAATCGGAACCCGCAAACTCCGGTTCCCAAAACCGTCGAGTTGAGCAGTGAAAAACGTCAACACCCGCTTCCATCAACGGCGCCAAGAAACGCTCCAGTTCAGCAGGTGTTTTCGCTAACTTTGCCGCATAGTCACTCGACTTCCATTGCGAAAATCGCAGCACGATAGGAAACTCAGGTCCAACTGCACGGCGGCAAGCTTCAATAACCTCCGTCGCAAAGCGAGTTCGCTTCACCATGTCGCCACCATATTTGTCTGTACGAGTATTCGTTTTTTCCCAGAAGAATTGATCAATCAAATATCCATGCGCGCCATGAAGTTCAATGCCGTCAAACCCTAACCTCTTGGCCTCGGCAGCAGCTTGTGCGAAGGCCTCGACGATTGCGACAATCTCCGATTCCGCGTAGTCGTTGACATTTCCTCGCGCACCCATGTGCCAGATTTGTGGAATAATGCGTCCACCCGCTCCGTGAACCTGATTGACCACGTTTGCCCAGCCTTGCAACGCCGATTCACCATAAAAGTGCGGAACGTTTGCTTGATTGGACGAATCGGGGTGGTTAATCACCGTACCTTCTGTCACGATAAGGCCGACGCCATTCTCGGCCCTGCGACGATAGTATGAAGCAACATCTGGGCCCGGAACTCCATTTGGTGAGAATTGTCGGGTCATCGGAGCCATCACGACACGATTCGGTAACAGGGTATTGCCAAATTTAAAGGGTTGAAATAACGCTTCAACAGATTTAGAAGAGTTCATCATGTACCTCCAGATATCATGAAATATCAAGCTGATTTTTCGAGTGCATATTCGAACGACAATCCAAACAAGTTCTAAAGCGAAATAAGCGCAAAAGAAGTCCGTAGCACCGCCTCAATTTTCTCTCTAGATACACCTCTTTTTTCCATTATTTTTGCGCCTAGAATCGCATTAACCAGATGTGCTGCTAGTTCTTCGCTCGTGTAATCAGTCGTCATAAGATGTTGCTCCTGACCGATTTGGATGACCCCCTCAAGAATTCGCTCCATTTCAGTAAACATCATGTCTACTTCACGCATTACCTCTTCGTCGTCCGTCCCGAATTCCAACGCAGAATTAACCATTAAACAACCTCTGCAAACTGCTTCGTCTACTGGCGAAAGGATTGCATCACGTATAGCTTCCAGATTCTTTAAAGGAGATACATCATTTTTCATTCGATGTTCCATGTGCTCTATACTCTGTTTCCGGTACTGCTTCAGTGCCCTTAAAAACAGGGAGCGCTTATCATTAAACACACCATACAAGCTCTGCTTTTTCACACGTGTCGCACGCGTAAGGTCCTCATAGGAAGTAGCGTGAAAGCCTTTCGTCCAGAACACATCCATACACTGGTGAAGTACATGTTCCACATCGAACTGTCTTGGTCTACCCATGGGTGCCATCATATCGATTTTTGACCACGAAGTCAATAATTGTGCCGACCAAACATTTCTGGAAGTCGTTGCCCCATCCGTAGTGCAATTTCTAGGAGGGATATCATGCTGGGCGTAACAACGCCTAGCTTGTACAAACACGTGCCCTCCCTTGGCGCCATCCAAACGGCAATTGCCGAGCGTGGCCTCCGGGGAACTCCGAAACGCATTGCGTACGGCCGTCAACGGTCACGTCGAAGACAAAGCCTTGGAACGCGTCGCTGACGTTTACCGAAGTAATGCGCGCTACGCGGCCATGCAAAGACGCCTGATTCCCACAACGACACACTCCGTACCCTGAGCGAAGAGTTGTTGGACATCCTATTTGGCATTCTCGCCACTTACGGTCGATCCGGCACACAAGCCATCCACGATGTCCGCATGTTGCGCTCAGCGTTACACGGCTTCGTGCTACTTGAGGACATCGGTGGCTTCGGAATGCCCCTAGATGTGGATCATACGCTTATGAATTGCTCGGTATCCCCACACACATAGCGCTAACACGATTACCGCAGGTATTAGCTCTATTCGCCAGTGGTGATAAATCGATGTCGCAGCGAGTTTGATTAGATTTCCACCCAACAAGAACGTACCGATCCACAAAAAGGACGCAAGGAGCTGAATCGGAACGTACACCTTCAGCCCTAATTTGTTGACGCCAGCAACATACGGGATGATATCTCGAATCACTGCGATATATTTCGTAATGAGTAGTGTCCAAATCGCTTGTCTATGAAACAATCGCTCGGTTTGTTGGAGACGCTTCTCTGTAATGAACACATACTTGCCGTAGCGTAAGATGACAGGACGCCCGACTGTCCGTCCGATAAAATATGTGATGATGGATCCGGTGAATGAACCGAAGCTGGCTACGACGATAAGAAGCGGTAGACTAAAGTGCAACTGCTGTGTGTGTGCCAAAACCCCAAGGGTCGTTAATAACGTCTCCCCCGGAACAACCAAAATCAAATACTCCAATCCCAGCAATGCAAAGATACTCGTGTAGCCGTACGCTATCGCAAAGTGGATGAACCCCACGTCAATTCAACTCCCAAGATGAATTCAAATTTATGCTATACATGAGTGATTGAAATACCATCGATACATACAGACGGGGATGAGGTTCAAAAGTTCACAAGCGAGAGGGGTACGTGGTAGCAGCGAAGAAATGTGACCAAATGCTCCATCCGGATCTAACCGATACAGTTTGCGATCCGGTGGATAAATCAGCGCGCGTGAAACGCCAAACCGGCAAATGGCAGGCGATTTGCCGGTTTGGCGTTTCTTCTTGTTATTCTGCTGTAATTCCCAAATGAAATGTCAGGCACCTTCAGCCCGTTTTCCGAGCAGTATCACGCGCCGTACGGAATCGCAAAAACGACACCGTGCATAGCAGAAAAAATATGAACATCCCGACGGTAAGAGAACCAAGCATCGCCCTTGACCCAAATTGATCAAAAATCCTACCGATAAGAACTGGCCCCAATCCACTGCCGAGGAACAATGAAAACGCAAAAAACGAAACAGCAGTGGCCCGCCCATTGGGTAATAAATCAGTAGCGAACGTTTGTAATGTGGAGTGACAATAACTATATCCAAACCCTAGAATAATGAACCCAATGGTCAACGTGGTAACACTTGCCCAACTCCATATTATCCCAAACCCAGCTATCATCAGCAGCGCACCAAACGCTGGCATCATAGACGTGCCAAGCCGCTTCAACACAAAGGTAATCGTCCGGCTTCCGACGAATCCTCCAACACTATACGTTGCCGTCAACAGTCCAATGACCAGATAGGACAGATGAAGGGCCGACACACCGTACGCCCCGAGAAAAGTGAACCCTCCGTAAAAAATCACCCCTTCACAGAAAACTAATCCGTAGATCATCCAAGAACGACGGTTCCCCAATAACATCCGGTACCTCTGAAGAAAAGGTGTCGGCTGTGCTCTCTCCAATGGCTCACGTTCCCGGCGTTCACGAATCAACAAGAGTATTCCCGGGATGCACGCCGCACCAAGGACAAGAAACAAAATACGGTAAGTAAAGAATTGGGCTACCAATCCGCCAATCACGATACCCATTGCCTGACCGGAGGTCGAAAATGACATAAAGAAGGCAATAGCTTGCGGTCTCCTTTGAATTTCAAATCGATCTCCGATTTGTGCAAGTGTCGTGGGCATAATACCCGCAGCGAACATGCCCGTAATAAATCGTAAAACCAACAACCACGAGAAGACATGAATAATCCCACAAAAAATCGTTCCTAAACCGAACAAACACAGTGCCAACAATATCGTACTCATCTTCCCGATTTTCTCTGCAATTGGTGCGTAAACCAATTGAAATAAACCGTAGGGTATGGAGTACGCGGTGACGAGAAGTGCCGCTGATGATGTGGTCGTGTGAAGTGAAGAGGCGATATCAGGCAGCATAGGTGCGATGGCCCGACTATCCGCGTTCACCAAAAAGCCGGCCAGGCCCAATGCCCAAAGCATGGATTGGTTTCCAAGTGGACTTCTCTCCATATTTGTCTCCTTGCTCTCTCTTGTTTACTATCGTGCGGTCACTGCTGCGATACTTTCTACCAGAGCAAATTGTACTATGTATTAACCCGGATTTCGACGATTGTGTCCTCATGAACTGGTGTGAATAATTGAAAAGGTGCTCCCCGTATGGCTAAGATGAGTTTGTCAAGAACCACATCTTCGCTAGGAAGGAGCACCTTTTGGGTGAAACAATATAATCATACACGAAGCCAGTTTGCTCGTAAAAGCTCTACAATTCATACTCGTTACGATTTAAATGCCGCCACCTCCTTTGGCGGTGCAAGTGGTCTCATAGATTTCGTTTTGGGAACGGGTATTGACAGGGAGTTTTGGGTACATGGATTACGCAAGGGC
>NZ_JAFMTW010000089.1 GCF_017329615.1 Alicyclobacillus suci | reverse complement strand
AATGACGGTCAGAGCAATATCGTCCATGTGGAACTGGGTGTTTCTGCCCTTGCGTAATCCATGTACCCAAAACTCCCTGTCAATACCCGTTCCCAAAACAAAATCTATGAGACCAGCTGCACCGCCAAAGGAGGTGGCGGCATTCAAATCGTAGCGAGTATGAATTGTAGATCTTTTACGAGCAAACTGGCTTCGTGTATGATTATATTGTTTCACCCAAAAGGTGCTCCTTCCTAGCGAAGATGTGGTTCTTGACAAACTCATCTTAGCCGTACGGGGAGCACCTTTTCAATTATTCACACCAGTTCATGAGGACACAATCGTCGAAATCCGGGTTCAATTCTTGTCAGGGTTGATTATATTCTGTGTTTCCACAGTTCTTAGCGCAACTTCAGTGAATTGGACGGAATTTCTAATTGCCCAGTCACTGCAAGCTTTTGCTGATGCATTGGTCGTTCCAGTACAGGCCACCTTGATTAAACAATTATTCCCTTCAGACAAAATCGGTTGGGCTTTTGGTTGGCAGGGTGCGGTACTTGCATTCGCTTCATTTATCGGCCCGCCGCTCGGGGGGGTTATTATTCAATACTTTTCGTGGAGATATTTGTTTGTGTTAATGCTGTTGTTTGGCCTGATCTCGTTAGGCGTAGCGATAAAGTTTATCCCCAAGCGGGATCGGAATTCATCGGTAAAATTGGAATGGAGAGAAGTTCCAATGATGAATTCCATCTGTCTAATCGCATTTTTTCTTGGTGTTCAGGCCCTACTACTTGTGGGACCTAAACTCGAATGGATTTTTCTTACGGGTGTAGGACTGGTTTGTTTACTCGTGATGGAGCATTTCAGCCCGAATCAGCGACGTTTTTTTCCAAAAAACATGCTTACCAATAGTGTTTTTGTATTTGCTGCACTACGGGGATTTTTCTTTTTTATTTCGGCCAATGCTATTGCTTTCTTCGTACCGAGCTATTTTCGAAGTTACTTCCTATATACCCCGTCGATCGTAGGCATCATTTTACTGGTAGAACCTATCGTGATGATTGTTCTTGGTGGCTGGGGAGGACGGAGGGCAGACAAAGCGCCTCTAGTGGCAACCGGAGTTGGTTCGGCCTTGATGATCATCTCAACGGTCGGGTTGATTTTTAAACTTCCAAAATTTGAGTTTCTGTTATTGGTTGCGATGTTCATCGTTAGCGGTATAGGTGGAGCACTTGTTGTGCCAGCACAAAATAAGATCGCCATTGACAACATTGATGAATCACAAACCGGGATGTATATGGGAATATTTCAGATGATACAGTTTATCAGTGGAGGGTTCGCCGGAGCCATTTTCGGGAAAATATTAGAGCCTACAGAATCGTCTATTATAAGTAACCAGGGATTTCACTTACTGTTAATCCTGTGTTGTTTCGGTTTTTTAATGAGCATATTTACCCTGATCCCAAATGTGATTTTTAAGCGGAAAGCGGCCAATGCGATCAGAGACGTTTCTACGAAAGCGTAACGATAGAGGGTGTGTGACGATGTGCGGAATTGCAGGGGTCATTGCGTTCGAGGGAAGCAGGATAACCCCTGAAATGGTTCTTTCGGTGCGCAGCATGATTCATACAATAGGATATCGTGGGCCAGATGATACACAATACTATCAGAATCAAGATGTCGTATTGGGATTTAAACGATTATCGATTATCGACGTAGAAGGGGGCAGTCAGCCTCTTTACAACGAAGACAATACAATCGTTCTGATCTGCAATGGAGAAATTTATAACGCTGCGGAGCTTCGGTCTGAAGCTCTACAACGCCATCATTTTCGTTCCAACTCTGATTGTGAGGTTATTGTTCATCTATACGAAGAATTCGGAACCAACTTTGTTACGAAGTTGAATGGAATGTACGCATTTGCCCTATGGGACTTGCGGAATCAGAAACTCATACTAGGACGAGATCGGTTTGGTGTCAAACCTTTGTTTTACTCAGTGAATCGCGAACGACTAATCTTTGCTTCAGAAATCAAAGCACTGTTGAGCTATCATGATTGTCCCCGAGAATTTGATTGGGAATCGGCTTTGTCAGATCCTTGGCTCAGTGGAGCTCCGGCGACAAATTTAACAGAACCTACCTCATATTTTAAACAAGTCGAGCATCTTCCAGCGGCGTCTATACTCGAAGTAGACTTGCGGAAAAAGACCATGAAGCGCTCTAAGTATTGGACACTTCCTTCAGCGTTTGAGTATCAATATGATGTATCTCGCAATCCAGAAGAATATGTAGAAGAATATCGTAACTTACTCGAGAAAGCTGTAACGAGATGCCTCATTAGTGACGTAGAGGTTGGTGTGTTTCTGAGTGGCGGTATTGATTCGGCTGCTGTGACAGCAATCGCCGCATCAGTCGGAAAGACGTTTCACACTTTCACTGTACTGAGTCAGAGTACACTATCTAACGGAGACGCCAAGTACGCTCATATCATAGCTAAAGAACTCGGGTTACCAAACCATCAAGTCTTGTTCCGTCCCGGTGATTATCCCACACCTGAAGAATGGAAGAAGCTGTTGTGGTTATGTGAAACACCCTTTTGCGGACCGGAACAACTATACAAATATCAACTGCATAAATTTTCCCGTTCTGTTCGGCCTTCATTGAAAGTCATTCTTACCGGGCAAGGAAGTGACGAATTCAATGGAGGGTACAGCACTCTGTTCGCTCCGTCGCACGACCAATCATGGAACGGATTTCTGAATGCGCTTAGCTTATTTGATCGCGGTCGGCATTTGAGTCGCTTACCAATATCAATTCATTCATGGGATAGAAATCTGCCTGAGCCCATTCTTTCAATGGACTTTTTGTGTACTTTGAGTTCGGAAAAGCGCATGGATCCATGGTACGCATATTTACATAACAAATATCGAGATCTCCAGATGTACAACTGTTGGCACGAAGACCGAACAGCATCTGGAAATAGCATCGAAAACAGAGTGCCCTTCCTTGATCATGAACTGGTTGAGTTTACGTTTCGTGTCCCACCAGATGTACATCGTACTTTGTTTTGGGACAAATCGATTTTGCGCCATGGGATGACTAAATATCTAGATCCATATATTTCTTTAAGGGAAAAGGTACCGTTCTTTTATGGCTCAGATGTCAAGTCTACGCATCGTATGATGCTTAACATTTATAAGCAAAATGACTTTCAACTGATTGAAGAAGCATTCAGCGAATGCATTGCGTCGTCAATTGTGAATAGGGACTCTCTTATGAGATGTATAGAGGCATTAGACACTGATCCGGAAGTTACAAACATGGAATTTATGACCCGAATTATCAACATGGGGTTATTAGCGAAGATGGCGAAGGACATCGATGTAGATTTGGACGTTCCCTGCTTCGCAAGAACCGCAAGTGAAAAGCACGTAACAAATTGGGACGAAGAAATGATTCACATCATGGAATCTTTAACGGATGGAACAGTATTAAATGATGATGCCGTCGTATCGTTTCGTCCTGAGATTTCATTGGTTCCTAGCAATGATATGTGTGTGTCTGTGAATGGTGAAATCGAGTATTTAATTTCAGAAAGTGAGAGCCCAGACCTTTTAAAATTTTTGACATCAATTGATGGAAAGCGCAGTATCCGCGAAATCGGTGATGTCACTGGATTGGGTACAGCACGAATTCAGAGGTTAATTGATGAAATTAAAGATACCAATATTATTGAGTGGTAAATGGGTACCACCAACAAATGATGTAAAAACCACGTTAATACACTATTTGGAAGATAAGAACGGATTTTTTCTTACGCTAATATGCTGAAAAGGAAAGGGAACTCAATCTATGTTGATTAACCATAAAGTAATTGGGGAAGGTTACCCCCTTGTTATGTTGCATGGTTGGACACTGGACCATCAAGTGATGTTACATGCAATGGAGCCGCTATTTGAGAAGCGGAGCGGTTGGAAGAGAATATACATAGACTTACCCTGGTATGGGGAATTCACAGCCACAAGCATCTATTCACAACTCTGATGACATGTTGGAAACTGTGCTACGTCTTTTGGATGATATTATCCCTGCTCAGCCATTCATCGTTTGCGGAAATTCCTATGGTGGGTATATCGCGAGAGGTATAGCCCACTTACGGCAGGATTTAGTACGTGGGTTAATGCTAATGGCACCAATGATTATCCCTGAATTCGAGGACAGAGTAGTGCCAAAGCAGACCGTTCTAAAGAGAGACAACATGTTGATTTCGCAATTGCCACCAGAAGATGCTGATGAATTTAGTTCCATGGGTGTAGTACAAGGTCAGTCTGAATGGGAGAGGTTTCGAAATGAAATTTTACTGCCTTCAAAACAGACAAACTACGAATTCTTAAACCGCATTCGTCAAAACGGATATGGTTTTACCTTCGATATTTCATCTACGCTTGAGCATCCCACACTAATTAGGGGCTGCTGAATGATCTATGCAACAACCTTGCTTATGTCGAAATCCGTTCCGAAGAGTTCATCGAGTATGAGCCAAAAAAGAAGCCGTAACCTCT
>NZ_JAFMTW010000088.1 GCF_017329615.1 Alicyclobacillus suci | reverse complement strand
ACGTAGAGAAACAGAACCACCTTCTGGAATGTCCTCAAACGGTACACCACGCTGCTCCATGGGATTTGACATGGTGTATTGGGGAGCCGACGGAGACCGGTTAAAGTTCGCTGCCCACATGTAGTTGAGAAGGTGGACTGTCCGCTTGGCATCTCAGCATGCTCAAACTCCAACTATGGCATGGTGTAAAGAAGCGCATTGACGACGATGTTCGTCGCCTCACCGGGATTCGCGAGGCTGGCGGGAATTGTACAATAAACAAACAACGGTGGATGATGTTCACGTCAGAGGTATCGAAAAGGGCAAGACGTCCGTCTATCTCAATGCGATTGTCCTTCTCGCATCGGCACTGTCCATGAGGACAACAGCAACAAAACGACAAACTGCGTGACGACAAGTCTGAAACATCGAGATCAAAGTAACCTGACTAAAACCAAAAAATGTGTATTTGACCAATTGGCTTAGGCTGTTCGCTTTTTCACTTCAAACAGAAAGCTCAATTCTGCAAAACACTCTAATTCAAGTTTTCTTTGGTGCTGTCTTTTTCCTAACTCACAGCGATTTAGCCCAACAGAAATCCCAATTCTCGAGTTTCGGGGAGTTGACATATTGCCGTAGGACTTAGGCTTTCACCACCAGAGGCCTACTAGCTACGAGGCGGCTTGGTCCCTACCTCGGTTTGACTTTCACTAACAAGTTATGCCTGGCTTAGCTAGGCGCACTATTGCATTAACGTCGCCAACCGTAACCTTCCTGTAATGTGTTTGCCGGCGTGTAGTTGTCCTTTTTAATTGAAGAGACACATCGGGAATCCGGAGTAAGATAACTGAAGGTGTAGCGAAGCAACAGGTATCAGTAAAGAGCAAGTATGTGTCGTGGACGCATTAAGGTAACGAAATGCACGTAATAAACAACTTGAAGTCTTTATGCTGCCTCTTGCATTACTTCGACGCAAACTATAAAATAATTCTGTAAGTACCGGGACGTAAAATATACCGAAGGGACATAAAATGTCCCGAAAAAGTTTCCGATGGACCTTCTCTGTTGTCGATTTGTTGTCGAGTTCGTTGGGTTTTGAGTGTGGAAGGAACGGCTTCACCCATGATTCATGGCTCAGCATACAGAAGTGCGCGTGCAAGAACCTTTATTATCAAGCGCCGGAAACAGGAGAGAATTAGACATGACAATTCATATTGGTATTAATGGATTTGGCCGGATCGGCCGTAATGTGTTTCGTGCCGCCATGGAGCGAACCGATGTCGAGATCGTCGCCGTCAATGATTTGACTGATGCACAAACACTCGCCATGCTTCTGAAGTACGATTCCGTACATGGAAATCTGACAGCCGATGTAACTGCAGAAGATAACCACATTGTTGTGAATGGAAAAAAAGTTCAGGTATTGGCTGAACGCGAACCAGGAAAAATTCCTTGGGGCAAGATAGGTGTTGAACTTGTCGTGGAATCGACAGGTCTGTTTACCGACAAGAGAAAAGCCGAAGCGCACATCACCCAAGGTGGCGCAAAGAAAGTCATCATTTCGGCACCAGCAAAGAATGAAGATATCACCATCGTCATGGGCGTCAATGAACACATGTACAATCCGGAACAACATCATGTGGTTTCCAATGCGTCCTGCTCAACTAATTGCTTGGCACCTGTTGCCAAGGTCATTGATGACGAGTTTGGCATTACTCGCGGTCTGATGACCGCAATTCACTCCTACACAAACGACCAGCAAATTCTCGATCTTCCTCACAAGGACATGCGACGCGCACGGGCAGCAGCCCTCAACATCATCCCTACGTCCACCGGTGCTGCGAAAGCCGTTGGATTGGTGCTGCCACACTTGGAAGGAAAACTGAATGGTATGTCAATGCGTGTCCCAACTCCGAACGTGTCCGTCGTGGACTTAGTTGCTGAATTGAAAAACCCGGCTACTGTAGATAGCATTAATGAAGCCTTGTCTCATGCAGCAACTGGTCCACTGAAAGGTATTCTTCAGTTTTCCAACGAGCCGTTGGTCTCGAAGGATTATAATGGAGATTCCCATTCTGGAATTGTTGACGGGCTCTCAACCATGATGATGGACAACTATATGGTTAAAATCATCGCTTGGTATGACAATGAATGGGGTTACTCCAATCGCGTTGTAGACTTGGCAGCCTTTATTGCCAACAAATCGAAGGTCGAAGCTATTCACTAGATTTAAAGACATGGTGTCCATTCGATCTCGAATGGACACTGTTTTTTTAAAATCGTCTATGCTATCTTTGCATTCTATGAAACGAGAGGAATCATGGTTTCTGTTACGGCCTTATATTGTTAATGTAAGGTTATACACTGTTCTTTAACGTAATAGAAGAGAAGTACATTTCTCGGCGATTCTTGAGGTGGCTTCGGAAAGTCACGTATTTATGTTCTGATTTCTTCCCAATACTCGGTTGACCGTTCATAGTTGAAGCAGGAATGATGGAAAAATAAAGAGGCCTTATGGGTCTACAAACGTAGATGAGCCACCCACCCCCTCTTCGGTAGAATTAGTTTGCGGACAAAATTCACCAGGAAGGATACGTTGTGGCTCAGTACCAGATTACCGTGGATGAGGAGATTTTGCACGGCTTGTTTCATGGAGATGAGGGTGTTGGCCGCTTATTAGAGCAGGTGGTCAATCAGATCCTACTGGCTCAGGTATCGAAGCAACTCCAAGCAACACCCTATCAGCGTACAAGAAGAGCGTCAGGGGTACCGGAATGTACCTTAACCACCCGTGTGGGTCGTCTCACATTACGAGTACCCCGTGTACGTAACAGCCAGTTCTCCACAGAACTCTTTCTTCGCTATCAGAGAAGTGAACAGGCGTTGATACTGGCTCTCATGGAGATGGTGGTGAACGGTGTATCTACACGCAAAGTCACACGGGACTTCCTTCTCTAAATCCACCATTTCAACGCTGTGTAAACGCCTAGACCCCACCGTGCATGGTTGGAATCATCCACCAGCAAGAAGCAGTATCCCTTCCTGTTGGTGGATGCGCTCGTGATCAAGATTCGGGAAGACGGTCGTGTCCGTTCCCGCAGCGCCATGACTGCAACCGGCGTGAATGAAGAAGGATACCGTGAGATCCTCGGTCTTATGCTTGGAGGCGGTGAGTCCGAAGCTGGCTGAAGCAATTTTTTCTCATGGCTCAAGGAACGAGGCCTAAACGGCGTAGACCTAGTGGTATCGGACAGCCATGCTGGGTTGGTCAAAGCGTTGCTTTCACATTTTACAGGCTATACCTGGCAACGGTGCCAAACACACTTTATGCGAAACCTGCTGGATGCAGCACCAAAGTCACTGCAGGGTGAGATTTACCGGAAAGTCCGAGCGATACTGGATGCACCTGATTTGGATACAGCACGGTTTCTGCTAGACCAGGTGCTCAGTGAATATGCAGACAAAGCGCCAAAAGCGATGCAGGTGTTAGAGGATGGCTTTGACGAGCGCAACAGCGGTACTCTCATTGCCCGAGCGATACCGGCAACGGCTACGCACAACCAATGGCGTAGAACGGTTAAATGAGGAGATTCGTCGACGTGAACGAGTGATACGCATCTTCCCAAACCGAACATCCGCCATACGTTTACTGGGTGCTTTGTTGATGGAGATGGATGAGAAGTGGACGACCGGTCACCGTTATCTGACGATGGACGATTACTGGGCTTGGAAAAGGACCCAGACCCAGGTTACTAGGCAACCGGCCTAAGAAATAACCGAAGAGGGAAAGTACACACAAATTCAGACTTGATCGTAATTACTATGTCACTATAGAACAAACAATTACCGGTATTATTTCAACAAATCACCAGTTAAAACGTCTGCTGTGTCGAACTAAAACTCTATTCTTCCGTACTTTGGATACGACACGATTCCTCATGTATCAGTTGAAACAAGTCCACAATGAAGTTCCTTTGAAAACCTTGCGACAATCCCAAACTCACGTAACGTTCTTTAACCTCTTTAGCTCTATTGGGTTGATAAATCCGAACATCTGAGTCGCGTTTAATCAAGCCAATGGTTCGAGAGAGTTTAAAACGTTTAGCTAAACACGTTATAAGTTGCTGGTCAACAACATCGATCTGAGCACGACATTCATCAAGTACCTTTACGAGGTTATCCAACCGTCACACCTGCTCTCTGTTTATGACATGCGGTTGCGAGAGCTTCTAGACGTCGCATGAGTTCTGAGAACTCACCGGGAGTAATGCTTTGCTGTCCATCTGACCAAGCAGATTCCGGCGATTTGTGAGCTTCTAGGATGAGACCATCAGCTCCCGCTGCAATGGATGCCAAACTCATAGCGCTTACGTAACGAGCTTCGCCTGTTCCATGACTCGGGTCTACGATAATAGGCAGATGGCTCAAGTGTTTAATGACTGGTACTGCATTTAGATCGAGAGTATTACGGGTTGCAGTTTCAAAGGTTCGAATTCCACGTTCACAAAGGATTACATTATAGTTACCCTCACTCAAAATGTACTCGGCAGACATTAACTGTTACTGACATAGCATAACGTCCGAAAACTGACGGTGTAAGTTGACCGAGAACTGACGGATTCGCTGTCCAAGAACGCTTGCAAAAATGGGAAGGA
>NZ_JAFMTW010000087.1 GCF_017329615.1 Alicyclobacillus suci | reverse complement strand
GTTTTTCGCCTGTTCCGCTCAAAATCCATACACTTTATTTCGACAATTGGCACGCGAAATCCTTGCTACGATTAGGTTTATGGTTCATTCAGCAGACCCCAATTATATACCGGGGCTTAAGAGCAATTCCATTTCATTAAACCTGCATTATGATGGTTACACTGTCAACCTCATATTCTTGTCGTTAAATCAAAAGTGAGCCAGTGCCCTGTGTCACATAAGCTCCCCGTCGTTATTGCTAAACAATGTACCAAAGATTCGTTCTTTAACTTCTTCCCATTCCTCACGTAGAAGTCCCATTCGAATAGAATCATAGTATGTACCATTGTAGTAACGGCATTTGCGTAAGCGACCTTCTAGTTGCATACCCAACTTTTCTCCAACTCTTATCATTCGATGATTGCCTGACCATGTAGCGAAACCTACTCTTACCAGTGGTAGTGTATCGAATAAATGGTCAATCCAAAGCGATAATGCTTTTGTTCCGCATCCACCACTCCAGTAGTGATGGTCATAGATACCAATCCCCATTTCAAGCCAGTTCGAGGGCTTGTGTTCCCAATAATAACTCACCGTACCAATAACCTTACTGCCGACTTCAATTACCCACCTATCGTCTTGATTAACACGGTTCTTCCAGGTTTCCAAATAATCTTCCCAAGCCAGTGCTCGATGCTCATAGTACGGAGCATCCCACTTCTTCCATTCTGGTGATTTATCCTTAAACATTAGTTCCCACAGTATAGGTAAGTCCTCATCTTTAATCGGGCGGATAACTAGTGCCTTGTTAGAAGCCAACAAAAAAACCTCCAAGTTCATGATAAAAAGTATATTAGTGGGAAATTATAACCAGATGCGACAGATACGGTACATAGTTTAATAAGAAAAACCCCCACCAGGGGAATGTCCCTATGAATACACCGAAAACTCCCCTCAGAATAAAACCACGTTCGTTTTCTCCGATTCTCAATATCCACAGTGCTTTAAAAAACAAATAACTCCCAATCAAGATGCACAGGATTTTTAAAATTCGTAATACGATGACCTACTGTAAACATGTACAAACTCCTTTTTACAACTACCTACGCAGACTTATTTCTTTCTTCTGTGAAATAAGTCTGATAAGTAGTCCATTTGACTAATAACCGAACCTGATGCGGTATCCCAATAAGGGGGAATCATTGTAATCACAGTTTCACAATTCGAGCATTTATTCGAGCATTTAATAGAAAACAATTCAGTTGGAGCATTCCGAACTGGTACACTCTCCATTTCAAATGTATCACCACTGCAATTTGGACATTTAGACATTTCAACCCTCTCCTCCCATTTCATCTCCACTACCACAAATTCAACTTTGTTCCTCAACGATACTGGTGTCAGGAAACAGTGGAATTTACATTTTGTAAAGGAATGGGCTGGTTATCCGTTTTTAACTTCGGGTTGTTCTCCATGTTCTTTAATTGCGTATTTGATGGACTTATGACACTTCCGTATTTATCGTAAGCGACAACTTTCCATCCTTTAAATTCCTTAATGTTAATGAGTTGTCCATATGCATACAACCGCAATGACCCAGAACCGATAATCTTGAGATTACGTATAAATTGTCCATTTAAAGTTTCCACTGCAATGGATGCAACTGCAGGGTCATTGATAGTACCACCTACCATAAAAAACTCAAAACCATTGCCATAAGAACCACCCATACTCATGTTGTAATATGGCACTGAAATTTTCGTTAGTCCAGGGTTAGCAGAGAAGTATTCCTTCCACTCGCCATTTTCCTTGGATAAACAGATTTCGTTGAATAGCGTTTGCCCACCCTGTTCGAACGTAAACAAGCATAGTGAATGGGTTGAATCGAGAACACGAATATAGTGAAGTTGTATATTAGAAACAGAGCTTCCACCAAT
This sequence comes from Alicyclobacillus suci, assembly GCF_017329615.1. Taxonomy (GTDB): domain Bacteria; phylum Bacillota; class Bacilli; order Alicyclobacillales; family Alicyclobacillaceae; genus Alicyclobacillus; species Alicyclobacillus suci. The sequence continues at coordinate 2,732 of NZ_JAFMTW010000087.1, read as the reverse complement.
GGAGCTTTTAATCGATTCTATGTATTGACTTGAAGGTGCCTTAGCTGTGGATTGGGTAGAGACAAGAGGAATAGTCGAGGTATTAATTTTAGGGACTAGTTGATTGCTACAGCCGTACAAGAAGAACACCATCATAACAACGCCAGCAACTAACGTACTTCGCTTAGACAAACTGATTTTTATCGCCACCTTCCACTCTCATAAATATTTCCACATTCACACCAGAATTCCTTTTTTCCAGTAAATAAAAACTCACCGAAAAATTTTATAATTTCCACTTGGTCATTAATGTAAAATGGATGACAATTGCCGAATATTGAGATGTATAATATTCAACGAAGAAAGGAATGAGGAAATGCGAGTTTTTTTTAATTTCTTCAACCATCGCTGGTGTTTTCCTTCTCGTTACTGGGTGCAGTACACTCGCACCTCCTAATAGCTCAAATACCACTAATAAAGTGAGTCGCCCTAAAGTACAGAACACCACTGTTAAAGCAACCAGCACACCCACAAATACGGACGGGCAAGTTATCTCCCTTACACCAATAACTGTTTCCGACCTCCAAATCTGAAAACATACAAGATGGTGTATTGGAGCGAAAACACCCCGACAGAAGCGTTTGTGTCAGTTCCAAAAAAATCGGGTAGTTATCCATTACTGGTCAACTGCCACGGCGGCTTTGATATCGCAACACCAGAAACTCATGAGCCAAGCCCTGCAAATGCAAATATATTACAAGGTGCTTCAAGTAACTATATTGAATTGATTCCAGAGTACAGAGGTTACGAAGATAGCGATGGCACTGTACCTGACCTTAATGGTGAGGTAATTGACACCAACAATGCTATAAAGGCTATTCAAAGTCGTTACGATGTTGAAGCATACCATATTGACCTTTTGGGTACATCTGTTGGCGGTGCCGTTGTATTAAAGCTCGCGTCTGAGCGACCAGATATTCATTCAGTTCTCGCAGTAAGTCCATTTATTGGTTGGGATAGCATGGGTGAATGGGCGAAAAGCAACTTACAGAATCCTGTAGCCTCTCGGTGGTACAACGATATGATTACAGTTTACGGTCCTTTTAAGCCTTCTTCGCAAAAGTATGAACGTGTATCAGTCAACTATAGACAAATTCACACTCCAACTCTCTTATTACAAGGCACAGCAGGCCCCATAGCTCCTTGGCAATCCGTTCAATTCTTTTATCATGAGCTTAAGCAGACAAATAAAAATACACATCTAATCTTAGTTCCAGGTGCGGGTCATGGAGTACACGACAAACAAGGACAAAGCGATATTAATCAGTGGTACAAAGAAACGGGTATGTAAGTATGGGAATCGACATACTAATTCATTTCAAAATGTAATAGGAATTCAGAACACATACGACAGAGAGGTGACGTTCAATGCCACTAGACCCCCTACGATTTAGGGAATGGATATCAGGAACCCCTTCTCAAAATGACTCAAACAAATATGCACCAAAACGTTCATCGAAGTCTACTTGGATTTGGATTAATGTGTTTGGCGTGGTTGTAGTTGGTATAATCATTGTTATCCTACTTACCCATCCCCCTTCATAAAAATGGGTGATCCACTTCACTCCTGCACTCATTGTCCATTCATTCGCCCGACGAATCAGCCCACAATTTCATGAATACCCAAACACTTCTCTCTGTTAGCTCAATGAGGGAATGATGCCTGTGTCGCATATGCCCTGGACAAGCCTAATTTATATTACTTTTAGGCGATTACAATTCATTCCATTGACTTAGGTGTATTAGTTGAGCGGATTCAGAAGGTCCATCTGGAAGATTACAAATAAACTCTAGGTTATTACCGTCTGGGTCATCAAAATATACTGATGCATTTTTCATATGTGGTCTAACATAGGGTTCGCTTGATGGTAATTTGCCGTGCTGTACCACACTAATTCCACACTCTTTTAACCACGACTCTGCTTGTCGAATATCTTCAAAATCTATTTCAAAAGCAACATGTCTTCCGTTTGGTGGATAACTTCCTGGCTCACGTTCATCTGAAATGTCATGTTTCCATAAACCTAATAAACTCCTCTGTGGAACAATCCACATAAACGCCACGTCATCATCCTCAACCTTAAGTTCTAGTCCAATCTTCTGGTAAAATTCAACTGAATTTTTAATATTAGATACAGGTAAATGTGCTTCATAAAGACCTTTTATCATCGATAATCATCTCCTTATTCACATTATTATACAAATAGCCTCTATGCTGAACTCCTCTGCCCGATAATACAGTAAGACAGTGCTTATACCGCATGTTCATGCAAAAGATATAGCACCTGTTATTCATGATGTGCCCTAAATTGTTTTCTTACGATGATGCAGTACCTTCACCGTATTTAGCGTACCAGGAGTTAATAACCTGATTGACTGTTGCTTGTTTATTTTTCAGACCATGGTTCCCTCCTGGAACCAAATCAAGTTTTACGTGAGGATTGGTTTGTTTCATATCATTGTAAAGCAATTGAACCGTTTGCCATGATACAGTGTTATCACCTGTGCCCTGTAGGAGTAATGTGTGTATGCCGCATAATAAAAGTGCAGAAAACCGCAGCGTAAAATTGCAGAGCTAGCCTGCGTTGTTACGAGGCGGAAAAGTGAATGGGCACTTGCAACACCCACTCTATTAATTCTACCCTTTGGTTTGTCGAAGACCTGAGGGTGGTGAGAGAGGATGCTGAAAGTGC
>NZ_JAFMTW010000086.1 GCF_017329615.1 Alicyclobacillus suci | reverse complement strand
CATCTACTAGCAGTGGGAGCGATACCCATGAGTACTCTTTCGTCGTCGGATCCTGAATGCGTTCGCGGATGGATGGCTGAACTGTTACTGTCTGCTCTTGTGGATTGAAAGATTGAATGATCCCTGGGCACCCTACGCGAAGGTTCGTCGAAGTGATGTCCATCAGCATTCTGTAAAGCTCGTTTTGACTGTTTGGGAGGACTTCGTAAATAGATAAAGTCACAAGATCACCACCTTACGTCCATGGATTTTGCGTGGTTGAGTTAATCATTCCCGGTATACCACCTGCCTGACTCACGGTTGTACAGTTTGTGTACCAATCTGTACCACGTGTGTCTCCGACATGTTCAATCCCTACAACGCGGTATATCCCCGCCGAATCAAGCGCACGCGGAACATCACCTATTTGATATGTTTGGGCTTGTACTAAACTGTTGTCGATATGCACAAGAGAACCGATTGTTATAGCAGGGTTAAGCAAACATTGAAATGACACACCTAAGTCACTTTGTGTTGGTTGTCCAATAAGGCCAGATGATGGCGTTAATTCAATGATTTCACCTTTCGGTGGATCAGAAGCATGAATAAGATTAATAGCACCATTATTGGCATTGAACGTCATGTTGTTGCCCTGGGCAATCTGCCTTATGTAATCGCGAGTCATGCCGAATACGGCTTTCCCGCGTGGCAATGTTGCCGTGCTAAGCTGCGGCGAAATATCCCCGAGCGGCGTCGGTACCGTCGCTTGACTGGCCAAATTCTCAAGCAAACTTCGTGCCGACTGACCTCGCGCGACGGTGAAATTGGAGAATGACTGAGTAAGTAGTGAATTAGCAGCAAGAGCGTTTATTGTAAGTCTATAGGTTACGTTGTCTGCCTTGTCCCGTATTGGTTCAACGACTTCTCCGTCAAATATGACACCGTACTGCGAACCGTCATATCCAGCTTCGACAACGACTCGATCTCCGTAATTGAGCAAGAAGTTTTCCGTTGCAGGGTTTAGATTGTAAATCACTATCTGCGAAAACGGTGGCGGTTGATTCACGACGTACTGGATATCAAACGTACAGTGCAGATCTGATACATCGAGTGCGATGCCGCTGCTGTTGCTCACGATGACGCGATACCTACGCCCGTACAGGATATCGCCTGTCCGCTGACTGTTGGCGACAACACTGTAGTTCGTTGCCGGAAAACTAACTTGGTTAGAAATTGTACTTTGAGTTGATGCAGAGGGATAAGATGAAGCAGATGAAGAACTAACTGACACGGACGAAAAATTGAACGGGTTGCCATTCACGTATGAGTTGTACCACTGTTGAGCATAGGTAACGCGTTGGTCCATCATTGCGCCGGACCCCGCGACTTCGTAATACTCCTCGAAGAATTCCGTGGCCGCAGTAACGCTCATGGCGTTAAACGCACTCATACCGCCAATCTTAGCAAGCGCGCTCGTCCAGGCAGCATCTCCGCCGGTCATTTCGTACCAAGCAAACGTAAGCTGGCCGGTAAGCGATGTCCAATCAAGGCCATGTGACTGACAATACGATTGCAAGTTCGTATATCGGTCACCAAGCCATTGCGCGAGACCATATGCCCCACTCGATGGATTGACCGCCGTCGGGCTTAAACTTGACTCCTGCTGCCAGTTTCCCATAATCCCTGCGATTGCCGCAGCACTAAGACCTTTGCTCGCTAAGAAGTTCCATATTGCCGCAGCGTTACCCGACCCCGAAACTGGTTTTGTAGCCATTTGTCCACCTCTTATGTGTCCGTATCCGACCACACGAGCACGAAGTCTGTGCCGAGGTCTGAGAAACTTGGATTGTCAGGTAAGCCGGTATTTGCAGTTGGCACAACATAGGCGCTGCCAATGCCGAGATATTGGTACTGCCGCAATAAATTTGCTGCTGGATATGCTCCTGTAATGACCGGCACCGCATCGAGTAACAGATTGTTGTTTGCGCCAGTAATGGACATGAACCAATATCCACCGATGCTGTTCCATGTCAAATTGAAGGTGAGCGTTACGTTGCCAGAGTCAACCGGCAGCGTGCATGTGACAGTTTGGTTTGTCCCTGATGAGATGGGAACGATAACACTCGCCAACACTTTCACCTCCAAATAAAAAAGCCACCCGAAGGTGGCTAAACAAGCATATGTTATTGCAAAAACGAAAAACTCTGCTTTGACCCAAGAAGTCCTGTGTCTACGACCAAATGAAACACTTGCATATCATCATTGGTATATTTAGATGGCATGTCAAAAATCACAAAACCCGTAGAACTTACGCCAGGATTTAAAGTTTCTGTAAGGAAATTATTAGTTTCATTTGCTTGAATATCAGCATCAACATCAGGTGAGTAGGAATTTGAGTCGCCACGAACGTCCGTAGGACTAACAATCTTGAACATAGAGTCACTAATAGTTTGAGGATTTGAACCATCATTTTGGACGGTCACTGATACTCCCCAATACATTCCGTTTGCTGTGTCGGTTCCAACATATTTAAATTGCTTCACGTTATTTATTGTAATTTCTAAATTACCGACTTTCGATGGCTGGCCTAGATGTGGATATGACTCCAAAGCTTTTAAGTCTGATTGAGCCGTTGTTGTTGCATTGGTTGTTGATTGCATATCCGAATCAACCGAGTTTGTATGCGATTGTTTAGTTTGTTTATTATTCACCGTTGATGTTGCTTTACCAGAAACGGAATTCGTGTCCGCTTGTTCAATTGTTGTAACACTAGTTGGTAAATCTTCGTTATGTGAATCAGCAGCAATCACCTTTACAGTAGACAGCAGTATGACTACTGACCATAAAATTCCTACTGCCCGAAAAAACAATGAAGATTTTCTCCACCGTACAGCCAGCATGATGTATGGTATAAAAATCCAACCAAATATTTTTGCTAATATCACCCTGAACACCCCCATACTAATAGAGTATCCTATATGGAGGTTCATTTTGGAATATTACAGATAGATCATCCAGCCTTTTTCCCATTGATAAGTCCATCTAAAATCGAAAGTAACGATGGCGGCACACTCTGAGGCTGTTGTTTCCCCTTCTGTGAAGTATCGGTCACCGCAGGGTTAGAACTAATCTGCACGGTAGTTACTGTCGCCACCAGCAGTTCTTGCATGTCGACCGTAACCTTCAATCCGTGGGTCGTCGTGTAATCATCAGGGACCGTGATGGTTTCAATCAGCATGTTTTGATACAGCCCCAGCCTTGTGTACACCTGGATGGGCACACGCAGCTGCTGTAGTTGTTTCAGGATGGTATACGCCTGGACAGAACGCGATGACCCACCCGAGAATTGCCCGGGTATAAAGCTCTGCGCCACGTCAGTCATACCGATGTTCATTGACAACGTGCGAGGCTGCAGATATGCGTAGTCTGAGATGGATGACCCGGCTTGCACCGGATGGCTGGTGATGGTCAATGTACTCGTGTGAGTGGTTTGCAAAACCGCATCAAAGAACCATCCGCCGATGTTTGTCTTCGCGTACACGTAGCTTTTGATGTTTGGCGCGGTAAGGTCCAGAATGGGTGAAGTGCCGCTACCTGAAGTCGAAGGATTAGTAGACGTGAACTGCCATACACCGCCGACATTCTTCGGATTCGGCATGATGGTTGGAATAGAAGACCACTCAATATATGTGTTCGACCCATCAAACACTTGTGGTGGCTTGACTCCGCCGATCTCCACATCCCCGGCAGCGGTCTTCGTCAAATTAGCCCCAGTGTCCCGAGCAACCGTCCAGATAAGATAGGTAACTCCACTGACAGCTACGGCTAAGTACTTTTTCCCGTCGACCGTGGCGCTGACCGCTGGATAGTGAGCCAACCTTATCCCTCCTTGGTCACTGCACGACACTCTTGAGCGTGTGCATGTGCATGTTGTAGCTATTTGTTACGGCTTTAGCCGCTGCTTGCGGGCTCGAACTTGAAATATTGTTTGTTAGTGGGGCATTTACCGTCACGTTCTTGGTGGATGTTGTTGACGACCCTTGGAACATATACGGATAGGATGGAGGCCCAACCGTAGGACCCATGGCGCCAGCTACACTTGATTGCGAAATGATCCCCGCATTAGCGAGATTTTGTCCTGTCCACATGTTCTGAATGACTTGACCGGCGGCTTTCCAGTCTCCGTGCAAGGCATCTCCGACGAGATTGACTAAACTGCCAATCTCCTCGATGGCCCCAGCGACAATTTTAATGGCGCCAATACACAGATCGGCAATCAGTTGAAAGAAGTTCTGCATATTGCTTTGGCCAGTACTATTGTTGAACAAACCGAACAAATGGCCTATACCTGTAATGACATTCCCTAGTGCTTTAGCCACATCGGTTAACGCAGTCCATAGACTTTTTACTGCACCCGCAAAATCCTTGATAGTTCCATTCTTCTTAAACACATCGAATAAGTTTAGGGCATCCTTACCGACGATTTTGAATGTGTTGTCCAACCACTCAAATGATTGTCGTATTGCATTCGCTATATCAGCGCCAATGCCCATTTGTTTTATGGCGTTTGTGACTTTAATGACCCACGCCCACAATCCGGGGAGTGCTGATTTCGTTGGGTCTTGCAGATACGTCTCAAAATCATCGAGAAGCAGGATAGCGCCACCAATAGCCTCCATAAACATCATGAATGGATTGGATATCGAGAAGATAGCCAATGCGGCAGCGATACCTTTTGCCCACCCTGGGACATACTGCAGAAGCTTCTGTAGCCAATTCCAGACCTGCCCGAGAGCTTGAACGATGTAAATGCCCGCTTGCATGAACGACGCCATGACTTCGGCGACTTTCTTCGTCCACGTCGGCATGTTCTTGACGATCACGTCGTTTATGGACTGCAGGACGTTCTGCACATTC
>NZ_JAFMTW010000085.1 GCF_017329615.1 Alicyclobacillus suci | reverse complement strand
AAGAGCAGACAGTAACAGTTCAGCCATCCATCCGCGAACGCATTCAGGATCCGACGACGAAAGAGTACTCATGGGTATCGCTCCCACTGCTAGTAGATGTCCCATTGATTATCCCGCGCGCTGGCGGATATGCGCTAACTCTCCCGGTCTCCAAAGGCGATGAGTGCTTCGTCGTCTTTGGAGACATGTGCATAGATGCATGGTGGGCGAATGGTGGTGTGCAAAACCAGGCTGATAAGCGCCGTCACGACCTTTCAGATGGATTTGCCATCCTCGCTCCAACGTCGCAACCGAAACGTTTGTCCAATTACTCCACGACATCGGCACAACTCAGAACTGAAGATGGTTCAAAGTACATCGAACTGTCTTCGGGCGGGATCACCATCAAAGGAGATGTGACGGTTGATGGGTCTATAACTGCTACCGGAACGATTACGGGAGAAAGTTGAGGTGATGCCAATTGAGATATCGAAAACCTAAATGAAAAGACCGCCAAAGTGACGGTTAATTGGTTGAGAACGGCATTAACTCCGCACGCTTTTTTGTCACGAACTCGATTACTTCTTGCTTATCACGGGAGGATTTATAGTGTGTTTGGCCCTTAACGCGTACACGACCTACCCATAGACCAGATTTGTTTTGGTGAACACCACGAACACCTGACTTGTTGTTCTTGTTCAGGTGGACTTTGTTTTCTCCATTTTCTTGCGGGGTACAAACCCGCAAATTACATTTTCGGTTGTCTAACGGATCTCCGTTCATGTGATCAACATGCATATACTTTGGGGCATCTGTAATCAAACGATGCAATTGAAGTTGGGTATGTCCCTGGATGTTTTTTCGCGTGGATATCACGTAATAATATCTGCCGGATGGCCTAAGTAACCACCTGAAAGGTTTCACTTTTTCAAGTTCGTCTGTATCGATAAGAGCAGTATGGATTCCATATTTGCGGCTTGTGATGATGATTTTCGTTATATCTCCATCGATTTCATACAGGTTATCTTCGCCTTGGAATTCATTAGCACACTCTCTGGAACAAAAGTTATTCTCTCGAACCCTATATGGATTCAAAACCAAGTATTTACCGCAGTTTTTACATTCGGTATGTACTGAATTTGTGTGATATTCCTGGCGGCATTTCGCGCTACAGAAATGAATATCCCACTTTTTGAATTGACTAGGCACTTTCTCTGTTTCCTGTCCACATTTAGCACAGTTTACCTTCACCCTATTTCTCTTGTAAGCATAGTGGCATGCCTTACAACAAAAGTAGAGTCCGCTTTTAGAAACTCGTGAAGGATAAGCTTTGTATTCATTGCCGCAAAAATCACAAGTCCTTATCATTCAAACAGCCCCTTTTCCATTGTATTTAAATTGTAACGCAGTTAGGGGTGAAATCTATATGAAATACAGAAAATTATCAAATACAGGAGACTATGTTTTCGGGAACAACGCCAATGACTTTTACACTGATACGACCGCTGTAGGACAGGCCATCTACACATCATTAAGGCTTTTGCAGGGTGAATGGTGGGAAGACACATCAATTGGCCTTCCATTGTTCCAAAGTATCCTCGGCCAACCGGGGACATCTGAGCATATCCACGCCGTCGACATGCTCGTGCAAGAACAGGTAATGAACGTTCAAGGCGTCAATGAGATCAAATCTTTCTCCAGTAGTTACCAAAACCGCACATATACAATTGACACGATGACCGTGAGCACACAGTTCGGAGACGTTACGGTGGAAGGGGTGACGTTTGGTTGAGCTACTTCGCTCCTTACATTGATGCAACAGGATACCACATGCCTACTTACCAAGATATCGTGGACCAACTCGTAGCAGATGCACAGAATATCTTCGGTTCTGACATTTATCTGCAACCAGACTCTCAGGACTACCAATGGATCAGTGCATTCGCTTCGATGATTTATGATTCATTCCTTGCTTCACAGGCTGTCTACAACAGTCGGGGGCCTGCTACGGCGTTGGGCAGCGGTCTCGATGTAGTGGTTGGCATCAATGGTATACAGCGCCAACCCGCCGTCGCATCGACTTGTCCAGTGGTTGTTGGAGGGACACCCGGTGCTCCCATCACAAACGGCGTTGCTGGTGACGTGAACGGCAATTATTGGTCACTTCCGAGCCCGACAATTATTGGGTCGGATGGAACGGTGACCGTCGTGGCCACTTGTCAAACGCCCGGGGCAATCACAGCTAATCCAGGCGACATCAACACCATCATCACACCTACACTCGGATGGAGTTCTGTGACAAACACCGTAGCCGCTACTGTCGGTTCTCCTGCCGAGTCTGATGCCCAACTTAGGGCACGACAAGCACTCAGCACAGCGCAAGCAAGCCAAAGCATCCTTGAAGGTTTGGAAGGGGCTCTAGCCGCATTGTCAGGCGTTACACGATTCAAAGTGTATGAGAATGATACAAGCTCCACAGATGCGAATGGGGTGCCTGCTCACTCTGTCTGCGCGGTGGTTGAAGGTGGAACTCCATCAGCCATTGCTCAGGCGATATACGAGCATAAGGGGCCTGGCTGCGGAACGTATGGCACGACAACTCAGTCCATCACAGATGATTACGGAGTCGTCACGAATATCAATTACGATGAACTCGAATATGTGGACGTTGATGTCGCTATCACAGTGAAACAGCTAAACGGATACACGACAGACACAACAACGGCCATTCAAACCGCCGTATCGACATATTTAAGTTCCGTTGCCATTGGTACAGACATTTATATCTCAAGCATCTGGGGAGCGGCTATGACGGCGAATCCTAACGCCTCTAACCCGACATTCTCAGTTGTGAGTGTTCAAGCTTGCGTACACGGCGGAACGTTGGGGACGACTGATATCCCTGTTGCATTCAATCAAGCGGCACGTGGCAACACGTCATACATCACTGTGACAACTCAGTAAGGAGTGATGAGATGGCGATACAAAAGTACTTAAACCTCATCACTTCTGAACACCAAAACAAGCCCAAATTCAACGCATGGTTATCAGCTGCCCTAAATAAAGTCGATGACGGCATAACAGCCGCGAATTCCATTCCTACGGCCTTCGACATCGACACTGCAGTAGGCGTGCAGCTAGATATTCTCGGTCAAGCCATCGGTCAATTGCGTGATATTGGCGTGCCGCTCACATCTGCATCATCCATCCTCGATGACGATCACTATCGCCTGGTGCTTAAAGCAAAAATAGCGCGAAATCAATGGGACGGCACAATCGGGCAGATCTACGACATATGGAACGGGGCATTCCCTAATTCGGCCCTGCAAATCATCGATAACCAGGACATGTCGATGCAAGCTGTGGTCACAAACCTTACAGATAACCTCTCCACGGAGCTTGTGACGGCTGGTCTTATTATCCCGAAACCAATGGGCGTAACGCTCATCATTATTGCGGATACGACCATTTCGGAAGAGCTGTATTTCGGCGCCATCGTTAGCGGCGGCGACATCACCACTATTACGACGCAAAATCCGGCATAAAGGGAGGTCTAACATGGGCGTCTATGGGAATATGGTCATTACCCAACAGGGACAAACATTGTTTGGTAAAGTCCAAACAGGTGCCACACTCACATTCACCCGTATGCAAATTGGTTCAGGTCAATTAGCAAGTGGGCAAGACCCTACCACATTTACATCTCTCATTTCACCAATCGACTATTTCAACATCAATTCCGTAGCTAACTCAGGCGGCACTGCGGTTGTACGAGGGATTTACCAAAACACGAATCTTACTGCTTCAACCTACACTTGTGAAATTGGCTTATACGCGCAAGATCCGGATGCGGGAGAAATTTTATACGCCTATGCCAATGCGGGAACTCAAGGCGATACGATCCCGCCCTATTCTGATGGGCCATATTCGCGGCAATTCCAGATCAACACCGCCGTGGGTAATGCGACAAATGTAACGGCAAACGTGCCAAGTGATGCGTATGTAACAGTGTCTGAAGTAGGACAACCAGGTGGCGTGGCCTCTCTAGATAATAACGGCCATGTTCCTCCTGACCAGATTAACATCAGTACAGCCACTACCACTGACCCAGGTACTGTCCTAGTCTCTGCGCCTCCTACGCAAGGGCAACAGCCTGTAGCAGTATCAACGACAGATCCAGTATACGTGAATGCGGCGAGGAAGGATCAGGCCAATACTTTTTCACAACCGCAGACATTCAACGGTCCACTGAATGCTGTCAACAGCACAGGCACCGACTCAGCATTCGGCACGACGAACTACAGTGCGGCACTTGGCGCGTCATGGTCAAACAAAAACCTCGGCGGCGACCAATACCAGATCAACGGCACACAAGAGGCCGCTGACCGAATCGTTGCATCCACAAACAGCAGTAGCACGCTGACCAACTATATTCGCCAGTGGTGGAGCTATGCGAAGTCAGCCGCTGTACTCGCCGTGGACTTTATCACCGGCAAAGTGAGTACTCTCAACAACGTCCTTGACGACGGCAGCGGCAACATGACGGTGGCAGGCAACGTTACGGCACAAGGCCACAATCTGCTCCAATCCCTCAGTGGCGGGTACAAGGTGCAGAGTGGTATAACGTCATTTACCGATGCACAAGGGGGAACTGTCACATTCCCGACGCCGTTCAGTTCAGGATGCGTGCCACTCGTCATTCCGGCACAGAACACCGGCGGTACATGGAATGGCACGAATGGGTATCAGCCCAACATATCCAATATTTCCAACACGGGATTCACGGTAAGCGGTATGGGTAACACGAACGTTGCGTGGATTGCTATTGGATACTAGGAGGGATGGATCTGTGTTAAATTATTGGTTTCTTTACAGGGCGGATGGCACCATTTACGGCGCTCCATATCTCGGAAACGCAGACGAATGGACCAACATTCCGCCGGAGTGTTCCGGAGTGTTGGGGCCGTTCGATGTTGCGAGCGCATCTGAAGCAGTGCAGGATGCATATGCACATCCTGAGCGTTATCTGGTCCAGAACGGCCAACTGGTGGAGCAGCCG
>NZ_JAFMTW010000084.1 GCF_017329615.1 Alicyclobacillus suci | reverse complement strand
CTGCCCGCCCCGCCAGCCTAAGCGCGGCCACATGCAAAGCGCTGTGCAGGGCGCAGCAACACGCACTCAGCCACACGCCCCGGGGCGCCCGCCTAACAAAAAAGACCGCCCATCTCGGACGGTCCCCATTGACCATGCTGAAATTGCTATATGGGCTTCGCTTCGCGTGCGGACGCGACGTCACCCAAGTGCCCCACTGCCGCCCAGGCCAAAGCGCCCGTCAGGTGCCAAGCACCCAAGCACCCAAGCACCCAAGCACCCAAGCACCAAGTCAGGCACCATGCGTCAAATCGCGCACCGCGACCCTGGACGGCATCCAGCCGCCCCGACCAGCGCCTAGCCACGCAAGCCATGCTCCGGCCCGGCCAGCGCCAAAGCGCCATGCCTCCGGCCGGCCCCCGACCGAATCAGCCCGCTGATTCGGCGCGCAAAGGGATGGTTTCCTCGTCGTCGTAGCGCTCGATTTTTGCGCCGATGGCTTGGAACTTGCCGACGAGGTTGTCGTAGCCCCTGTCGATGTGGTGCAGGCCGTGTACTTCTGTGAGGCCATCGGCCATCAAGCCGGCGATGACGAGCGCAGCACCAGCGCGCAAGTCAGTCGACGTGACGCGAGCGCCGGATAGGCGATCAACGCCATCGACCACCGCTGTACGACCTTCGATGTGAATGTTCGCGCCCATCCGTTGGAGCTCGGCCACGTGCATGAAGCGGTTCTCGAAGACGGTCTCCGTAACCGTGCTCGTGCCCGAAGCGACCGTGAGGGCCGCGAGCATCTGAGCCTGCATATCCGTCGGGTAGGACGGATAATAGTGCGTCTTCACGTCGAGCGGACGCATGCGGCCAGATTCGCAAGGCCAGACCTTGATGCCGTCGACCCTGTCCTCGATTTGGGCGCCTGCCTCTTCGAGTTTCGCGATAAGCGACATGATGTGCTGCGACACCGCATTTTCAACATACAGGCCGTTGCCCATCAAGGCGCCTGCCACCAGGAACGTGCCCGCCTCGATTCTATCCGGAATCACAGAGTGAGATGCCCCGTGCATCACGTCGACGCCGTCAATGCGGATGATATCCGTGCCCGCACCGCGGACGCGGGCGCCCATGGCGTTGAGGTAATTGGCGAGATCGACATTTTCAGGCTCCTTCGCCGCATTCTCAATGACGGTCTGCCCCTCTGCCAACGCCGCCGCCATCATGATGTTCTGCGTCGCGCCGACACTTGGGATATCGAGATAAATGCGCGCCCCGCGCAAGCCGCCCGCAGGCGCCTTGAGGTGGACAAAACCGTTCTCCACCGTCGCCTTGGCACCCATCGCCTCAAGTCCCTTGATGTGCAAATCAACTGGGCGCGGCCCAATGTTGCAGCCGCCGGGCAATGCGATGCTCGCCTCGCCAAAGCGCGCCAAAAGCGGACCTGCCACAACAAACGAGGCTCGCATGCGGCGAACGAGATCGTACGGAGGCGTCACACTGTGGATATTCTGTGCGTTGATGCGGACACCGCCGCGCTTCCACTCGACGACTGCGCCGAGCGCCGCCACGGTATTCGCCATATTTTCCACATCTAAGAGATGCGGGACTTCATCAATTTCGCTGATGCCTTCTGCTGCGAGCAGGCTTGCAGCCAATATCGGTAAGACGGCGTTCTTTGCACCGCTCACGCGGACGGACCCTTCCAGCCGATGCCCGCCTTCGATAAGTATTCTTGCCATTCCGTAACCTCCGCTCAAGTCTCAGGACTCCTCGTCACGAAGCGTTACGTGGACGTGTCGCCTAGTACGTAGTGGTTATGATTGGTGTTCCGACCAAGACGTCAGTTCTATGATGGTATGTATCGTCATGAACCGCTACTTGAACGTCCATGCGCTTCCCATTCGTATCAATGTACGTCAACGGGTCTGCGGAATACCCCGATAGACTGGTCTCCAGTTGCGTGCGCAGCGCCTCCACCGTCGTCGCATGAACGCTCGCAAGCGCCGTCGATGCAATGGCGTTCGCCTGCGCTTCGTCCGTCTCAGTCGGTAGCGTCCCAGTCAGGTACGCGCTCATCTGCGGCGTCCCCTGCACTGCAGCCACCATCTGTTCCACCGTGTCGTACTGCTGGGCAAACAAATTCATCCCCGCTGCCGTGCCGAGCGCGGTGACCGTTAGCACCGATTCATCGCCGGTGCTCGTCGTCTGCTGCGAGGCCTGCTCTCCCTGGAGACTGGTCAAAACCATGCGTACATCTGTGGATCCCGACCAAGTCCCGTCCACTTGATAAAACGTTTCATTTTGTTCGGACCGAGTAGTTACTTTCGCGTTCGTTAAATCAAATTCCTGCTCCAACTGGCTCGCGATGGTTTCCAATTGTTTCTCCGTGTGGTATTCGTCATCCAGCACGGTCCAATCGTGAATCGCGTATCCCGTCGGTGTCGCCTTCGTCGCTGACATCGCCGTCTGCAAATAGTTCAACTGCCGGACCCCGTCCGACGCAGCCGACGTCGTGTCAACCGGCTGACTCATCGTCGATGCCTGAACGGTCGATCCCGACGGACTATGCACAAGGCAAGCACCTATGGCAACCAAAACACCCGCCCATCCGAACTGTTTGACCCTTCGCTTGATCCGGCGATTTCTGAGTCGAGCCATTCGCTTCTGTGCGCTAGTTTGTGCCATTTGTACTGCCTCCATCCAACCGTAAGATTTGTCGCGCTTCGCGTTCTCGCGAATCTCGCGTTTCTATCAACAGGTTGGACAGATTGAAGGCCGTTTATACCGACTTCATACTACGATTTACTAGTTTCACTCGTCTAGTAGCCAATTGCCGCGCTCGAGTGACCCACACTGCTGTACCATCATACAATTACGACCCCGGCCCCCGAAGAACGGGGGTCGTCTGTGCGCCCATTCGACAAAATGTGACGCACACGTGCGCGCACGACGGCCACACGATGGCGCTAAAGTGCGCGCACAAACATCATAGCACCAAGTAACAAGAGTGCCACAAGAACTGCAACAATGCCCCCGAGAAGCGCAAGGAAGAATCGAAGCATCTGAACCTGCGAACTCAACGGCTGGTTCACAAACTTATCCCATTTGACCGCACCAAGGGCCCACCAGGCAGCAACCAGCCCCAAAAAGAAAAACAGCAATGTCACGGTGCCGTCAACGCCCAGTGTCAACGGGGTATTTGCCGCTGTGTTCGTCACGCCCAGTTCACCTCATCAACCATCCGTTTCCCATCCACTGGAATCACCCGTTACAGTCCTCCTATAGAACTGCTTGACTGCGCCTGAACGCCATCACGACAGCGCCCAACATCAGCAAGCCGGCGACGGCGACAATCGCAATCTGCCAGCTTGACGCGATCACGACAGGCCATACCAACCAAACGTAAAAACCGCCCGACAGCCCAAGAATTGCAGCAATCCGCAACGGCATCCCCGTCGTTGACGCCCACGGTCGCGGCTGTACAAACCTCGGTGCAAGTGCAACCGTGGCAATGGCCAAGAGGGATCCGATAAACCATACCCAAATCAGCCACATCGGACCATGCCAGGAAGCGCTTGTGACCTGATAGTGAATCTCGCTCAATTGTACCGTGTGAAGTACATGCCACGCTACCCACGTCGGCAGAGTTTGTAAAATTGTCGCGATCGCCAAGGCAACCGATCCCACAACCCTCACCTCAAGCGCCCGCACGCCCTCCCGAAGCGTCGCCCGCCACACAACATATATGGCACCGAGCACGGCAATGGCCACCCCGACAAACGCCTGCCCCAAAGACGGCGCCAAAATCAAGATGGACAGCCCGAACGTCACCCACGCCATCAACAGCGCCTCGTCGTGCGCCACCTCGGTCACATCAGCCGCAGACGCAGCCCGCCACCTCCACCCCATCCAGAGCGCACAGAGCACATACAGAATCAGCGTGATGATGGAGGTCGCCAGACCGACCCGAAAACCTTCATAGTGCTGCAGCCCGAACAACGAAAACAGGTATGTCTCCGTCTCCCCATGACTGAACAGCACACCTATCAACCCTAGGAGCGCAGCAATGCTCGATACCGCATAGAGACACGTAGACAATGAATAAGACACCCGCGACGGGGTTCGAGGACCAGAAATAACAAGAAACACAAGTCCAGAAAGTGACAACAGGGACGACAACCAAATCCAAGAAGTCAAACCAATCCTCCTTACGGTGGGTGGTATCAACGTCGGGTTACAAAGCCTGCCTGGAGGCGCACGAACGACACGGCACCCGATGCGAACAGGCAGCGGCGACAGATTTCCGATTTCCGCCGGGAGCCAAACCGAGGACGGGCACCACTAGTGTATGAGCCTCCTCAGACATTATGAAGCATCTGCTAAGTATGCCCAAATCAACCCGCCCTGTCCATCGCGATGACCCATGCCAAATCTTCTATGCTGCTGGAATCACCTGAATAAAGTAAATACCTAACTTATCATGATGTCCAGTCGCCGGGGCGGCGGGCGGCGGGCGGCGGCGGGCGTGGGTGAGCCGCGGCGGTGAGGGCTTGGCACGCAGGCCACCGGCTGGATGCCAGGCGCTTAAGGGCGAAAAAGTGCCTTATTCCGCTGGCCTAGCCGCACAAGTGTGAATTAAGGCAACTGACGTGCCTTAATCCGCGTCATGATGCGGATTTTGGGGTTTATCCGGGCAAATAAAGTAAAATTCCTGCCCTATATCGGCCATTCTCCCCGCCATCGCGCAAATAGGGCAGATAATGTGCCTTATCACGCCATGCACGCACGGGACTGAGGGCTTGGCGCCAGCCACCGGAGCCGCTTCTCGTCAATCGCGCCACACAACACACCCCGATCCGCGCCCACATCGGCCACCCGGGTACATTAAGGTCGAATTTCTACCTTATTCTCTGCCTTTCCGGCCGTCGGCACTGATTAAGGCACGTAAAATGTCTTAATGCGCTCATCCTGGCCGTATTCCCGGTAGATCCGGGCAAATAAGGTAGAAATTCTGCGCTATATCGCCCGATCCGCCCGTCTCGACACAAATAGCGCAGATAATGTGCCTTATTGCCACCGTCTCCATCGCCAGCCGCCCAGGCCCCCTGCCGACGTGGGTAGCGTGGCATGTACTTCACAC
>NZ_JAFMTW010000083.1 GCF_017329615.1 Alicyclobacillus suci | reverse complement strand
GCCAATGGATTCGAGAAAATTTGCCCAACTTTTATACTTATGGACGATAGACCGGTGTTCCCGAAAAAAATAGTGCTTGATAGTGGTATCCGATATATCGGCGCCGGCCTCGTATGCCTCGCGGATAAATTCTGAGAATGCTTCTTCATCATGATACGCCCGCTCGTATACATCAAGACTTACACCAGTCGCTATGAGTGCTCTATCCCACGATCCATGAGTGCGCCAAGCTGCAACATAAGCACCTTTGTCCTCGCGAATCATGTCTTTCGGGGCCACTGATAGTCCTTTTTCAACTCTATCCTTGATTACCGCTTCCACTCGCTCTCGGTACCAATAACCGAGTGGCTTTCGTTTAACTTTGATAGTCCTCATGCACCTATAGCCTCTTTCGCCCGTTCAACGCTCAAGTCGCCGTTCGCCACCTTGTATCCGATGGTATCAACGTAGCCGCCGATCTCTTCATCGCTCTGAGCGGCCTGCTCCGGCGTTATCCCTGCATCGGCCAACCTACGTGCATCAACAGCCTCGAAACACCGCGCCTCTAACCATGCGTCAGCTTCCTCTGGTGTAAACCCAGCGCGTTCCCACGACTTAACACCGTACTCCACATCGCCGCCGTGCGCAAAGTCTCCGTGTTTTTCCACAACATCTTGCATCGTTATTGTCATAACCGACACTCCCTCATTTTTAAACGACTGCTCAATCCGATATAAAATCTCAGCGTTGATGCTACGATTATTCCGGGCTGCGCTGGCTGCCAGTTTGGCATGCAACGCCTCAGGATATCGCGTGTTTATCTGCTTCGTTGGCCCCGTTACCTGTGATTGACGAGTTCCCATACCGCTCAACTCCTTATAACTATATTAGCACCAAAATGATGCTATGTAAATCATGAAATCAAGCGATTTCCTGCTCTACCAAGTTGCGGATTCCTGCTTTGTTCCGAACGAGTGGGGAAACGTTGATTTCGCCATCTTCTCCAATGACCAAGTATCCCATGCGTTGCCATCCGAGGCTCAGCTTACGACTCACATGCACGGTGTACTCACCGTAGCATTCTTCTGCTTCTGCCCATGCTTGGCGAATCTCCGACCATCATCTTAGCTAACTCATGTGCCCGCTTCATGATTTCCTTCATCATCTTAACCGCCTCCTGTGCTCCTCTTGATGTCTTTATTAGAGCATCATTATGATGCTATGTATACACTTGGGTTAAATTTTTTTATAACAAAAGAGCAGTCAGCATAAGCCGACTGCCCACTTATCAAACTGATGTAGTGCATCTCTGCGGCTTGTGCGGTACTCCTGTGGAGTCAGAGGCACACCATTCCTGGCCGCTCTCTCCTGCGTTTCCTTCTCCGACTTTCCTAACACGTACTTATACCACAGGATAGTCCACCACTCTGGATAGTATCGCTGCAAGTCGTTTAGCGTTTCCCCGATGATTCGTTTCCGTTTAAGCAATATTGGCAGGCGTTCACGCGCGGCCTGGATATATGCTTCCCGCTTGATTGCCAACCTCTCAGTATCCGTAAGTTCCAGGTACTCTTCCGGGTCCCCATACCGCTCCCGTAGCAACTTTAGCGCCATCTGAATGCGTTCCTCGTGCTCACTCGCCACAGCCTTGATATCCGACAGCCTACGCACCACACGATATGTAGCCGCGTACCGAAATTCGTCCGGCGATACATAGGTTTGGATAGTATCGACTACTTTCTTAGCCTCTGTTGGCAACACGTCCTGTTTTAGGATTCTGCGGACAATCGGGTCATCATCGCGCGGCGCCGTCGCGGTAACAGACGGCTCAATCGGCAAATTATCCCCTCGCGCATGGGCCTCCGTCACCCTGATCTCACGGTCGATGGTGTAGTACTCGCGCAGGCGGGCGATAATCCACTTTTCGCGCTCGGTAAACTGCTCGGCCTCGATAGGCAGAGTTTGTTGGTCATCTGTGATTTTCATCTGATCACCCCATGTTAAGTATCCTCAGTGTCCGTGGCGCTCCATCTATCCAATCGATATACCCCTTCTTTTTCAGCGCCTGCAAATGTCCATGTACAGTCGACGTGGATGAATATCCGACGGCACGACCGAGTTCTCTCGTGGTCGGAGGATATCCATTGCTCGCTATATATTTCTTGATGCAGATCAACACAGCATTTTGGGCTGCTGTCAACTCCATACTCATCCCACCCGTTTCCACAGCTTGTCCACGACAGCCAGATAGTCTAGAGGCACTCCGCGCCCTGTTCTCACCCGCATCCCAAACTCTCGGATAGCCTCGATAGGGATCGACTTGCGCTCGCCTGCTTTAGCGTTGTGCCAACACTTTACGACATAGTTTGCAGGCACGAGATATGTCTCATCGAGCTTCGGAAACTCCACTATCAAAAACGTGATGGCTCCTTGTTGCTCGGCTTGCTCTAAGTACTCGATCTGGTGTGCAGCGATGTTAGAGAGCGAGAACCGTGTGTTCTCCCGGCACATCTTGGCCTCAAAGACGATGGCGCGTCCATTATAGATGCCCTGATAGTCTACTGAAGACTTGTGCTCCCAAACGGCCAGGAAAACGCCTCTGCGGTAGTCTCCGACCTTTTTGATAGGCGTCGGTATCTTATCGACGAGCGCCCAATTGTGCAGACGATATTGCATGTTTGTCATGTTCAACATCGTCTCAAGTGATCGACCACGGTTTGCGTGCGATTGGACGGACACTGACAGGCGATTTTGCTCCGCTTTCCGGCGTATACGGAGTGATTTCACACTCACCACTTCCTTTCCGTAAAACTCTGTTTCCTCTCTAACATCATGGTTCTCCGCTCGTTCCAACTGCCCATGATGTACCCACAGATCCCACTGGCCGCCATGAGCACGCATCCTACTATGGTCAAGATGGTATATCCGTTCATTCTGTTACCTCCTGCTTCAGCGCCTTTGCTAAGCAACAATCGGCTTTATGACCATCTTCCTCAGCATTTCCGCAGACCTTGCAATATCCACCGCAATAATGGTCATTACTCCACTGGCATATCGTGAGTAAATCCGTCAACTCCGACACTTGGCGTTGCAGAACGCGGATGGTGGTAATAAGGTCCATCACCGTTTCATCGGCATTCCCTCCGAAAAGACAACCTCGGGAAGCGATGATTTCGTCACGAAGTTCATATACTTCTTCCACGCTCAACACGCGCCCATTGTTCATGCTTTGTCACCTCGATTTTGTTCAAGCACGGCTGACAGATTGCCCATAGCGCGAATATCAGCTTGATAGACGTCATGTGCTCCGAACGGAACAGTTTCAATAGCGTTCCATGCGGCTTCCTCAATCTTCCGCAACCGCTCGATCTCGGCGTCTTTCTCTGCGTCACGTTTAGCTTCATTCCATGTCATTACCCATAAATCACGTAAATCTTCATCGTCATACGGGCACGCTTCCACGGCTTTACCGTCAAGATAATCGGCAATACCTTGTCGTTGCGCTTCCATGCATTTGTCGTACCATGCTATCATTCGATTGGTTACGTCGAGTTGCGAGAGAAGGAAGTGCGCGTCACTTTCATGCAAAACTCGATTGTGATGTAAATGCTCACGTATCTCATCCAACCGCTCTACATCCGTCACTCCGAATCACCATCTTTCTTCTAGTAAACTAGTTCACTATCAATTAACAATGGGTGTGTAGTAGGACGTTCTTCAAATGCTTTTCGCGGATTAAAGTTTGGATCGGACTCAATTTCATTCTCACAAGCAGCTAAAAATTTAGCCCAAGCATACTCAAGGCTAACCTCTACACATACGTCATCAGGATCAAGATCGCTAATCACATTTTTGTACGTCTCACGCGCTTCTTCTTCCGTCTCAGCCTTCAACAATCCATAATAAGGATCTTGAATTTCCCAATACTTCATTCCGACCGCTCTCCTTCTGTACCGTTTTGTTCAGAATGTGGTCGTAATACATCCCACACCAATCCGCAATCACAGTGAATTCGGTCGTGCGTGTCGTCGCTACCGAAGTAACCATCTAAGAATTCCCCGCAAGAACATGTCAGCGAAAACGAAATTTCATCCACGTTCCCCACCATCCTCTGCGTTTGCTTCGCTACCCGCGCCTATGTCTGCGAGTGCTTGGCGTTGTTTCTCACAGTATTGACACGGTTTATATAGCGCTTGATTTGTCTGCAAATTTAGTCCAATGCTGACTCTCCCAACACCGTGACACATGACGCAATTTTTCACCGCGTATTCCAACGCCTCGCGCATTCGCCGATTCTCCGCTAATACATCACGCAATATATCAACGGGATCAGCCACCAACTTATCAAGGAAAACCACGTTATCTTCGCTGATTTCTACTTCTCGTGTGAGTGTCATCAGGATTCACCATCCTCTGACCACATCCACTTATAGTGGCGATTCGCTTCACGGATGACGGCATCCGGACTTGTCATCGGTTTAGAAATGACGCCGCCAGTCACGCGCTCATACACCCTTGACACGTTGCTCATGAGCACTCGATAGTCGTGCAGTTCGCGTTTTAACTGATCAATATTCAGTGTGCCGCCCGACATCAAAATCGGCTTCCAAAATTCTTCGAAGGTCTGTTCATAGTCCGCCAACTCTTGATCCGTTACGCTCATCTCAATTCATCCTCCCCGACAACCTCATATTGTCTTCCAGGCCGAACATTTGCAGTTGCGGATTAAACCATTCCGCTCCCGACTTAAATGCCAAGTGGGCCACATTAAGTGTTCCGTCATCGTACGAAACCTCCGGTACGTTCAACTCATCTTCGGTAAATCCAGCATCCACAAGGATTTTCCGATGCTCCGGAGTATCATCGACGAGCACATATTCGCATTCTCCACCACTGCAAGACCAATCTGAAAATGATAAGTTGTTGATGGCTTCAATCTTTGCATTCATCACACATCTACTCCAATCCGATTCAGATACTCGCGGCCCGAATGCGCCACTCTGTCACCGCCAACAGCCCGGTAGAATGTCATTTCACGCTCAGGATGTTCGTCTGCCGATTTATTCATAGCGTCGGCCCTGAATACCATGCCTTTGATAACCTCGATAGCCTCACTAAGCTGTGCCCTGGCTTCCTGTAGGTCTACGGCCATGGCATCCACTTCTTCGGTTGATATGACATTGGGCTTGGCCAACCGTATGGCCTCGCGAATTACTTGCAACCGTTCATCTGTTACTCTCATCCCTATCTCCTCGCTTTCCGCACTCTTGACGTTCCCTTTGCTCAGCGGCAGCCTTTACTACCTCTTGAGCTTCTTTTGCGCTGTATCCGTGAGCCATACATAGCATCACTCCCGTAAGCCATTCGAGAGGTGCAACATTGTCGGGTATCTCGGCCTTTATCGGTTCAAGCATCCATGTCACCCTCTCAAACTTCGCATTCTCTTGCGATTCCTTTGCACATATTCGTAAAGCGGTGCACACGAGGGACAAAAGTCATGTCCTGCAAAACTGGTTGCACACTCTTTGCATATCGGGTTATCGCAGGTTAAAGTCATTGGCCCGAAGTGTTTTGGATGCGACGTCGAGATGTAATCCACAACAAAGTCACACAACTGAGTTGCCTCGTTCCTCTTACAA
>NZ_JAFMTW010000082.1 GCF_017329615.1 Alicyclobacillus suci | reverse complement strand
TAACTGCTCTCTCGATAACAAACTCATGTGTACGTCCTCCCAAACTTGTACTCCCATTTTACTGGGGTTGGGAGTTTACACAAAATATTTTACACCCTCTGATAGTGCGCTCCATACAACTTGCACAGTATTAGAGGGGGTCCCCACATCCTCGTATCCATCGTTTAATGACGCAACAAATGTATCAGTTTCCGCTTTGTACGAGGTATATTGTGTTGTTTCTGGCGAAACCCCCATAGACGATACTATTTGTCCTGTGGTTTCGTCAGTAATTGTTAGACTCCATCCCGAGGGAATCGGTTGGCTAGTGATTGCACTCAAGCTTGTACTAGAACCAGTTGCACAGAATAACGGATTTGCAGAAAGGCTAATTGAGCCTGTCCATGGATTGTTCCATGAAACGGATGTTGTCCCCGACGCTAAAATTTGCCCAGTTGAATCATTGATAATTTCACCCGTATAGTTCACAGAGATTGTAGCACCAGACGCAGGGTACTCCGTCTCCTGATAAGTCCCTGTTTGTGTAGTAAGTCCAGTAGCATTCCACATGTCTGAACCATTTCCAGTAGGCGTGATACTCACGGAAAAACCTGATGGAAGAGGTACGTCAACGGAATATGAAATTGTGGATGGTTCCCCAGGCACGTTATTCTGTGGATTCGCCCCCATCGAAATTGTTGGATCTGTCCAAGTCACGGACACCGTGGAAGTAGAAAGCAAAGTGCCCGACGTGTTGTAAAGTTTGGCTGTGTAAGTAACTTTGGTTGCGTCACCATTTTGAGGGCTTTCAGTTTCAGCCCAATTATCACTTGTGTTCGTGTCGCTTGATTCGAACCACATATCTTGTCCGCCTGTTCCGGTGATCGTCACATAATCATTAGAGGTCATGCCTACTGTGGTATAGGAAATTTGTGCTTGCTGCCCAGAGAACACTTGTGTTGGATTGGCAGTTAAAGTCACCGTAGGCTGCACCCATGTAACCGGTACAATATTGGACGTTAAAGATGGTGGATTGTTATATGGCGTAACACCAGGATCCCACAACTCAGCCTCGAAGTTCTGCGTACCTGCCGTGTTACTTGTATATGGCGCCGAATACTTCTCGTACTCTCCCTGATCATTTACGCCATAAGTAAAACCGGGGCTACCTGTATACTGTCCAGGTGTAACAATTTGTCCGGTATCCGAGTTAATAATCTGTACAAACTCGCCACTAGGGGCTGCACCTGAGTTCGGATCTGGTGGAACCGTGACTGTTAGAGTTGTAGGAGAGCCCACTGCTAATGTGGTTGGATTCGCTGACAAATCAAGTGAAGTTGTATTAGGTTGAACGGCCGCACCAGCATAATTCACAGTCACTTGATTAGATGTTGCGACAATGCTATTCATGGGGCCAATGATATTTGCAATATAATTTACCGTTTGTGGTTTATCGTCAGACGCTGAGGTAGTGGCAGAGACGTTACTTGCGCTCTGATACGAGTTTCCACTAATTAGTGTGTTATCTCCGCTTTCATCAATGATTTGTATCGTATCCCCTGCTGGCGCTTCACTTGCCGTAGCAGTAAGCTGAGTCGAACCACCTGCTGGGACATTGGTTGGATTCGCTGACAATGTAATACTCGGCCCACTCGTCGTGCCTGAAGTTGTGCCAGGTTGAACGGTGAACGATGTTTCTGCATACGTAGCAGCCGGCCGGTCTACTCCATCTCTGACATAAAAATATGCAGTATAACTGCCGGGAGCCAAAGTAGAAGTGTTAAAACTTGCTGTATCTGTATTCTGACCGGATCCGCCAGATTCCACTTGCATTGTGCTTATATCGTCTGAGTTGTCACCAAGAATCCAACTGCTAGTCCCCGTTGAGTTATTTACTACTTCTACAGCATCGTAGTGGTGAGTGAAATCAGATGACAAATGCTCAGTAGAGACTAACGTGAGTGTTGCCTGTTGCCCTTGCGTCACAACCCCAGCGCTGCTTCCTGAAACACTGATGCTATTCGCAGACGGTGGATTGGTTTCATAGATGGTGTATGTGGAATTTTCAATGGGGACAGATTTGCCGTTGAACGTTTCTGTCTTCCCTGAGTCAGTGATTTGGCTATTCCCTTTCGCGAAATAGGCGCCAGAAGCGGTGACGAGCGCGGCAAAGGAGTCGTATTGAAGGTGTTTATTGAATTCAGCCGTGTCTTGGAGAGAAATAATATAATTATTCTGAGATAAGTAATTTTCAACATAGTTAACGTTCCCTCCAAGGCGGTTGACCCAATCTGAAACATTGGTTGACCCGGTCGATGAATCACCAATGAACAGATAACCGTTGTTTGCATTTTGACCGTAAACGTCCGCTTGAAGAAACGGCCAGTCTCCCTGTCCATCTTTTGAGCCATCCGGTTTGTAGACAACATCATGAACTTCGGCAGCGTAGAGGTTTTGGTTTTTCAAAGCCGAGTATGCGCCGTTATCAACCACCGTTAATTCGTCGCCATTAGTGTCCATAGCAAGCGTGCTTCCAACCTTGACAATATTGCTTAACGAAGACTCGCCAGTCCACATCGTATATGCAAAAGCATTTTGAACGAATACAGCAATAGAAATAACTCCTGCACCCAGAAGGCTCGCACTTGTTAATAACCACTTTCGTTTAGTCATAGAATCAACCTCGCGTATATAAAGAAATGAGCCACCACTTTTAGAGTAGGCGACTCAAGAGATTGATTCTGTTCTAAAAATGTGATGATTTAGGGTGCCGGTTGCTCATTGTTCCCATCAATAGGTTCAGTAAAGATTGGGGAGCCACTTGCAAGACTAGGATAAGCAATACTCCATCCTTCCAAATTATCGTTCAGAGCACTTATCCCAATGCTCGGTCCCCACTTTGTATCATTTTGGAACGACCACGTTACTCCCCCGGTATCTCCTACTCTTGAAGTCCCTCCTGTGATGTATCCTTTCTTCCATGTACCATCGTCTGCCCTCCACACTAGTTTTTCAGACGTATTTGTGACGTCTGGAAGGGTTAAATTCACCGTATCGCCCGAAACAGTTGCTGTTAACTCATCATAATATTTTTCCGTCTGGGATAATGCTTTCTCATACTGTTGCGGCGTCAAGGTTTGCGGAACGATTGATACGTAATTGATAAAGTTACCGTACATCGGAACGTGCAGGTGATGTACGCCGTTTACAACACGATCCCCTGTCAACCACCACTTCAGGTTAGACAGGATAGTCGATTCGTCACTCGATGAAATCACACTAGACGAATTGGTCACGCTCGTTCCTTGGAACAATGCTCCTTCACTTGCCCACGTATAGGGGTCGGTTGAGGATTCGTATTCGAGGTTAAAGGGGATAAACGTCCCTGCTTTCGTTATTTGGCCAGTCGAAGAAGTTACGTTGTATCTCAGCGTATAGCCCTTAGATTTCTCTGCCCACGCGGCCAGCCAATTTGCCACATCACCTGCGGTTACCGGATCAGATGTCGGCGCCACACCAGCTTCATCCATCGTTGCGTGCGTAACAACGTCATAGTTAATTGAGTTGAACACGTCCCACATGGCGTTCGCCATCGTATTTTGAGAGATACCCTGAGCGTTTGTATTGATGGTCCACTTGGCAGTATTGCCGTTCCACACGTCACCCGATGCTGGAATGCCGAGCACCTGATTCAACAACTGCTGTACGTAATAGATAGGCATAAACGTCGTCGATTGCCCTGATGACGGATCGACGTCGATGAGAACTGGTGCGTGTTCTATGGTTGTTCCATTTACGTTGATAGCTGCGCCAGATCCTTGAGAAATGACGTTTGGTTTTGCTCCGGATACGGTGAGAGTCCACGTTTTTGCAGAACCGTTCCAAACGTCTGATGACGATGAGATACCAAGAGCCTTGTTGATGAGTTGTTGTACATAAAATATCGGCATATATGTGGTTGCCGGAGTACCAGCGACGAATTTATCAGGCTTAGAAACCACCGAACCATTGAGAACGATGGTCGCTACCTTCATTGTGTGTTTCGAAGTCGCGGCATCGACGGATGTGGCGAACATCGTTGGTACGAGTGTGCCGAGTGTTATCGCAACTGCGGCAATTGCTGTACGCTTCATGTTTTTCCTCCATTCCTCTTCTTAATCTTAGTTTAGCAGGTATTTTTGGGCTGCATTGCCAACTCAAAGATAAAATATCCCCACACCTTTTAGGTTAACGTAGCAAAAATGTACTTTCCGCTACGGTTTCGCGCTATTTCATCAGAAAAAAAGTTCCCCTCACCGACTATCTATAATGACGTGTCGCTATGTGTGTTACTTTCTGAATCGCCACCATGGCCTTTTTGGCAGTTCCCGACTTGCAGCAACTTCTTTCCTAATCTCCAATAGTTCTTCTGTAATATGGATTTTTAAATCGTTCATTTGACTTTCAAGCTCAGATTTTATTTCTTCTCGAACTGTTTCTCTCATCTCTTCTTTTGCTATAGACCCAAATTGGCGCCCTGCACTTTCTACAATTTCTCGAAGTTCATTACTCCTGGTTTGGTCAACATGCGTATCTTCCGAAATGAATGACGGTTTACTGTATTGTTTCGCAAGGATCTCCGCTATTTGCTTCACATCCATGTCGGATTCCTCACTCAACCTTCGCATATCGATTATCATTTCAATTTCAATGTCGGAGAATCTACGGTCTCCACGGTCATTAATACGTGTAAATGTATATCCTGCGGCTTCAAGTAATGCACAGTATTTGCGAATAGTAACTTCTTTCATTTGAGCGGAAATGGCTACGGCTTTTGTGTTCCAGCGTGGTTGGAATCGAATATCCTCCATATCGGTTCACCTCATCGCGACAATACGATATGAGCTCTGTCATAGTCTGTCGAAAGGTGAGATCCAATAGAAAAAGAAGCAGACCCATCACTTGATCGTAGGATGGTGTCCGCTTGTAGTTGTGCTCTGGCTTCCTTGGAGATTTAACGGATTGACAGAATAAAATTCAAAGACTCACGACTTTAATGAGAAAATTTCAGCGCAAAAGATAACGTTAAATACCACTTCATTCCGATGTCTTACGTACAAGAAGGCCATGCGCGTTTAATCCATCGGTTAAGATTGCATTCACAAGGTCAGAGAGAACTCCTCGACCATACTCACTTTTTATTGCATTTAAGGCATCGTCCACTTCTGGCATCAAGTAAAAGCCTCTATATCGTTTTTCAACCTTTTGTGGTCTTCTTAGGACCTCAGCGATGTTTGTAGTGCCTGACGTTTGAGAAGTTTCCACTTGTACGCTAGCCACATTGCTGGCTTTGTTGCTCGGTACTTCGCTAGCCGCATTGCTAGCTTTGTTGCTCGGTACTTCGCTAGCCATGTTGCTATCTTTGTTGCTCGGTACTTCGCTAGCCGAATCGTTAGCTTCGTTGCTCGCTTCTTCGCTAGCCGAATCACTAGCTTGGTTGCTCGGTACTTCACTAGCCACATTGTTAGCTTTGTTGCTCGGTACTTCGCTAGCCATGTTGCTATCTTTGTTGCTCGGTACTTCGCTAGCCATGTTGCTATCTTTGTTGCTCGGTACTTCGCTAGCCGAATCACTAGCTTGGTTGCTCGGTACTTCACTAGCCACATTGTTAGCTTTGTTGCTCGGTACTTCGCTAGCCATGTTGCTATCTTTGT
>NZ_JAFMTW010000081.1 GCF_017329615.1 Alicyclobacillus suci | reverse complement strand
TACCTCCTATTAGGCCGTTGGGCGGCTCAAGATAGTGAGTTCTGCTGTGTTACTTGAATCAAGTGCACCTGTCTTCCATACAACGCCGGTTAACTCTACTGCCGTTGAACCGGTACCAGCAGGAGTTGCCGTTGCGACGAAGTTACCAACCTCGCTGACTGCACCATCACCAGCAACGGTTACGATGTATACGGGCGCCCCAGCTTGCGGTGTGCCTTCCGTGCAAGTGACGGTACAAGAACCGCGCTGGAGCACATCACACGGATGCCCAGGCGCGTAGGAACCAGTCGTATACGAGTTCAAGTAGTTAGTTCCTTGAACCACTTCACGGACAGCAATGCCAGCAAAATCCGCAGCAGTACTCGATGCTCCGAATGCCGAGTATGTGTTGTCGCTGTTCAGCACGACCGGGGCGCCGAACGAAATCGGAGTAGTGTCAGTAGACCTCACAGGTCGGTTCTCGATGATGGCGTCTGCCAATCGGGAAACAGTACCTGGGTAACCGAGGTTCAGCGTTTTGCCGATGACGAAAAATCCACTGTTAGCCATGTATTCAGTCCTCCTTAAATGCGGTTTTTATAGTGAGGGTTGTTTGCCTTCATCCACTGCTTACCTAGTTCAGAGATGTCTGTAACCTTGTTGTCCTGAGCCTTCTTAGGCTTAGTCATTTTTTGGTAGGTATTTGACGGTTTAGATGGACGACCTTTGACAGCTTTCAGCGCCGCGTCGACCATCATCTTCTTCTCAACCGGATCTTTCAGTCTTGCGATGGCGGGTTTAATAGACTTGAGGTATGCGACAGCCGCCGCACTATCCGCTGCCTTAAATCCGCTTTGTGGACGATCTTCAGGATCGGTTACTGGGCCTTCTTCATCCTGCGACTCGATGGTTTGTGACTCTTCGTCTTCAGCAATCGCGTTTTCTGGGTCTTCCATTTGCGCGATGGCGTCGTCGAGTGCTTTCTCCGGGTCCTCATCTTCATTCTTTGGCGCCAAAGCTTTTTGTACCAATTCGGTTAAAGCGGACACCTGCTTTTTCAACTCTTCGAGGTCTGTCTGATCCTCAGCGTCGTCACCGGTTGGCTGATTATTCTTCTGTTCCTCTGTCGGGGTGTCGTCACCGCCATGGAGTTCCTCTGCAACCACATCCATGGCATCCGCAATCTCTTCAGGATCGGCATCGTTTACGAAACTTTTCCATCCCGCACCCATTAGTACTCGTGAAGCGTGCAATGGCTTACGGAGTGCTTTTTTCAAACTCATTCTTGAATCCCTCACTTTCTGTTGTTCCCGTTCGTTGGGAGTGACGATCTTGCCGTCTTTCAGTGCGTACCCATCGCCCAATGCGTGCATAATGCGCCGCCCGATGATTGACCACTCTTCGGTCGTATATTCACCTTTAGTGCGTTCGCCGGGGCGGTTATAGTAAACAACGGCGGCCTCTTTGTGCTCGCCGGTTAGGGGGTACTTAAAGTTGACGGGGTCTGCATACTTTTCGCGGTCACGTGGATAACCTTCAGGAGGAGAACGGTGGCCATCCTTTTTCACCGCGATTCCATATTTCTTGGATGCCTCTTCCGCTTCGTCATCTCGCGCAGGGCGTCTATCGTTGATTCTCACGCGGTCTCCAGCACGCCCTGCGTCCACAAGCGCAACGTGATTGCCGCGGATATTCCGTTGCGTATAAGTGCCATCATCGTTTGGCTCGTAGTCACATTCGTAACCAGCGCTGATCTCTCGTTTGCCGTTTACAATGTCATTGATGATCTGTTCATCGTTTGCGACAATGTCGGCCAACAATAGGTCATCGTCTTGGCCCTTACCACGTCGGATGTTTGTCGCATGTCCCTTCGCATATTGCGAAAAGTTCGATGGGTCGACACCTTCCGGAGGATGGTCGTTCGTGAGCGGTTTACCTTCAAACGAGGCCATCGCTTTGTCATCGAATACCTCATCTTCAGGGCGATAAACCTGGATCACACCGTCGCCGTCCAAACCAAGTTCCTGCGGCAAATACTCATACCAACCTGTCCGCGCAATAGGGACGTTGTGACACACGAGGAATCCCTCTCGGGTACGCGTGATATTGGGTGAGATTCGCGAACCAAAGTATGCCTTCATGTACTTTTCTCACCCCCTCTCAAGGCATAAAAAATAGCCCCGTAGGGCTAACCGACATTTCTTATTGGCATCAAATGTTCAAATTGTTTTCGGCTCATCTTCCTCAATGAACCATTCAGATACACTTGGCACGGCCATTGAATGAAGTCCAGGTCAATCAGCGGTTCAGCGTAGCACCGACAGTTCCAAATACATCCCGCGTGATAGTGTCCAACATCCTTTTCTTTACTCAATTCCTCCGGGCTCGGCGGGTCATCCCAAGCGACCAATACCTTGTCCATAATGCGATGGCTGTCGCGTACCCTGGAGTCTTCTGACGTCCGCCATCGATACCAAGGAATACCGTGTAGTTCACACCTTGACTGCGTCAGTGCCGTGGCCGTCTTAGCTGTTTCTGTGCGCGCAATGAGATTCGCTTTGACGTCTGTCATGTGTGGGAACAACTGCTGTAGATTCTTTGCGATGTCTGTATGCCTAAGACCTTGCATTGACTGAGACATGATATGCTCTGTCATCTGCCGGGCAATATCTGCTGGCACATCCTTGATATACTGCGCATTACGCTGGATTTGAGCGGCCATGATGCCACCAAGTGGGCCATTCATCTCTTCCATGAGAGCTTTGTATATCAAAGAACCTCTGCTGTTCACCTTGGCCGCCTGTCGCCATGTTCGGCCAGCGTCGGTAAATAGGTGCGTGACCATCTTCATCGCTGTTGCCTCAGCATATTCCTGGAACCAAGGATCGTTGGTGGCATTGTAGAGACGGTTAATAATCTCGTTTGGATCGTCTAAACCAGTCAGTAAACTTGAAAGTTTTTGCATCGCCTGTCGAATTGCGTTGCGGTACTCCTGTTCGATTCGTCTCTTGGGTTCCCATAGGATTGATCGACGAGAAGGCATCTGGCGGTATCACCTCGCCTTGTGATGTAGAATCATCGGCATTCTCAATATCCTCATCTGTGATGTTGGTGAACATGCCCGTTGACTCGGACATCTGTTGGAGTTCTTTCATGCCGGACCTCTGTGAAATGAGACCTGCGTTGTACAAAGCGATGATTGCGTTCGTCTTCTTTTCGACCAAATCCGCTACCTCTTGGTCATCGGGTTGGTTGATGGGTTCGAAGTCGTAATCGAGGTCGTCAGGCACATGCCCCAACTCACTCATACATATAACCGGCAGTATCTTGTCGAGCACCGGCGCGAGAATGGCCTCCTGCGCCTGCATGACGGTCTCATAGTAGTTCTGCATGTCGCTCTCGCCAGTCGCGTTCATGCCGGCAGGAGAGCGCCCGAACAGCTTTGTAACAGGTATCTTCGTGGCACCTGACAAATCCATCATAAAACTTTGATAGATGTCGTTGATTCCGGCGAAACTATACTGAAACTGCTGGAACTCATCTTTATCGCCGAGAATCTGCATACTCGCATTGCTCATGAGCCAGTTCTGCGACTCATAAACGTTATACAAGTCGTTCTGAGCACTTGTATCCATGAGCGACATCACGGCATCAATCCCGTTGACCTTCATGAATCTGAGATTCGCCATGAATGTAAGTTGCAGGATGTTTGATGAGACGTTATCGCGCTTTTTCAGTTCATCAAAAACAATCTCAACTTCAGATGCGCCCCAGTAAACCTCAGCCATTTTCTCCCAATAGGGAAGTTCGCGACCAACGAAGCGGATCACGCGCGTATAGTGCACTCTCTGCGTACTGCCGTCGTCAAATGTAACTTCATAGTACTTCGGCAGACCGAATTCGACGCTGTTCAGGTCATCTACTAGTTCCTCTGATGGATAACACCCTGTCCATCGGTCGATAACGAACAGATTCTTGAACGTCCCTGGCATCACGTCATCGAGATTCAACGGTTCCTCGAGCATGTCTTCATGACCTTCGATAAGCATGACGCCAAGCGCGCCACCGTATAATCGACCCCATTTGAGTCCATGCAAGATATGCTGTTTGAACCGTCGTTTCGTCCAAACACGATTAATCTTGTCGATGTCCTCCGGCGGTAACTCGCTTCGAATTTTTATCCAGTTGCGCGTCATATCCTCGGGGATGGTATCGACAACGTTGCGGATGACCCAATGGTTACGATAGAGGCTATTCAGAAGCTGATAGTTGTTTGTCAGGCGGGTGAGTGGATACTCGGTACCTTCCGATATATTCGGCGTGCCATATCCCTGACGCGCCATCGGGTTACTGAAAGAGTCACGCGTCACCATCCGGCGTAATATTTCAAGCGTTGCAGGATCGTTTGTGAGTCCTTCCGGTGTCGTATAACCTGGAGAGTTCGTCCGCTTGCGCTGCCTACGTGCCTTCGACAAAAGCCAAACCTCCTTTCTATGCGGTATAAAGTCTTTTTGGTTTAACGATGGTTTTTACTAGATAGCGGCATGCATCCATCGCATGGTCAGACTGTTTTACAGGCTTCTCGTCACCGCGTTTGACTGCCTTATCATCCCAAACATATGCAGCGCGCTCCATCAAGAAGTTAGGACAGTTCTTGCGATGCACGCGCAGTTTGCGTAGGTAAATCATCGTGGACATGGCGCGAATGCCCTCTATGACGTCGTTGTCGGCGTCCTTGGTATGTAATCCGCGTTTGCGTAAAGTAGTCTTAAAACTCGCTGCAGATGGGTCGATAATGACGTATCGAGGTTTGGGGCCATCAGCAATGAACTTCTCGAGGTCATCCGCGTACTCGCTATCCTCTTTCTGACGTCCTCGCGCGCGCCCGTCGTAGTAATACTCATTCATGATCCAAAGCGTATCTCCGTCGTCGTAACAGTCGAGGAATACCATCGGGTTCTGCGTTCCGTAGTCGATGCTGATATACCGTTTCCCAATAACCTTGAGTGCTGGATGGATATCATCGTCATCGAATGTGTTCAGTTCGTCGTCCCACATGTCATAGATGGCGCCTTCTGCAACTACCCAGAGACCGAGGATGTAGCGTTGATAGAACACCCCTGTGTAGAGGCTCTTGAACCGCGCTTTGGTTCTTTCGGTGAGACTCAGGTTGTCGTCCATCGTGAAGTGAAGGTGCAACGCGTTCTTTTCCTTCAGCTTCTCGAGCCACCCGACCTTGAACCAATGAAACGGCCCTGCCGGGTTACAGTTAAACCAGAACTTCGCTCCGTCAACCGAACACCGCGCCGTGGCTTGATTCACGAATGACTCAGGCATCAGCGCAACCTCGTCGAAAAACATGCCAGCAAGCGTGATACCTTGGATGAGGTCTTGGCTGCGCTCATCGCGGCCCCCGAACAGATAAAATTCGTTCACGCGGCCCTTGCGCCCGATGGTGATGCTATTGCTGGTCAGGTGTTCATCGACCATGTATCCGCGTGATTTGAGCATGCGTTTGAGCGGAATGATCACGTTCCGGCGCAATGCAGATATCGTCTTCCCAGCCATACCGAGGTTTTGACCATCAAACGTCTCCATGGCCCACATCACATATGACAGAGACATTGCTACCGTCTTGCCTGCACGAACAGAACCATCACATATGATGGCATCCATATCGTGGTATGGACTCTCGCGCATCCACCAAGTGAGGACTTGCTTCTGCTTGCGACTGAACGGCTGGAATTTGAATGCAGCAGGCTTAACTTTCTTCGGCGCCGTCGCTGTC
>NZ_JAFMTW010000080.1 GCF_017329615.1 Alicyclobacillus suci | reverse complement strand
TCTCAGGTATCCCGGTTATCAACTCGCAGAGCTAGCAAATATTGACCCCTTTCTTTACGCCCCTGTGGTTGCAAACTTCTGGACTCACCGAGACCTCGTGCAGGACGTGTACGACATCGACGATCTCTTGGATGCCCACGAGATCTTACAAGTGCGCGCAGAAAACCAATGGCGAGCGCAAGAATCCATAGAAGACAGGGGTAGATATTGATGCTCGAGACCATCAAGGAGTATCTTGTTTCTCTTGGCTTCAGCGTGGACAAGCAGTCTTACGATCAAACCACAAAAGCTGTCGATGAGTTGGGCGGAGGGATTTCGGAGCTCGCCTCTAATGCCGTGAAGATGTTTGGCAAGGCGGCTGCCGCTGTTACGTCGTTTGGCGTGGCAATGGTTGCGAGCACAGCCAAGTTCTTGGGCGGTCTCGGTGACCAGGAAATCCAAATGGAGATGTTGTCGCGCCAACTCTGGACGACTCAACAGCAGGCTCAGGCGTTCAATGCTACGCTGAAAGCAATGGGGACCAATCTGCAGAGCCTCTATCTCAGCCCGACACTCATGCAGCAGTACAATGAGTTGCATTCTGTCGCGCTTGAGATGCAAACACCAGGGGATTACACGCAGCAGATTAAACAGATACAGGACATTCAGCTACAACTGAAGCAAATGCGTCTTGAAGCCTATTATGCCTTGCAGTGGATTGGGTACTACTTCATCAAGTACATGCAGGGGCCGATCTCGAATGTGCAGAACGTCCTGCAGTCCATAAACGACGTGATCGTCAAGAACATGCCGACGTGGACGAAGAAAGTCGCCGAAGTCATGGCGTCGTTCATGCAGGCTGGTATCTATATTGTACAGGCGCTAGGAAGTGTATGGAATTGGTTAAAAAAGCTACTGAGTTACCTTCCTGGCTGGGCAAAAGGAGTAGCAATTGCATTAGCCGTTATTTCTGTTTCAAATCCATTCATGCTTTTTATGGAAGCTATTGGGGCTGCCATTCTACTGCTTGATGACTTCGAGACTTATTTGAAAGATCCTACAAAATCGGCGTTACCTGGTTTGTGGTCATGGGTTATAAAAGTAGCTAATGGGATCAAACAATTTTCTGATCTTAGAGCCGTTGTCTTAGGTTTAGCCGGTTCGTTTGCAGCATTTAAAATACTCCAGACCGTAATCAAATGGATTAAAGCAGCTAGGTCGGCGTTTTTGACGTTCGGATTAGCTTTAGATGCCAATCCAATCGGGATAGTGATTGTAGCGATTGCCGCCTTGGTTGCTGGACTTGTACTCTTTGATCAAAAGTCGAAGAGTGCTCAATCTGCCATTCAAACTTTAGGGAAGGCCTTTAAGGACGTCTGGTCCGCTGTCAAAAATCTCATTAGTGCAATTGGTGACCTTTTTGGGCAGATGACAAATAGCAAGAATACAAATGGCATGCAAAATTTCTTCACCCTGCTTTCTGATTTAGCTATAGGTGCAATAAAAATAGTAGCGGGCGCAATTGAAGAAGTAACCAGTCTGGTGAACATTGTTAGTGATGCCTTACACGGGGATTGGAAAGCCGCTGGTCAAGTCATTCAGAACATGTGGACGGGTCAAAACTTAGCGAATGCAGGTGTTATACCACAGAGTTGGGTCGCGGGTGCAATGGGTCCTGCAGTTGGCCCTCCATCCTATCCGTATATGTTTCAAGGGTCATCAACGACATCCAGCAAGAACGTGACAGTAAACGCGCCATTGACAAACAATATCTCAAGTTCCAGTCCACAAGCCGCGGCTAAAGCAGTAACAAATAGCTACAACATGCACATGCACACGATCAAGAGTGTCGTGCAGTGATCAAGGAGGGATAAGGTTGGCTCACTATCCAGCGGTCAGTGCCACGGTCGACGGTAAAAAGTATTTAGCCGTAGCTGTCAATGGAGTTACCTATCTTATCTGGACGGTTGCTCGGGACACTGGGGCTAATTTGACGAAGACCGCTGCCGGGGACGTGGAGATCGGCGGAGTCAAGCCGCCGCAAGTATTTGATGGGTCGAACACATATATCGAGTGGTCTTCTATCCCAACGATAATGCCGAATCCGAAGAATGTCGGCGGTGTATGGCAGTTCACGTCTACTAATCCTTCAACATCAGGTAGCGGCACGTCCCCGATTTTGGATCTCACGGCACCCAACATCAAAAGCTATGTGTATGCGAAGACAAACATCGGCGGATGGTTCTTTGATGCGGTTTTGCAAACTACTCATACGAGTACATTGACCATCACTAGTCATCCGGTGCAAGCCGGGTCATCCATCTCAGACTACGCATATCTGCAGCCTCGTACGCTGTCGATGAACATCGGCATGACCGACGTGGCGCAGAGTTTTATTCCTGGTCAATTCTCGGGTGGTTCATCGCGTTCTGTGCAGGCGTATACCGTCCTGAAACAACTACAACAGCTGCGTGTGCCCATCCAGGTGTACACAAGGCTAGGGCTGTATCAAAACATGCTGATCGAGACCATCACAGTCCCTGATGATTACACGACGACCCACGGATTGAAGGTTACAGTCGACATGCAAGAACTGTTGGTGGCGACAGTAACTACCGTGCAGATTAGTTCTAACCCTGCGGTAACCGATACTTCACAGAAGGGAAAACAACAGCCTCAGAGTGTACCTCCGTCACTTTTAAAACTGGCGCAAGAACTTTTTAACGGAAAGGCTTCGTAGTTCTCTTCTGAAAATATGTTATCCAACATATTCCTTTCTGTGCTATATTACTGCAGAAAGGACGGTGGCTATATGGGAAAATATTTAAGTTCCATAATACTTGTGATTCCCATCTTCTTGTTTGGATGCGGAACGAGTGAGGATCCTAAAAGCGTAGCGCAGACCTATGTTAATGATTTAACTTCCGGTAAGTTACAACAGGCAGCTTCGCTGACTACAAATCCTACTGATGGATCTTTCTCTAGCATATCTTCGTCGCCGCAGATAAAAGAAGTTCAAGATTTATTTAAGCACGCAAAGATTACTTTGGGGAAAGAGAAAATTAACGGTTCGAATGCTACCGTAGAGGCTACGGTAACTAGTGTAGATATAAGTAAGATATTAACAAAAATGATACAGACAGAATTGGGATCATCCTTATCCAGTGATAAACAACTTAGTCAGAGCGAGCAGATACAGGAATTCGATAATGCCCTAAACTCTCCATCAATTGGGGATAAAACGACTAATACTGAGATTAAATTGGTCCATACAGATTCAGGGTGGAAAATATCATCAAAC
Organism: Alicyclobacillus suci; assembly: GCF_017329615.1. Lineage (GTDB taxonomy): Bacteria > Bacillota > Bacilli > Alicyclobacillales > Alicyclobacillaceae > Alicyclobacillus > Alicyclobacillus suci. The sequence goes on along the minus strand of NZ_JAFMTW010000080.1, from coordinate 2,808 downwards.
AATTCCGATTTCGAAAACAGCTTAACGTCTGGATTAATGCAAATGTTTAATAGTAATCAATCTCAGGAAAACGAAAATACGGTGACAGATTCCGAGCGATCAAATACCAATTCATCATCTCTTCAGTCTTCTACAGAAAAAAGCAGCACTGATAGCAATATGCAATCCAAAGTTGCTTATATGGGTCAAAAAGTAAATGTAGGTTCTTTCGTTCTGGAAGTACCGGACACAATTGATGCTCCGGTAGTACGTACATCAAATAACAATGTATTTGCTTTTGGTAACCCTGAACAATATTTTTTTATTGGACTGGATGTTACGAACAACAGTGAAAAACCACAAGAAATTTCATCTGATATGTTCCGCTTCACTTGGACGCCTAAAAATGGGTCTACGGAATATTACATTGGGGACGTGAATGAAGAATACAATATAGATACAGCAACGTATAAAAATGGTGCTTATTATTATGCACTTCCCTATACTCATACAATTTCGCCTCACACAACGGAAGTTCTAGACCTAATTTATGACATTCCGTCCGACATGAGTCCGAATGAATCTGGAATTATGGGGTTGTCGGCAAATGTGGGTGGTGGAATGACGCAAGAATTTCAGCTTACTCAATTGAATTAAGCGCAAATATATACTTTTACAACCGCCTTGAGAGAGGCGGTTTTTTATTTGGAGGTGAAAGTGTTGGCGAGTGTTATCGTTCCCATCTCATCAGGGACAAATCAAACCATGACGTGCACGCTTCCGGTCGACTCTGGCAACGTAACGCTCACCTTCAGCCTGACATGGAACAGCATCGGCGGATATTGGTTCATGTCCATTACTGACGCAAACAACAATCTTTTGCTCGATGCGGTGCCGGTCATTACGGGAGCATATCCAGCAGCAAATTTACTGCGTCAGTACCAGTATCTCGGCATTGGCAGCGCCTATGTTGTGCCGACTGCAAATACCGGATTGCCTGACAATCCAAGTTTCTCAGATCTCGGCACAGACTTCGTGCTCGTGTGGTCGGATACGGAAACATAAGAGGTGGACAAATGGCTACAAAACCAGTTTCGGGGTCGGGTAACGCTGCGGCAATATGGAACTTCTTATCGAGCAAAGGCCTTAGTGCTGCTGCAATCGCAGGCATCATGGGAAACTGGCAGCAGGAATCAAGTTTGAGTCCAACGGCGGTCAATCCATCAAGCGGGGCATATGGCTTGGCTCAGTGGCTAGGCGACCGCTATACGAACCTGCAATCGTATTGTCAATCTCACGGCCTTGATTGGACCTCACTGACCGGCCAGCTTACGTTTGCTTGGTACGAGATGACTGGTGGCGATGCTGCCTGGACGAGTGCGCTTGCTAAGATTGGCGGCATGAGTGCGTTTAATGCCATGAGCGTTACTGCGGCCACGGAATTCTTCGAGGAGTATTACGAAGTTGCGGGCTCCGGCGCTATGATGGACCAACGCGTGACCTATGCTCAACAGTGGTACAACTCATACGTGAATGGCAACCCGTTCAACTTCTCGTCCGTGTCAGTTAGTTCTTCATCTACTTCATCTTATCCCTCTGCATCAACTCAAAGTACAATTGCTAACCAAGTTAGTTTTCCGGCAACGAACTACAGTGTCGTGGCCAACAGTCAGAGGACAGGCGATATTCTGTACGGGCGCAGGTATCGCGTCATCGTGAGCAACAGCAGCGGCATCGCACTCGATGTATCAGATCTGCACTGTACGTTTGACATTCAGTACGTTGTTAATCAACAGCCACCGTTTTCGCAGATAGTGATATACAACCTGAACCCTGCGACGGAAAACTTCCTGCTCAATTACGGAGATCGAGTCGTTGTCGAAGCTGGATACGATGGGTCGCAGTATGGTGTCATCTTTGACGGAGAAGTCGTTGAACCGATTCGGGACAAAGCAGACAATGTCACGTATCGGTTGACCATAAATGCTCTCTCTGGCAATTCTATGCTGACACAGTCATTCTCCAACTTCACAGTCGCGCGAGGTCAGTCAGCACGCAGTTTGCTTGAAAATCTAGCCAGTCAGGCGACAGTACCGACGCCGCTCGGGGATATTTCGCCGCAGCTGAGCACAGCAACACTGCCGCGTGGGAAGGCCGTATTCGGGATGACTCGCGACTATATAAGGCAGATTGCCCAGGGCAACAACATGACATTTAGCGCCCATAACGGAGCAATCAATCTCATCCACGCTGCTGACCCACCCAAGGGTGAGATATTAGACCTTACGCCATCATCTGGTCTGGTGGGACAACCAACACAAAGTGACCTTGGTGTTTCTTTTCAATGTCTTCTTAATCCGGCCATTTCAATCAACACTCTTGTACACATCGATAGCAGTTTGATCCAGGCGCAGACGTATCAAATCGGCGATGTGCCGCGTGCGCTTGATTCGGCCGGCATTTATCGGGTGGTCGGCGTGGAGCACGTTGGGGATACTCGTGGGAACGATTGGTACACAAACTGTACAACCGTGAGTCAGGCCGGAGGTATACCAGGCATGATTAGTACTACGACAGCAAACCCATGGACATAAGGAGGTGGCCTTATGACGCTATCCATCAATGAGATATTGCCAAATAACCAAACCGAGCTTTATCAGATGATCATGGACATTACTTCGACGAATCTTCGCGTGGGGTGCCCAGGAATTATCCAATCATTCAATGCGGAAGAGCAGACAGTAACAGTTCAGCCATCCATCCGCGAACGCATTCAGGATCCGACGACGAAAGAGTACTCATGGGTATCGCTCCCACTGCTAGTAGATG
>NZ_JAFMTW010000007.1 GCF_017329615.1 Alicyclobacillus suci | reverse complement strand
CACCAATCCACATACCTAAAACATCTTTTCTACCGTCTAAGTCAATGCCTACAATCATGTATGATGCCTTGCTAACAACTTGTCCGTCCTGCTTTACTTTGTAGTGAATCGCATCCATGAACACAACTGCGTAAACAGGATTCAGTGGGCGGTTTTGCCACTCTTTAATCATGGGGAGCAGTTTGTCCGTGATGTTAGAAACAAGTGTCGGGGATACGTCCACACCGTATAAGTGCTCCAGATGGGCTTGAATGTCGCGAGTGCTCATACCGCGGGCGTAGAGTGCGATAACTTGGTCCTCGATGCCAACGGTATTCGTTTGATGTTTTTTGATGATGAGCGGATCAAACTCGCCCTTGCGGTCGCGGGGAACTGAAATGTCTACCTCACCATACTCAGACGTGATGGATTTGTGACTATGACCATTACGGCTATTGTCCGTCATCTTATCCTTGACAGCGTGCTTCGCGTAGCCCAGGTGCGTCTCCAACTCAGCCTCGAGCATTTCTTGCATGGTGCTGGCAAAAACCTCTTTAAGCGCAGCCTGGATATCCTCGGGTGACTTGAAATCATTCTCCTTGATAAACTGACGTAACTGCTCTCTCGATAACAAACTCATGTGTACGTCCTCCCAAACTTGTACTCCCATTTTACTGGGGTTGGGAGTTTACACAAAATATTTTACACCCTCGGGAAAACTCTCTTCCCATTCCTGTAAGCACTTTCGGACACCGAATCCGCCAATTCAGGGTCAACTTACGCCGTCAATTTCCGGACATTATGCTGTGTCAGTAACACCCAGCCATTTCGGCTGAGCGTGATTTAAAAAGTATATGAGGTTTGTATCGATTACCAATCGTCCTCATCAGATTTCCGTCCTCTATCTGTTTGCCTTTTGATTTATAATACAGAGTTTGGTAATCCTTAGCAAGCGTTTCCCAGGTAAATAAATTTATTCGAGAACGTATTTCCCTTTCTTTCCCTTTTCCTGAAAAAGAGAAACATTTTTGATTCTCTTTTTCACCCTCTACTATGTTCCGAGATAATAAACCTCTTAAATCCCCATTCCCCGAATCCCGCACCACGCCTACATTTCATATAATTCCCAGATAATAATGTCCTGCAACTTTCCCTCATTTTCTCGACTTTTCACTCCATTTTTTCTTGCCGAACTTTATTAATTTGAGAATAAAGTCCTGAACAAAAAACAGGATTAAGGCTCGGTATCATTGGGTTTCCCCATTTTACCCGACCATTAATCCTGCTCTTTTCAGATGTTTATTCTAATTTTGCTCGAACTTTATTCACTCTTGAACGACTTTATTGTTGGGCTACAACAATCCCGCACCAACAGCGTGACACACTCCAAATGTGCCGTCTGTGGAAACATGTCGAGCGGCTGCATGACCTCAACACGATATCCTCCTGCCAAGAACAGCTTGAGATCGCGCTGTAATGTCGCTGGGTTGCAGGAGGCGTAAACAATGCGACGCGGGCCCGTTTTGAGGACTGCTTGGATGGCAGCGGCATCAATGCCCTTACGCGGCGGATCAAACACGACGACATCCGCGCGATTGCCGTCCTCGACCCACTTGGGCAACCAGTCTTCTACGCGACCGACGTGAAACTCGGCGTTGTCGACGCCGAGGTCTTCACCGTTGATTTGCGCGTCCTCGACCGATGCCTCAACCTCTTCAACCCCAATAGCTTGACCCGCACGCCCAGCTAACAGCAGGGTCAGCGTACCAATGCCGCAGTAGGCGTCAATCACGACGTCGGTCGAACGAAGATCAGCATAGTCAACGACGGTTTGATACATCTTTTCGGCGACGGGTGCCTGAATTTGCAGGAAGGACCGTGGTGACACGGCAAACGACAACCCAGCAATGGTCTCCTTCAACGTGCCCGGCCCGTATAACGTCTCAAGTTTGCGCCCCCACACAGGGCCGACAGCCTTCGGCTGCGCAGTCAGGCATACGGACGTCACATGCGGGGCTTCGAATTCGGCCAGTGCACGGCGAACGTGACCACGCGAGTGACGCACGACGAAGACGACGAGCTGTTCACCTGTGGTTTGCGACTCGCGCACAATAACGTGGTGAACGAGGCCCGCCAAATCGGCGCCTCTATCCGTGAGAAAGACGCGCGCTCGATTTAACGTATCCTGCATCGCCTCGCTCTGCAGATGACAGGAGTCGGTCTCAATCATCTGGTGCGATGCAAACCCATAGTACCCCATTCGCACCTGCTTTTTATCAGCGTCAAATCGCATCGGCATTTGCACTTGGTTGCGGTAGCGAAACGCATCCGGTGATGGCACAATGTCACGCACGATGGCGTCCGCATCGAGCCCCAATTGCTGCGCGACGCGCTTCACGCGGTTCTCCTTCCAAGTCAATTGCGCATCGTAACGCAGATGTTGCGCCTGGCATCCGCCGCACGCGCCAAAGACAGGGCAAGGTGCATCTTGCCGATCAGGCGAGGTGTCATAACGATCCAAAAGTGTTGCGCGAGCAAAACGGCGCTGACGCTCGACAACGCGCACGTTTCCCCGCTCACCTGGTAGTAAAAATGGTACGAAAACCGTCATACCATTGATGGTCGTGACACCTTCGCCGTCGTCGTTCAGTCGAAGTGCAGTCACTTCATATGTGCCACCTTGTTCAAGCGGGTGGCTATCTTTCACATCTGCCATGTATAAAGTCCTCCGAATTCAGTCGTGCTCATTGTAGGGTTCTGCGTAATTTACTGTGATAGCAGACATGATTGCAGAAACCGACCACCCTTTACACGGTGGTCGGTCTCCACTGAATTTATACGCCTGTATTCACAATGTCGCCTTACAGCGCTTGAATCTTCTCAATCAAAAGTTGATTGACGAGCGCTGGATTTGCCTTGCCCTTCGTCGCCTTCATCACTTGTCCGACCAGTGCGCCCAACGCCCGGTCCTTGCCGCCTTTGTAATCGGCAACCGACTTTTCGTTCTTCGCGAGGACTTCGTCGAGAATTGGGCCAAGCACGGACGCGTCGCTGATTTGCTCCATGCCCTGTTCCTTGATGATGGCACTTGCCGACTTGCCCGTCTCCCACATCGTCTTAAAGACGTCGCGCGCCTGCTTGGAAGAGATCTTTCCACTCGAAACCTCTTGAATCAAGCCCGCCAAGTTCTCCGGCGAAATCGGACACTCCGCCGGCGATTTGCCTTCATTGTTCAGGCCGCCGAGGATGTCACTCATGACCCAGTTGCTCGCTGCCTTCGCGTCGACATTTTCGGCGATGACCCGCTCATAATACTGTGCGACGAGTGGATCCGCCGTCAACACACCCGCATCATACGCCGGCAAACCGAGTTCCTGCTCATAGCGAGTGCGCTTGGCCAGGGGCAACTCCGGCAATTCCGCGCGGACGCGGTTGAGCCAGGCATCGTCGATGGCGAGATCGACCAAGTCAGGCTCTGGGAAGTAGCGATAGTCGTGCGCCTCTTCCTTCGAGCGCATGGAAATGGTCGTCTGCGTCGCCTCGTCGAAACGGCGCGTCTCCTGCACCACTTCTCCGCCCTCTTCGTACACCGCCGTCTGGCGCTCCACTTCGTACTCCAGGCCGCGTTGAACATTGCGGAACGAGTTCATGTTCTTCAATTCGGCCTTGTTGCCAAACTTGGTCTCACCGACTGGCCGCAAGGAGACGTTCGCGTCACAGCGAAGGGACCCCTCTTCCATCTTACAGTCGGAAACATCGCAGTACTGCATGATGCTCTTGAGCGCTTCCAGGTACAGACGCGCCTCCTCCGGCGTACGAATGTCCGGCTCCGACACAATTTCAATCAGCGGCACACCGGTGCGGTTGAAGTCGACCAACGTGTGCGATCCGTCCGGGGCATGCGTCGATTTCCCTGCATCCTCCTCAAGATGCAAGCGCGTAATGCCGATGCGCTTCTTTTCGCCGCCGACTTCGATCTCGATATATCCATGCTCCCCAATCGGCTTATCAAACTGCGAAATCTGATAGCCCTTTGGCGAGTCCGGGTAAAAGTAATTTTTGCGGTCGAATTTCGACTGCTGGTTGATGGTGCAGTTGAGCGCCGTCGCCGCCCGCAACGCCAATTCCACGGCCTGGCGATTGAGCACCGGCAAAGCGCCTGGGTGACCCATGCAAACCGGGCACACATTGGTGTTGGGCTCCGAATTGCTGTCGTTTTTACAGCCGCAAAAAATCTTGGTCTCCGTTTTCAATTCGACGTGCACTTCAAGACCAATAATCGTCTCGTAGTTCATTCTGCAACCCCCAATTCCGGCTGTGGCCACGAGAAGTCGCGAACTTGCTCATACGCGTGCGCGACGCGCAAAATAGTGCGCTCAGCAAACGGCTTCGCCAGCACCTGTAAACCAACCGGCAATCCGTCGACAAAGCCACACGGAACGCTCGCACCCGGAATTCCCGCCAGGTTTGCCGGGATGGTGTAAATGTCATTCAAATACATCGCAAGCGGGTCGTCCGACTTTTCGCCAAACGGGAAAGCCGTCGTCGGCGTCGTCGGCATAAGAATGACATCGCATTGTTCAAACGCCTTCTCGTAGTCCCGACGGATGAGCGTGCGCATCTGCTGCGCCCGCTTGTAATACGCGTCGTAATAACCGGACGAAAGCGCGTAAGTGCCGATGATAATGCGGCGTTTGACCTCCATGCCAAACCCCTGGCTGCGACTTTGCTCAAACATATCAATCATACTCTTGGCCTCAGCGCGCCGCCCAAAACGAACGCCATCGTAGCGCGACAGGTTCGAGGACGCTTCGGCGGGTGCAATCAGGTAATACGTCGCCACCGCGTACTCGGAGTGCGGAAGGTCTACCTCGACCACGGTCGCCCCTTCGCCTTCGAGCTTGTGGATAGCCGCATCCACCGCCTGCTTCACAGCTGGATTCAGTCCCTCTTCCGGCAAGTTGCGGACGATACCAATGCGCAATCCTTTCACACCGAGCCCTAAGTCCTGCGTGAAATCTTCGTGCTCCACCTTCGCAGACGTGGAGTCGTACTGGTCATAGCCACTGATGGCATTCATCACAATCGCTGCATCCTCAGCGGTGTTCGTAAAGGGGCCAATCTGGTCGAGCGATGACGCAAAGGCAATCAGCCCATACCGAGAGACGCGGCCATACGTCGGTTTCAGGCCGAACACGCCGCAAAACGCCGCCGGTTGACGGATAGATCCGCCTGTATCAGAACCGAGTGCAAATGGCACGATGCCCGCTGCGACTGCCGCCGCGGATCCGCCGCTCGATCCACCCGGTACCCGCCCCTTGGCATATGGATTCTTAGTCTTCTTGAATGCGGATGTCTCAGTGGTAGACCCCATTGCGAACTCGTCGAGGTTGGTCTTGCCAATCAACACACCGCCCGCGTCGTTGAGCAGATTCGCGACCGTCGCGTTATAAGGGGGAATATAATTTTCCAAGATCCGCGATGCAGCCGTGGTCAACATCCCTTGTGTGCAGATGTTATCCTTGAGCGCGTACGGCACACCCGCCAGCCCACCTTGATCTGCTGTGGTTGCCTCGGCGCGCGACAGCGCAGCGTCCTCATCGACCGTCAGGAACGCTTCGAGTTCCCCATCGACTTTGCGAACCGCATCGAGTGAGGCCTTGGCCCAGTCGGCTGCGGTTGTTTCACCTTTATGTACGGATGCCAAAATCTCTTTGACGCTATTTAATTTCATGCGCCTGTGCCTCCTTCAAGGACGGCCGGCACACGAACTTGACCGTCTTCAGTTTCCGGCGCATTGGCGAGCGCCGCATCACGAGACAAGCTCGGGCGTACCTCGTCTTCGCGCAACACATTCGTCTGTTCGAACGGATGACTGGTTGGCGGTACGCCTTCCAAATCTACCTGCTGGAGCGATGCCGCATACTCCAAAATGTCGTTTAATTGAGGTGCGAGTAGGGATCGTTCAGCCTCAGGCATGGCCAAACGAGCCAAGCGCGCAACGTGGCTGACCGTCTCTTCGGTAATCTTCAACAGCTTGTCCCTCCTAAGGAAACGTCGAAGGTATCTTTCTTTTCGGGATTATAGCACACCATAGAGCTTTTCCGCATAATGGAAGGCACCTGCGGCATCCATGGAGCAACTCACACGAGCAGTTGCTCAAGAGCTGCCTCCCACTAGTGCGATACCAAGAGCACTACAATGGATGCCAAACTAAAACAGATGCCCAATAGGTACATAAACGCCACGGTTTGGACTTGCGTCAACCCAGACTTCATCAGCAGGTGGAACGTGTGCCCTTTATCCGCGACGTAAATTGGCCGATTTTCACGGAATCTCCGGTAAAAGACCCAGACTGTGTCCAAAATGGGAACCCCGAGCGCCAAAACCGGCACCAGAAGCGACACCAGTGTCGCACTCTTAAAGGCTCCATCCACCGCGATAGCCGCCAGTACGTAACCAAGGAATGTGGCACCTGCATCCCCCATAAAAATGCGGGCTGGGTGAAAATTGTGTTTGAGAAAGCCAACAGAGCTACCCATCAGGGAAACGGCTAAAATCGCGCTCACGCCTTGCCCTTTGAGAATGGCAATGAAGACGAGCGTCAAGGCAGATATCGCCGCGAGACCGGAAGCGAGTCCATCGACCCCATCGAGGAAATTCATCATATTCGTAATCGCGACGACCCAAATCACCGTCGCCACCCAGGAAAGCCACAGTGGAAAACTGTAATACGTGTGGTGAAACGGCAAGTTCACACCCGTCATGCGGATTTGAAAGGCGATTAACACCACCGCTGCGACAATCTGCATTAAAAACTTCGGCCAGGCTTTGAAATCACGACCTCGCGTCTTGTAAAAGTCGTCAATCACACCGATGCCGAAAATCAAAAAGCCGCCCACCGCAATCCCCCAGAACGTCATTCCTGCATGACCAAGCACCCCGGCCGTCAACGCGAAGGAAACGTAAATCGCGATGCCGCCAAGCAGTGGAATCGGCTCTTTATGGATTTTGCGCTGATTTGGTTTATCCACAAAACCAGTCTTGAGCGCTACTTTTCGAATCACCGGAACAGCAGCGTAACAAATACCAAACGCCACGATAAAGCAGAGTAAGTAATACCAAATTGGAATCATGACGGGCCGAAAGACCTCCCATTCAACCACGGACAAATGTACCGTACAACGACCATTATAGCACGCTAGATTGAAACAACATCGAGATTTCGCACATTTGTCCTCGGCACGTCACAAACTTTTTGGCATGCTTGTCGCCGCCTGTACATAGATATCAGTAGAAACGAGGATGGGTTCTGAAAAAAAACACACCCATCAAGGTTACGAGGCCCATCGCGGCGCATCGAAGGAGTGTTGCAGAAATGCCTACGCACGACATCATCATCGGATTGATCATCGCATTGCCCATCGCGTTCTTAGTTGGCAGATACTCCACTCGCGTCACTTTTTTTCATACACGCACAGAAGAAAAGATAAGCGTGCCGGAATTTTTGCGCACGCGCGAGTAGTCCCCTGTGTGAAACGGCGTAAAAAAAGGCGCCGAGAACGCGGCATTGAGACACACTGTGAAACAATAAGTCACCCCGTCGGCTTCACGACATCCTCGGGGTGACTTATTGTGCTGCCAACCTATTGCACTTCCTTATTGCACTTCTATGCGATGCAAAGGTATGCAGAAATTCAACGATGTCGTCCTCAAGTGCGCAAACCGGCTTGGTCGATCACGTGCAAAAATGCTTCCTCATCGAGAATCTGCAAATTTGGGTTCTTTCCGGACGAGATGAGCGCCTCGGCTTTCTCCAACTTACTGCCCGCTTTGTCACCTGCTACGACAAAGTCGGTCTTGGCACTCACACTGGACGTCACGCTACCACCCAACTGTTCAATCCAGCGCGAAGCTTCTTTTCTATCCACCGTCGCGAGTGTTCCAGTCAGGACAACCGTTTTGCCTGTAAAGACACTCTCCACTTGAACGCGCTCTGGACCAAGGTACGTCATGTTGAGCCCAAGAGCCTTAAGTTCAGCAAGCAAAGCTTTCGCCGCCGGCGTTTGGAAGTACAACTGAATGCTCTCTGCCATCTTCGGACCGATATCGGGAATCGCCACCAGTTCATCAACACTTGCCTCAGCCAGTGCGTCCATCGTCATGAACGACTGCGCCAAAATCTTCGCCGCCTTCTCGCCGACGAGGCGAATGCCTAACCCAAACAACAAGCGCTCAAGTGAGTTCCCCTTGCTCGCCGCGATGGACTGCAAGAGCTTGTCTGCCAACTTGTCACCCATGCGTTCCAACGTCAGAAGATCATCTTTCGTCAAGCGATACAAATCGGCGACTGTCTTCACCATGTTCTTGTCGAGTAAAATCGTAATCCACTGCTCGCCAAGCCCTTCAATGTTCATCGCGTCGCGAGATACAAAGTGAATCAACCCTTCGCGAATCAGCGCAGGGCAATTCGGATTGACACAGCGCCAAGCGGCTTCACCCGGCAAGCGCAACAACGGTTCGCCGCACTGCGGACAATGACGCGGCATGGAAAACGGAGGAATATCTCCCTGGCGCTCCTCTGGCAGGGATTTAACGACCTCCGGAATAATGTCGCCAGCCTTTTGAACGACAATCTTGTCACCGACGCGAATGTCCTTTTCGCGAATCAGATCCTCATTGTGCAGCGACGCACGAGAAACCGTCGTGCCCGCTAATTGGACGGGATCAAACACCGCCGTCGGCGTCACCGCACCCGTCCGGCCGACGTTCAAATCAATGCGACGAAGCGTCGTCGTCGCCTGTTCCGCCGCATATTTGTAGGCAATCGCCCAGCGCGGACTCCTAGCCGTAAAGCCGAGTTCCTGCTGCAGGCGAATATCATCAACCTTAATGACCATACCGTCCGTCGCATACGGTAAATCTCGGCGTCTCTCCGCCCACTCGTCGATGTACGCGATAACTTCCTGAATATCTTGGCATAACTTCCGCTCACCATGGGCAGGTAACCCAAGCCGCTGCACGTAGTCGAGCGCTTCGCTGTGGCGTTGAACTGGATACTCAGAAGCCTGCGCCAATTGGTAAACGATGACGCCCAATCGTCGACTGGCCGCCACGCGGGGATCTAATTGCCGAAGAGATCCGGCCGCCGCATTGCGCGGATTTGCGAACGGCGGCTCGCCCTGCTGCTCGCGCTGTTCATTCAACCGCAAAAACGACTGCTTCGGCATATATGCCTCGCCGCGAACCTCCAACGTCACCGGTTCCGTCAACGCCAGCGGGACATTGCGGATGGTGCGAATGTTGGCGGTGATATCCTCGCCAACTTCACCGTCACCGCGGGTTGCGCCGCGAACCAGGTGGCCTTGCTCGTAGCGAAGAGAGACCGCCAACCCATCAATTTTCAACTCACACACATATTGCACGCCGTCCCCTACCGTTTGCCGCACCCGACGGTCAAACTCGAACAACTCCTCCGTCGAATAGGCGTTAGACAACGATAGCATGGGGATTTCGTGTTCCACTTTCACAAATCCCTCAGATACACCGGCCCCCACCCGCTGGGTCGGCGAACTCGGCGACTGTAATTCCGGAAATTCCGCCTCCAGTGCCATCAATTCCCGCATCAACGCGTCCCACTCGGCATCCGTGATGCTCGGATCATCCTCGCGGTAATAGCGTTGATTGTGATACTCAATCTCCTTGCGCAACGCATCGACGCGCATACGCGCCTCATCTAGGGTCATACCCACCACAACGTCAGCCTCCAAATCTGAACACGCGGTTATCCCGTCTCGTCAGTCCCCCGCGACCTTGGTGATAGGAGCAAATTTGGCGAACAATTTGCGCTCCCCGACGGGATCAAGAAAGCGAACGACGAGTTCCAGGCTTTCACCGCTACCTGACCTGGAGATAATTTCCCCAATGCCCCATTTGCGATGCTCCACCTTGTCGCCTGGCTCGTAGGAGACCGACAAATCGGCGCCAAACGACTGCGGCATCGTCATGCGGCTACCTTGGAAACTCGTATTCGCGGCAGGCGCAGTCGACGAATTCGGCTGGAAAGCGCTGCTGTAATCCGATTTCGCTTGAAAGAACACGCCGTCTTTCTCCACGTCCTGCGCCGGCATCTCCGCCAAAAACCGCGACGTCGTAAATGGCCGCCGCTCACCAAAAATCATGCGGCTGCTGCACGTAGTCAAAAAGAGCCGCTGCATCGCTCGTGTGATGCCAACATAACAGAGACGGCGCTCTTCCTCCATCTCATCCTCTTCATCCAAAGCCCGCTTGTGAGGGAAGATACCTTCCTCCATACCGACCAGAAAAACCACCGGAAATTCAAGACCTTTGGCTGAGTGAAGCGTCATCATCGTGACACCCTCACTCTCTTCCTGCGATTCCGGCTTGCCTTTGTTCAGGTCACTGTCTGCCACCAGCGCTACGTCTGTCAAGAACTGCTCGAGGGCACTCACTTGCGTATCCTGTGCGCCATTCTCGTCAAACTCCCGCGTCAACGACAGGAATTCATCCAAGTTTTCCAATCGACTCTGCGCTTCCAACGTTTTTTCTAACTGCAGGGCCTCGCGATAGCCAGATCTCGACAGCAACTCCTCGGTTAAATCCGTCAGCGGCAAAAACGCCCGCTGTTGCTGAAGCGTCAGAATGATCTGCACAAACCCTGCCAAAGCACTCGCAGCGCGTTTGCTAACACCGGCATCAACCGCCTTCTGGGCAGCATCAAACAAGGAACAATTGTGATTACGTGCGTAGGCTTCCAACCGCTCTACCGTGGTTTGCCCCAACCCGCGCTTTGGCACATTGACGACCCGAGCAAACGACACGTCGTCATCTGGATTGAGCACCAGGCGCAAATAGGCAAGCACATCTCGAATTTCCTTGCGGTCATAGAACTTCAGCCCACCATAAATACGATACGGAATACCCTTTTGCAGGAAAATTTCCTCAATCACACGAGACTGCGCATTGGTGCGGTACAGGACCCCAAAATCCGGGTATGTGTACCCTTGCTTCACAAGCGACTCGATTTGTCCTGCGACAAACACTGCTTCAGCCCGCTCGTCCGACGCATGGTGCAACGTCGCCTTTTCACCCTCGCCCGCGCTTGTCCACAAATTCTTCTCCATCCGCTTGCGGTTATTTTGAATAACCTGGTTGGCAATGCGCAGAATTCTGCCCGTAGAGCGATAGTTCTGCTCCAGACGAATGACCTGTGCATCCGGATAATCCCGTTCAAAGTCGAGAATATTGCGGATATCCGCACCCCGCCACCCATAGATGGACTGGTCGGAATCGCCGACGACGCAAAGATTTTTACGCTTGTCCGCCAGCAACTTCACCAGCATATACTGCGCGTGGTTCGTATCCTGGTATTCGTCCACATGCACATGCGTAAACCGATTCTGATAATAATTCAACGTGTCCGGAGACTGCCGAAACAGTTCCACCGTCTTCATAATCAAATCGTCAAAATCAAGCGACTGATTCTGCCGCAGTCGCCGCTCGTACTCCAAATAGACGTCGCCAACCAGGCGTTCATATGGTGAACCCGCCATATCCCGCACCCTCACCCCATCACGCAGCTCATTCTTATGCTGACTAATTTGGTGCAGAATGCCCTTCGGGTCATACTTTTTCACATCGATATTCATATCCGCCATGACGCGCTTGACGACGGAAAGTTGATCAGCCCCATCCAGCACAGTAAACGAACTCGCGTAACCAATGTGCTGAATGTCCCGCCGCAAAATGCGCGCGCACAGCGCATGAAAAGTCGACGTCCAGATATCTGCTCCGATATTTCCGACGAGTTTCTGTATCCTATCACGCATTTCACGCGCCGCTTTATTCGTAAATGTGATGGCCAGAATGCCCCACGGAGGCACTCGACGCTCCGCAATGAGGTACGCAATTCGCCTAGTCAGCACACTGGTTTTGCCACTTCCCGCGCCCGCCATAATCAGCAACGGACCATCGGTCGTCTGAACCGCCCGCTGTTGCTCGGGATTAAGTCCTTCTAATATAGACTGTGCGCTCGGTTGTTCCATCATTGCCACGCGCGCCACACCTTTCAAAAGTTGTCTATGTCTATTATACCAGCCGACCAGCTATGAGGCGATCATTTGTTCGCTTCCCCATTCGCATGGATAGCGTGACAAAACTGCAGCGAATATCTGACAAAGAAAAAAGGGCAAAACATACTTGACGCACCTATCACGCACCTGCTATAGTATCACTTGTCCGTTTCGCAGAACGCACTTCGGAATGTAGCTCAGGTGGTAGAGCGCACGGTTCGGGACCGTGAGGCCGCAGGTTCGAGTCCTGTCATTCCGACCATTGTTGTGATGAAGCGGATTTTAAATTGATTGAGCCACCTTCCTTTGGTATATGGAAGGTGGCTTTTTCATATGCAGTATTTCAGAATTCTTGTCGTGGCGAATCTGGCATCATCTCGCATCGGATGTTTTAAGACATTCCTCAGTTTCTCAGACCGATAAGACATGAACAATTATCGCTATCCCACTTCCGAGTTCTCCATTCCTCACGTTTTTCGATATGGCTTAAGGGGAACTTTACAATGTCCATGCTTCATTTACCTTGTTGTACATATCCCATACTTTCTTGGTGTACTCATCTTAAGTCCCAGGTGGGACTTAAGATCTCGTTCCATAAATCTCAAAACCCAAAGTTAATAGGCTTGAAGCTGAGAATAGTCCCTATTATCCTGCCAACATTCCGATCACAGTGTGACAGGTTCTAATACATGATGTACGGAGTTCAGTCAGATTACGGGCTTTTGCTGTAACCTCCGCCGGGTGGGCCCAAAGCTAGTCAAGTGTCACATCGTAACCTTCAACCTCTCATTTTTCGAAATCCCCACCAATTTATCATCTGGTTAATAAAAGTAATCCAGGTGCCTGCAAATGAGCTTCTAGCCCGATATTGCGATACTTTTAGTAGATTGAATTGATAGTTTTTTGTCAGGATCCAGATGCGGAATTTATACGATTCCCCAGAACTCGAAACAAAACTCCTACGAATCCCCCAAAACTCTCTCCTGCTCAATAATTTGCTTGGTTGAACTTGTGCCTATTCTTTCTACACCCAGATCAACCAACTTACGCGCCGTCTGATAATCTCTAATCCCACCTGAAGCCTTGATTTTAAAATCTGGGGGTAATACACTTTTGAAAAACCTAACATCATCTTCTAAATGAGGATTCGGAATAAACCCTGTTGATGTTTTTAGATAGTCCGCTCCACTAGCGACCACAATCTCGGCTGCTAGCTTCTTTTCTCTTTCATTTAACACGGCACTTTCAACAATCACCTTAATAACAGTGTCCTGCATCTGAACGTTACGGATTGCATTTACTATAGTCTTCAGTTGTGTGCTAACACGGTAATAATCTCCACTCTTTAAAGCACCTACATTCAACACAACGTCCAATTCTGATGCACCTGACATTAATGCCAACTCTGCTTCGACTAATGCGACAGATTCGTACGTAGCACTTAATGGAAAACCTATCACTGTACAAACTTTAACTTGTGAATCTAATAAACGCATTTTAGCTAACGATACCCACATGGGATTCACGCAAACGGAATACGTCCCATATTGTAATGCCTCTTCGCATAGTTGAATAATATCCGCTTGGCTCGTGTCGACTTTTAAAAGAGTATGATCTATTAGCTTTGAAATCATATTTTTCCTCCGAAGTATAAATAATAATTAAAATCCATAAACCGGGTAGCAATCAACCTTATGGACTACCACCCGGTAAACAGTACTTAATAACAGTAAGTCGTCTTCTACCATTTAATCGGTGGAGTATAGGATGCAAATGCGAGAGAAGGGTTATAATATTTTTTTGCATTTTGTTGCGTAATTAGCTGGGTTCCCACATCTATTGTCTTAGGCACTGATTTACCAGTAACAATCCTATTTGCTGCCTCGACAGCTACTGTCCCTTGATATGCTGGATCATTCAAGCATGTCGCTTTATATTGTGTTCCGTCCATAATATCTTTAATCGTTTGCATCATACCGTCAATACTAACAATATCTACATTCTTCAATCCTTGCTGTTGTAGTACCTGATATGCCCCAAGACCCATATCATCATTATGCGCATACACAACAGATAAATCTGGTCTTGGCTGCGCAAGATAATCCGTCAATGATGTAATTGCCTGAGATCTCACATAGTCGTCATAGGAACTGTGATCAATTGTTACGGAATGGTCGTTTGAAAAAGCAGAGTCAAATCCAGAACGACGTGCCATCATAACTAAATCTCCAGCAGAGCCTTGAATCTCATAGATATCTTTGTTGTTCTGGTTCTTCAAAAGCGTGTTTTTCGTGTAATTTCCGATTAACTCGCCCATATGTTGATTATCTCTTCCGACAAAGGTTGTTACTGGAACAGAAACAGGACGATCTACCGCTATCACAGGCACATTATCTTTTTTCGCGCTAGTCACAGCCGGTGCAATTCCCTGGGGATTAACCGCGTCCACAATAATAACTTTGACGCCTTTCGTAAGCATATCCATAATGTCGCTGTTTTCCGTGCTAACATCGTTCTCAGCATCCGCGTAGGAAATGGTATAACCATATTTTTTAGCCTGAGCCGCTATCGCGTCCTTGAGTTCGACGTAATACGGAGAAGATTCGGTTACTTCGACGAATCCTATGGACACCTTAGACGAAGCCCCACCCTGGTTACTACCGCTGTCGTTATTTACACCATTAGAGGCACTTCCGCAACCTGTAACCGCTATTGCCATTGCTATAGAACTCGCAGAAATAAGCAGATATTTGTTCTTGAATCTCATTAAACTCATCCCCCAATTAACCTTTTTGGATTCGGAATTATTTTACATATCCTCAACAATCTTTAAGTTCACCAATTTAAGAAGCATTGTATTTCTGCAGCCATTGGTTTAGTAAAAGTGCAAATAGGATTAAACATCCATACCCCACCATCTGTAACACAGCCGGAAGACCCACAAGATTAAAAATATTCGTGAATATAATGAGCATTAGACTCCCTAAGATGGTTCCTCCAACCCCGCCAATACCACCGAAAAGAGATGTTCCTCCAATGACAACAGCAGCGATACTCTCCAACGTATATGAACTTCCTGCATCTGGATACGCGACATTCACCCACGATTCATATAAAAACCCTCCCAAACCAGATAACAATCCTGCCACCACAAAGATGAGGATTGTGTACAAATTCACGCGAATTCCTGACAGAAAAGCAGCAAAGTTGTTATCTCCAATCGCGTATATTTGACGACCAAAAGGAGTCAGTTTAAGAACCAGTAGAGCAAATAGCGCTATGACCAGCCATATAATCGCAATCAGTGGGATTGGTCCAATGTAATCGCCCCCGACACTGAGAACCGATTTGGAAAGATTGTAGATAGGTTGCCCCCCCGTAATTAGCAGCGCTAAGCCGCTAGCTATCGTGCCGGTCGCAAGGGTTACAACAAAACTCGGGACGCGTCCATATACAGTTGCAACACCATTCACCAATCCAACAACACAGCCTGTTAAAAGTGCTGCGGCGATTGCAATGATTACCGACCCATGCGTCGCCTTCGACAGTACTCCGCTGACCATACCAGATAGTGCAATCACCCCCCCAATAGACAGGTCTATCCCGGCAATTAAGATAACAAAGGTCGTTCCTACACTCACCACACCTAAAACACTGGTTTCCAGCAGGATATTAAATAAATTTTTAGGAGTTAAGAAAGCATTTGACAAAGAACTACTTACTATGAGAAGCAAGAAAAAGATAATAATGAAGCTGTACTTGGAAAGCCACTGCATGATAGCGTATCTACGATCCATATCACTTGTGGTAAGCGGTTTCACACTCATTATGATTCCCCCCTAAAACAGCACTTTGAACGTCCGATAATTTGGTTTCCCTAACATTAAAACAGCCTGTGATTTTCCCATCGTGAAACACATAAATCGTATCCGCCACCTCAAACATCTCTTCAACATCATCACCGGAAAGCAATATAGCCCTCGACGGATTTTCACGAACTATGTTCTTAAACAGATTGTGAATTTCACGTCTGCCGGATACATCAACACCCCTTGTCGGTTCAGCACAGACCAGGATATCCCAATCACGATGTAACCATCTTGCTATAAGCGCCTTTTGTTGATTTCCACCGCTTAATTGACGAATTGTCTTACGGGACGTATATCCTGCGATTGATAATCTTCCGACTAATTCCTCAGTTTTACTGCGAACTTCAGTGCGATTCACCATACCAAATCTACGAGGGAGCCGTGACATCATTATATTTTCATCGATACTCATGTTCGGAAATATCCCCCCTATCTTTCTATCCGCATGAATGAAGACAATTCCTTTCCTAATAGCGTCTCTAACAGATGTAGGAGCATACTCTTCATTGAAAATAAGCCTGCCTGTTGTGGGGGCAACAATCCCACTTACCAAAAGTGATATTTGTTCATGTCCAGCTCCGGCCAGCCCAGTTACGGCTGTAATTCTGCCCCTCTTTAGCGTTAAACTAACATCTGTGAGCGGGCCAGAGGTAACCCCTTCCACTTCATAGGCAATTTCATCAGTACTGGGTAAGTGATTAGTATCTTGGAGATGGCCGGTTTGCTTCTCAGCCTCAGGGCCGACGATCGATTGGATTAATTTTGCTACACTGACATTCGAATGATTGTATCGACCGGAAACCGTTCCATCCCGTAACACAGTAATCTCGTCACAGAGCTTTACCACTTCATCCAACTTATGACTTATTAGTATCATGGAGATGCCCTGTTCTTTTAATTTTCTCATGACTTCATGAAGGATCTCTTGCTCTGCTTCGCCCAGAGACGCAGAAGGTTCATCCAAAATAATCAGTTTGGCGTTTTTTGTTAACATCTTCCCCAAATAGACCAATTGTTGCTGACTAACCGGAAGAGACTTCAGCTTAGACAAGACTGGAATCGTTATCCCCATCTGTTTTACAAAAATTTCCTTAGCAAGATTCATCGCCTCTCTTCTATTTAGAAGACCGAACCTCCCGGGAAACTTCTCAACAAATAGGTTTTCCCAAACTGTAAGATTAGGCATCAAATCTAGCTCTTGATGCATCGTTAGTATTCCTAAATCCCTTGCCTCCCTGGGACTGCTAAATGCAACTGGCCTACCTTGGAATAAAACGGTTCCTCTCGTCGGAGTCGTAACACCAGAAAGAATATTCACAAGCGTAGACTTTCCGGCACCATTTGCCCCCAAAATTGCATGTATTGAATTCTTATGAATTTGCAATGATATTCCTTTGAGAACCTTATTATTGCCATACTGCTTATCTACACTATCCACCTCAAGAACAATTGAATCGTTCATAGTTCGCCCCCCTCATTACGCGCTCCAACTCCATAGAGATTCCTTCCGTGCTTCTATAGGCCTTCTCTCTTATCTTGTGGATTCGACGAAGAACACTATTGTTTCGTGCTGGGTACACTACGTGATAACTGGCCTCCAGATTACGAACGGCGTCCGGCAGTGAAGAGAAAACGCCTGCCCCCGCAGCGGCTACCATGGCTGCTCCTAACAAACCAATCTTTTCAGGCTCTTCTGGAACTTCAATTGCAAAATTTAGCGCATCAGCATGTGCCTGTAACCAAAGCGGGTTTAAAATCCCCCCTCCAGAAGCCCTAATCACTTTCACCTCAGCTTTGGTAGCTTCAATTACTTTTTCGATAGCTTCTCTCGCTCCCAAAGCCGTCGCGTGTAGTGCTCCTTGATATAAATGTGCAGCCGTATGATATAGACGCAAACCAAAAATTGCACCTTTGGCCTCCGCGTTTCGATATGGCGTTCTATTGCCTTGCAAGTTTTCTATCATTAATACATCTTCCTCAATAGGCTCCAACCTCTCTACCTCGTCAATAAGTTGCCCATGCGATTTACCGCTAAGGGAGCAAATCCAATTTAGAACTGAGCCGGATGAGACTTGCCCCCCTTCCACCACCCATCTTCCTGTCGAAACCGGTTCGAAAAATGGTCCCCAGATACTCTCATCCCCCAGTGATGGATTCTTGGAAGTGGCCAAAATGACCGTTGAGGTTCCTAATGTTACTGATAAAGTCCCTTCCTCTATACAGCCATTGCCTATCATAGCCATATACGCATCAATGCCGCCTTGAACCACTAATGTCGTCGCTGATAGGTTTAGTTCAGCAGCTAATATTGGTAGAAGGGTACCTATCTGTTCACCTACGGAACAAATTTTATCCGGCCATTTAGTAAATAAATTCACTCCGTCAATATCAGCAAAAACACGCGTACTTCGTTCACATAAGTAATTGCGCTTACATGTGACATTACAACGTGAGGACACCCATTCTCCTGTCAGTTTATAATTTATCCAGTCAAGAAGTTCTGTAACATATCTGGATTTATCCCACACACTCTTCATATTTCGACTCACCCAAAGAGCCTTTGCGGGTAACCACTCTGGCGATGAAAACTCCCCAATTCTACTGCGAATTATTTCAGACTCGCGAACGGCTCTATTGTCCATCCACATAATAACTGGAGCAAAAATTTCACCTTGTTCACTCGAACAGACTAGGGTTGACGCAGTCGCCCCAACAGATAACGCAACAATACGAATATTCCGATTAGAACATGCGTCTTTGATAGATCTCTTTAAAGCCTCAAAATATGCTTCTGCAGAAGCTTCCACGTAACCAGATTTCGGATAGCAAAGTTCTACTGGATGACTTGAATAGGATATACAATTTCCATTTAAATCATAGACTGCGGTTCGCACACTTGCTGACCCAATGTCCACCCCTAAAACTGCCTTCAAGTGAGCAGCCTCCTTTAATCAAAGCTACATAGAACTTTGTTAAACGGGATACCTTGGCGATACTCGTCAAAGGCACTCCTCAACCCATTTAAGCCACAAATTTTACTAACAATCGGCTCAGTTCTTATGTGCCCACTCCCAATATTCTTTAACGTCTCCGTCCACTCTTTTCCCGGGAACGGCGCACTAAAAGAGTTCCACGAACCGATAAACTCACACTCGCCCCTTTGAAAGACATCCAGTACCTTTTCGGGTATCAAGAGATCCTTGTGTGATATTCCATGGATAACCACCCTACCTTGCTTTCGCACGGCCCGAATACAAAACTCCTGACCAACAGGGCTTCCAGATAGTTCCAACGCTATGTCTACACCAGAAACACTACAAACCGTACGAACCTGAGAAAGTATTTCATCTGAGGAGGAAGAAAATCCAAAATCGGCACCCAATTGTTTTGCAAGATTTACTTTCTCAGAAAATCTGTCAATAACCACAACCGTAGCCCCGAGCAGCTTCGCCCACTGAACGGCAAATAGCCCTATAGTCCCCATTCCAAAAATCAATACTATATTGCCCTCCGAGATTCTCCCCTTCCACAGTGCGTGAATTGCATTAGCCGCCGGATCCGTGAACGCAGCATCCTGTAGTGTCACTGAGTCCGGGATGGGAAGGCAGTTCGCAGCAGGAACTACGACAAATTCCGCAAATGCTCCGTCTTGCCTAGAACCAACATACCCGTAATTTTCGCAGAGTGAGAAAAGTCCTCTCTCGCAATACTCACAAGCATTACAGGGGATTAACGGCGCAACAGTCACCCGGGTTCCCACCAAAATTTTACTAACATTATCTCCTGTCTGCTCCACAACGCCTGAGAATTCATGTCCGATGGTAATGGGCATCCTATGAGCACCGGTTGAGAAATATCGTGGAACATCGGAACCGCATATTCCACAAAAGTGCACCTTAATCAAGACCTCATTCGGTCCAGGCGTTGGTACTGGTACCTTTCTAACCTCTCCGTGCCCGACCCTTACTAACTGAAACGCGTTCATAGTTTTCACCAGCATCCGCTCCCTTTTGAACATCATCAAGCATTAATAAGGAATGAGCTAACCCACTGTCCACTATCAAAACATCAATATATTGACTTCGTAATGCAGCGTAGACTGCTGATGCTTTCTGTTCCCCAAACGAAACACATATTTTTTGAGGTATTTTCCTTAATTCATTCAATGTAATTCCAATCGTGCGTTCATCCAAATCATCCCACGCCACATTACCATCTGCTGTAAAATAGCGAGAACAGATATCCCCGACCGCGCCTTTTTCCTCAGTTAACGTTACTAATTCGCTCTTATCTAAATATCCTGCGATGGATAATACTGAATTGGTGTCAGGTATTCCCACACTGAACAAAGCAATATCTGCGTCACGTGCCATTGCAAGAACATCTTTAACAGCGCTTTCATTTTGCAAATTCTTACATATTTCTGAGCTATCGACGATTGCCGGCACCATGAGTTGATATACTTCCGCGTTGAGTGCATTGCCAATTGTCTCTAATAAATGTCCTGCTCCCGTAGCACTAATCGACCGAGTTAACCCACCATTCAACTGTACAACCGTAATATCCTCAAAGTTATTATCAGCAACCTCACACCATCGAATCATATTAGACAATGTATTCCCCCAGCTTAGCCCGACAATTGAACTTGAACGAGCCCTTCGCATCAAGGTGGAATAGGCCATTTTCCCAATATCGCTCGCTAAATTCGATGATTCCCGCGAGCAAATCTGCACTTCAGTCAGCTTGAACCGTTTCTCCAATTCCCTTTCCAAAAGGTCATTGCTTGTATTTGAGATAGATATCTGTACAATCCCTTCTTCTTTCGCTCTCTTTAATAATCGATTGACTCGTTGTCTCGAAAGTGACAGTTTTTTGGCGATCTCTTGCTGAGTTAGATCCTCTATGTAATAAAGCGTCGAGACCGTTCTCAGCATCTTCTCTTCTTCACCATCGATCATTTGCTCACCACCATTACATTTGTCAGTTAGAATATATAGAACATTGAGTTCGGTGTCAACAAAGATAAAGCAAAAAATAAAGCAGTCTCATTTCTGGACAATTTACCTGAGTGTGTTCTAGTTAAGTGTGGGATAGGCATTTGTCAAACGCGCAGTAAAACCCTAAGCTTTAGCTATGGGAATACAAGGCGCTCGCCGTTAGGCGAATACTGCGGTTACGTTCGGGACAGAGATGTCAACGCTGCAAAAAACATTATGAAACATTCAATATAGCGTTCAAATTGAGCGTTCACGACGTAACCGTAGACGGTTGCATCATGCGTGTCGTAATAAACCGTGACTTTAGACATGGGGAGGGATCACAAAAAGGATACTATCCATGATACGAAAGGAATTTTAGGTCAAAAGAAATCCGAATTATCCCTGATAGGGCCTGAGTGTTCTTACTCTAAGGATACAAATTCACCTCCCAAATTGAATCAAAAGCCTCATTCCCTTCACCTGTTCGAAAACCTTCGAAAACCACCTCCGCCCCAACAAAAAAGCGCGACTGCAATAGTCGCGCCCATGTGCTATGGCAAAAACTCTGGCTCACCAATCAATTCCCTGTTAAACAGGCGTCGAAGGTCACTGATATGTCGACGATCCGACAGAACCAATAGATGATCATACGCTTGGAGTCTCGTCGCGCCTCTCGGCACAATGACGTGATTATCGCGAATGATAGCATAGCACAACGTGTTTTCTGGAAAGTCAATCTCGACCATCTTTCGGTCAATAAAACTCGACTTCTCTGGAATTTCAATCGGTGTCACAATCGCGTTTTCCCGCGCGATAGCGACTAATTCTAAAAGACCTTCAGACGGAGAACGCTCAAACAGGTCAAGTTTGTTCGCCAACGGTTTGACCGTCCACCCTTGCACCAAAGTTGATGCAATCACGACGAAGAATACCGCATCTAACATCGTGCTAGGTGTATAACCTGGTGAAAGTATCGCGGTGAGAACAAGTACAATCGGTACTGCCCCTCGAAACCCCGCCCAGGACATAAACAGTTTTTCTCGCCACTTAAAACCCATGCGAAGTGTAGATAGCCAGACCGCCACAGGGCGAGCCACGAATAACGCCCCGACAGCTAAACCAAGACCTGGCAGCATGATGGAAAACAAACGCGATGGCGACATCTGCAATCCGAGGACCACGAACATGAGTATGTGCATTGTCCACGAAAGCCCTTCGTGGAATCGCATAATACTATAGCGGTGTTCAAGCCGGCGATTTCCCATAACCACCGAAGCGACGTACACCGAAAGAAATCCACTTCCGTGGAACAGAACAGCAGCCGCGTAGGACAGAAGGGCAAATGCCAGTGTCAAGGTCGGGTACAATCCACCCGTGTCCAGCTTGATACGCTGATTCGCCAGAGACCCAAGATACCCCGTAATTAACCCCACAACAAGTCCAACCAGCATCTGTAGCGCAAAAGTTCCGATAACATAGAAAGACGCATGCCAAAACGAGCCCATCCCATGAGTCGACCACTGAATCAGGACGATAGTCAAAAAGAAAGCCATCGGATCATTCGTACCTGATTCCACTTCCAACACATCGACTAATCGTCGTCGCAAAGGCTGACCGCCGAGAATGGAAAACACCGAAGCGGCATCTGTGGAACTCACCGCAACGCCAACTAAGGCAGAGGGGAAAAACGGCAGATTCAGTAAATCGTGTGCTAGATAAGCCATTACCGCAGCACTGATGAGCACGCCGACTGTCGCAAGCGACAATGCAGGAAGCCATACATTGCGTATTCTCGCCGCAGAAGTGTGCAAACCGCCCTCAAATAAAATAAGTATCAACGCGATGTAACCAACTGATTGCGCAGTAGATAGTGGTACTTTAGGGCTGATTCCTAGCCCACCCGGCCCAAGCACGATGCCGATGGCTACGAACCCAATGAGGACGGGAAATCCAATCCGATTCCCCACACGAGCAGACCAAACTCCGGCTAACAAAATAACAGATAATAACAGGAGAAATGACTCCATAGCCTTCCCCCTTTTTTTACATGTAACTTTTGCTACACACTCTCTCTGTTTACTTAGTTTATCACATCAATTAGGTCAGGTCGATTTTCAAGCGGCAGAGGGTGCCGTATGCGATGACACATGGAAACCATGTCGGACTTCCTCAAGGATATAAGAAGTTCGAAACGCCACGCATGCCAGGACTATTGTGGTTCCTCAACTCACTGAAGGGAAAAAACATCGAGATAAACAGGTGTTTTACACTTGATTAATGAAAATAGAGGAGTATATTACTTTTTGGGAGGAGAAGCAAACTTGCAACCCTCGCTTACAGGTATCATGGGGCAAGTTTGCCTTCTCGTTATAGTATTACGCACACCGACCTCCAGGTGTGGAGGTACCTTTGACGATTCATGTATTCACCTATGATACCAAAATAATCCTAAGTTTTGTAATGCACAACCTCCCGGTGTAGCCATGCATACGCTCGACAGTGCATGACGTCCACCATCCCCTGGTTAAGAAGTGGCTTTTTCTCGTTTCGTTATTCCCCGGAGTCGACGGTCCGTCAATATCATCAACAGCGCTAAGGCACTGACTGCTATCATTACAATGGCAACATGATGCATACCGGCATCCGATACTTTCTTATGAAAGGCAATTCCAATCAACGCCGAAGAAGCGATTGAACCAATATACCCGAATGTGCGGAACAAACCCGAGGCGGTTCCAATTTGGTCTGCAGCAACCTGTGTGTACAATGCTATCTGATTTCCGCTGACCATTGTCCCCATCGTGATCCCAAAAATACACGTCATTATCAAAATCCAAATGATTGGTGTGCTTGTGGTCAGAAAGAGCACGCCAATGGACGCGATAATACAGGACACAGCAGAGGCAATCAACGGGGCAAGTACCAGGTTTCGCTTTGAAATTGGCCCTACGACCAGTGCTGAAACGACACTCATTGGCAAAATGAGTAGCCCTGCACCGAGTGACGATGTGCCTCGCGCTGCACCAATCCACTCCGTCACGCCGTACAGCACCGTGTAGATACACAGCGTCAATAAGGCAAAGCGCGTATAAGTGCGCGTGAGCGCCAAGTTCGTCGCAAGCAACCGCACGTCGATGAATGGACGCGCTACTTTCAACTCCCAAACAGTTAATACCACGCCGAACAGGACGGCCAAACCAAGCGCCAGCCAGTTTGGTTTAGGCAAAGAGAACAAAAATACCATCAGCGATGTAATCGTAAGCGCAAACCCGATGATGCCTGACACGTCAATCCGTGAAGATACCTCTCGAAGGGTTATCTTCCCCTGGACAGGTTTATCCTTTGGAATCCATAATGCTGCCATCACAAACGCGATGAGTGCAAATGGAATATTGACGAGAAACGTCGTGCGCCACCCCCAGGCATCCACGAGGACTCCCCCAATGGGGAGCCCTACTGCGGCTGTCACGACGCCAGCAATCTGAAGTGCACCTAATACGTTACCTGGTGGCTTAGACATCCCAACTGACTCGGCACGCCGGCGAATCAGCAACATAGCAGACGGATAGGCAGTTGACGTACCGACGCCGATGAGCACTCTGGAGATGACCAACATGGCCATGTCCCTGCCGAACCCACCTAACAAGCCCCCGATAAGCACGAGCAGAATCCCCGCCAAAAATACTCGCCGCGGTCCAAACTCCTCCGCGAGTTTCCCAGCCGTTGGTTGCGCGATGGAGCTCGCCAAATAAAGCGCCGTGACCAAAATGGTGGTTTGGGCTGCTGAAATATGCAAAAACATGGCAATCGGCACCAACGCGGTCGCAATCATGGAGCTATTAATTGGGTTCAGTGTTGATCCCATGTACAACGGAGCTACAAATCTCCATGAAAAGGGGTTACCGCTTGGCAAGATGGTCACCCCTTAGTTTGTTGTTTGCGTGTGAGTTGAATTAAGTGTATTCACCCATTCGTCGACAGTCTGCACAGTTGCCTGGCGAGGAAATACTTTTTCCATGAGCACGCGGTGGACTTCAGAGTCCGGATCAGCACAGGCATCCTCGAGCACAGTAATCGCAAAATCCTTGTCTGCCGCTTCACGAAGCGTTGACAAAACGACTCCACTCGTTGCAATGCCAGTGAGAATCAGTGTATCAATTTGTTTAGCACGAAGAATGACTTCCAAGTTACTTCCAGCAAAGGCACTTACGCGGTATTTCGTAACAATGGGTTCCCCAGTCCTTGGTTGTACAGATTCGTGAATTTGTGTCGCATATTCGGAGACAGTCATACCGCCCATCTGCTGCACCTGCGAGAAAGCCTTGTTTTTGGGACTGACTTCCGGATACCCTTCACTAAAGGCAACGCGTACAAAAATAACAGGGATACCCTTTTGCCGAGCAACCTCCACAGATTTTTGAACTGCGTTCATCATTGCCTGATTTTCTTGAAAGCGAGAAACAATGCCGTTCTGCATGTCCATGACGAGCAATGCTGGATGGTTCATAGGTTTTTACACTCCTTTAATTTCGGTTATAATAACCGGAGAGTTCTCCATTTGATGATAATCGGAGAGTTCTCCACTTGTCAATGAGGTAAGTTTTTTAAATTTAAATGAAACAAATTCTATTGAGGGATTGATTGCTATGAATCACGCGAGACAACGGCATACACGTACAGAACGACGGGATGCAGCAGAAAATCGTCAACGCATATTAGATGCTGCGGTAAAGCTGTTTGAACAACATGGAGTAGAGCAAGTCAGTATGAATCAAATCGCAATCGAAGCGGGCATCGGTCCCGGAACGCTGTATCGACGCTACAGAAACAAAAGCGAATTGTGCATGGACTTAATCAAAGACAACATCGTTCTCCTGTTCGAGGATATCGAGGCTTATCTCAAGGAACATCGAGATGAACCGCCGAGCCAACGCTTAAAAGGTATTCTGACCATCTTTATCGCCTTTCGCGAGAAAAAGCTACAGTTGCTGGCAGGTGTGGAGGAAGTGTCACCGGCGAACAAGTCACAATCGAGAGCGCCAGACCCTGTATATGATGAGTTACATGACATCATCACAAAATTATTCCAGGAAATGACAGTTAATACGTTGGCCGAGCCAGACAACGTATTTCGCGCAGATATCTTATTGACGGCACTCAAAAAGGATTTCTATGTGTTTCAGAGAGATGTACGCGGGTATTCATCCGAATCGTTTCTGGAACAGCTCTGCCTGATATTTTTCCCACAAGCACATCAAGATAACCCATAAATGCGTCAGTAGATTGAGTGGGCGTATCCCGCTTGCTTAGATACGTCCACATGGCTAGCTGCCTACTTCACCGTTCCCACTTCGCCGTTCAGCGAAATTGGAAGAGAACAGCTTTTACTAAATTCAGTGAATTAATGAATGTCGGTCAAGTTGAAAAATGAAAATATGCAGCAACACAAAAAGAGCCAACCAATCTATACACGACCTGTGCATATCATTGGTGACTCCTGTGAAAATTCATCGCGCCACCCCTAGACTAGTGGCACCTATCTCTCGAACAGCCTATCCTAGCAAGACATTGCTACATGGTATATACATCTTACTGGCATTAATCAGACAAATGGGCTTCCAAGAACCATAGGTCTTTATCCAGTTGACGCGAGACTTCCGTAAACAAATCGGATGTATCCGGATCTTCCTCCGCCGACTTGAAAATGGCTTCACGCGCGCTATTCGCCACAACGGCCCAACGCTCTGCAAGTGCCTGCAACACAGACACATCCTGACTGGTTTGAAGGGGCCAAACAGGAAGTGAAGTCTGTGTGGCGATATCTTGCACAGGTACCCCGGCAACGCCGCCCAATGTAGTCACCCGTTCAGCCACCATATCCGTCAATTCAGTCAAGTGGCCCGCTAATTCGTCAAATAGCTCATGATATGCAATAAAATGCGACCCGCGCACATTCCAGTGGGCAAGCTTGGTTTGGATGAACAAATCCGTCAAGTCCGTCACATGTCGGTTCAATAATTCAATCATATGTTGCCGAACTTCGTCCGCCATGTGAATTCGCGTCTTCCTCAGCTTGGTCACCTTACATCCCCCCAACAGGCATTGATTCCTACCCAATATAACCCAATGCCATATCATTTATTATACAGCTGTATATGACAGTGTCATCTATAAACGAAATATACACATAGATTTTATAAAATGATGAAGAATAAGTGTACCCCCTCCGCTACACTTCCTGAAAATAGCTGTACAAACACAATAACGGTATGGCTCTCTCAAATAATTAACTCAAGTTTCACACCCTTAAGCAGCGAGTTTCTCCTTGATAGGACTGGGTAAATGCGCAATAAACTGCTGAATCATAGTGTCGATATGGTTGTCATTTGGCATGTCCAGCGTCTCCAAGGCGGACTGCAGTGTCCTAAGCGCTTGCCGTAGATTCGAATCACTTCATCATCCAGCAGGTTTGTATCTGTGGAAAGTAGCGCCAACCATTAGCGAGAGCGATTCCTGTCGCGGGCGAAGATCAAGTCCTAAATGTGGTGTAAATTCGCCCTCCGGCAGATTTGAATTATGTCAACCTATTTGACTAATCTTCGATGCCTCTTTGTTTTTCTTCAGTTGCTCCTCACGCCACGCGAAATACTCCATCATGTCGAGATACTTGTGTCCCGACTGCCATTTCTCGTCGATTTCCATGAGTAGCGCACCAATATCGCCCGTACTTTTCCATACAGTTCATCATGCAAATGCTTGGGCGTCGCGTCTAAAAATTTGCGCATAAAGTGCGTTGGACACCGCTGTCACGTTGCGCCTTGGAACTGCGCTTGCAATGCCTTCACAAGCCCACTGTGACTGTCGGAGACCACAATATCGACACCTCGCAAATCGCGACTCTTCAGCCAAGAGAAGAA
This sequence comes from Alicyclobacillus suci, assembly GCF_017329615.1. Taxonomy (GTDB): domain Bacteria; phylum Bacillota; class Bacilli; order Alicyclobacillales; family Alicyclobacillaceae; genus Alicyclobacillus; species Alicyclobacillus suci. The sequence goes on along the minus strand of NZ_JAFMTW010000007.1, from coordinate 108,443 downwards.
CTCAGACCAGCTTGACTCAGATTCGCTGTCGCCAAGCATGATGCCAAGCATCTCACGATATCCTTCATCGTTGACGCCGGTCGCTATCATCGCCGCTCTTGAACGAACTCTCCCATCCTCCCGAATCTTCAGAACCATGGCATCCACCAAGACAAACGGATATCTTCGATCCTTCAGATTCCGACCATCCATGCATGGACGATGGGGTCAAGACGAACAGTTTCCGTTACGCAGACGGGGAACACGTAGCGTAATCGTGCCCACGCGCGTTGTCAACGGATGGGGGCCGGTTCCATTCCGATAACCCTGGCGCTCCTCAGAACGCTCATATGGCTCCGCCTGAAGCTGTTCGGACGACTGTGCCTTAAGAATCTAGTTCAAGACCTGCTCCAGCAGTTGGGACATCCCCTTATCCCCAGAAAACAAGCCTTTCAAAATTTCATCGTCCACGGTAATGTTGTACTGTGCCATTCTCGTATTCCTCCTAGTAGATTAGTTCTCAGCAAACTCATTCTACCAAAGAGGGGCGAGGTGGCACTTTCACGTTATGTCACCCAGCGCGTCCACTGAATTTACACCAATTATACGGACTCAACTCTATCTTGGTTTGACAGCAGGGTCAACAATGCACTTATTGAAAGCATGAACAGTCTCATCCAAGCTATAAAAGAAGAGCAAAGGGCTACCGCAACGTCGACAACTATATCTCTATAATTTACCTGTTACTAGATAAGTTGTCTTTTGATTTACCCACCTAAAACAGCGAGGAGGCCAGTTTATTGTTGAATGTAGTATGATGGATTAAGTTTCGGAAGAGATAAGGGTAGATTATGCAGAAAACGGGTTTCATTCGCGGATCGTCCATCATGGTCACGGCCATCGGAATCACCAAATTCCTGGGCATTTTATCCATTGTACCAATTAACCAATTGCTTGGAAATGTCGGGCAAGGCTATTACTCAACCGCCTACAATCTCTACACCATTCTCATGGTTCTTGCGACGAGTGGCTTACCCACGGCACTGAGCAAACTCATCTCAGAACGCGCCGCCTCAAAAAATGATATGGAAATCGAGCAACTGTACCGTGTGACATTAAAACTGGTGAGTTGTTTCGCGGTGTTTGGTGCACTTCTTATCTGGTTTGGTGCCCCCTACTACGCCCGTCTCGTCGCGATTCACGCGAGCCACGAACAGATTGCAAACATGACGCTATCCATTCGCGCGCTCGCACCGGCAGTTTTAGTCGTTCCCTTGGAAAGCGCCTTGCGAGGCTACTTGCAGGGATTTCAGCAGGTGAAGGGGCCAGCGCTCTCGCAGGCGCTAGAGCAGTTATTTCGCGTATTCGTGGCGGTGTTTGGAACCTATTTTCTCATCAAAAATGGCCGGGGAATCGCTGAGGGAGCCGCCACCGCCACATTCGGGGCATTTGTTGGCGCGGTTGCAGGTGCTTTCGCGCTCTGGCTGTCGGTGATTCGATTTCGTAGACAACACACACGACACTACAAGCCACAGCAAAGTAATAGAGCCGTGCGACAAATGTTGTACAACGTAGCCATCCCTGTATGTCTTGGGTCCTTAGTCGTCCCCATTTCGAGTAATGTCGACTCACTGACCGTCGTCAACGTCCTGACCCATTTTGCTGGGCAAACGTTTAATCAAGCGCAGGCTGGCTTTGGCATTCTGTCGCGACAAGCTCAAAATCTCGTACAGCTTCCGCTCGCATTCACCATCGCCGTCGGGTTCTCTGTGATGCCTGCAATTTCTAAGGCAAAGGCTGCACAGGATAAGGCTGCGATAGAAGCCAACATCATTACACCGATGCGTATGATGTTCTTTGTCACATTCCCAGCTGCGGCATTTTTCTTGAGCGTCGCGCACCCCATTGAATACATATTGTCAGACTCGTACGCGGGCGCCAACATTATTGCCGCTATCTCACTGATGTGCATCTTCTCGAGTATGGAGTTAATGTCGACCTATATCCTGCAAGGGCTTGGCAACTTCTATCAACCCGTGCGAAACATGTTTCTAGGTACCGCTTTGAAAGCGATACTCAATGTTCTCCTCATTCTTCTCCTGAAAAGCGTGCTGGGGGCAGCCATCGCGACTATCTTGGGGTATGTGCTATCGTCAACGCTCAACGTCTGGGCCGTTCGGAGACACAGTGGGGTGCGATTGTCGGTCTTGCGTTTAGCACGCCCGTTTCTACTGGCGTCTTTGCCCTTGTTTATCGAGTTATTTTTCATGAACCGAATCCTGACAGACGTCGGGACATCGTTCCCACCACGCGAACTGTGGCTGTGGAACGTCATGCAATTACTCATTTCTTGCCTGACCGGCGCGCTGCTCTATGTGTTTGTCTCTTTCCGAATGCGATTGCTTCGGCCGGATCAATTTTGCGCGCTGCCAGTCATCGGTCCATGGCTGTCACGTTTTGCAGAGCGGACAGTAGGCTAAGATGCACATCAAAGGGGCGCTCAATTGGCCCCCTGCCACTTCTTCGCCGCTTGCAGGTCATACCCTTTAGACGTCACGTAGCCCGGAATCGTCCAAATCCCCAGATGGTGCGCCTTTGCATACGACTGGTCGGCTTCAAGTTCCGCCAGGTGGTCTGTGTTGGGCGGATAAACATACGCCACCCTTGCGAGCCCCTTGCGAACGACATCCTCGTTGTACATATCTGTTTTTGTGATATAGACATAAGCCAAGAGGCGACCGTATTTATCTGTGGTATGTCCAGGTTTCCCTTCCTCGATATAAATCTGTTTGCCCACTGGCAACGCTTGACGAGCGAACGCTGCCGCATCAAGTGCAAACGGTTCAACTGGTGTATTGGGCTTGACATCCTCCGGTGTGTCAATTAACAGCATCCGAATCGTCTTGTCCTCACCGTCTGGCATCCGGACATGAATCGTGTCGCCATCGGTCACCTTCGTGACGACCACAGGCACGAGATTTTGTGGTACCGTCGCACTTTTATCGATGACCTCATCGGCGTTCTGCTGATTACCTTCCGTGTCCGTACGATTTTTACCCGTGCTCGATGTCGCGACACCGGTCATTCCCATATCTGCGTGATGCGTCAAATGCTGGTCTACGGCGACGGCCAAAATCGCAATCATCAGCACAGCAAGTCCCCCGCCACGCCTAAATTTCTTTCTCAAGTGACTTCTCTCCCCGTCTTCTCCGATAGCAAAATTCCGCAACCATGAGAATACCATCGAAGTCATAAGGACGCCATCATCGACACCCCCGTAGTCGCATAGCGAACGGTGACGCCTCAATAGATACTGTATAAGCACAGACCAACCATGCTTTGACACTAGCCTAACGGCGCAACTCAAAATACAGACTCGTGGTAACGAACCCAACCCCCATAATCGCGATTGACGTGCGAATCCAGGCGAGAAATGTGCGCTCGTTGGCTAGATGCTGTTGTACATACTTCGCTTCGTTTTGCGTTTCGTTCACCTTGATTTGCTCGTCATCGTGCACAGCTATGAAACCGTCCTAACTTGACTGCCGCCGAAAGCAGCCGAATTTATCAGCAATTCATTGTATACACAAATACCGAGATGGACAGGAAGAAGTGGCGCGAAGCGCGATAAAAGCGGAGCCACAATGACCCGCGATTCCTTCAAATCCGCTGACGCCGATTTCGATTGCGCGGGTCAACATCCCCGCGATGTACATGCCTAGCGATTTGTTCATATTCCATCTGCTCCCGAGCCGAACGCGCTTGTCGACGGCGCTTAGATGTCGCCATGCCCCAAATGACACGCCAGAAAAAAGCCAACACAACGACAATGCCACCGCATATAGACAATATGACTGTGCCATAAACAAGCATTTCAATGATAATAATCACCCCAAGTATATGAATGTCACGTACTCCAAAGAGTTTTAAAATTCTCGTAGTGGTCGGGGTACTACGAATCCCCCCTTAGGACCATTTCTTCTCGATGAAAAGAGTGTAGTCCCCGCCTTGCGAGCATTTACAATGAGCTGGAGGTTGAAGGGGTTAACCCCTGTCTCCGAATCTCAAACTAGGTTGTAGATCGCAAGGTTGTGCAAATCCGACCCATTTGGAGGTACGTGCTGTGTATTTTGTTGGTATTGACATTGCCAGAGGCCATCATGAAGCCTGTATCAACGACTCAACTGGGCAGAGTCAAGGCAAGACGCTACGTTTTCCAAACACGCAGGCTGGTGGCCAGATATTAGATAGCTGGTCTTTATACAGCATCGACCAGTAGTAGAAACTTCAATCCTTTAATTTCAGTCGACAATTGGGCGTCATTGAACACGGTATTGCATCATATTTCTAAATACTGAATATAGCCGAACGTGGAGAAGGTGTATGCACATGGTCATCGCCAGTCGCTTTCTTCGGATGACGACACCAGCCATGCGTGGTCCCGACGTGATGGCCGCGCAGCGACGCCTGATTGTTCTCGGGTTCTACCAAGGAAATTCAGACGGCGTATACGGCCCACAAACCGTACAAGGAGTGATAGCATTCCAAACCGCCAACCACTTACTAGCAGATGGTATCGTCGGGCCACACACGTGGACGGCACTCGGCATTGGTCAGGTGCAGTGGGGTGGGGGGCAGTATCATATCGTGATCGACACAAACCAAAACGTACTCGCACTGTACACGAACAACGTGCTCAGCGGGACGTACCTCGTGGCAACGGGCAAACCTGCCACACCGACACCGATTGGCGACTGGCTGATTATCGAGAAACAACCAAACCCAGGCGGGCCCTTCGGCGCCGCCTGGATGCGCTTATCTGTACCGAACGGCGGCTACGCGATTCACGGCAATGATGATGCATCCTCGATTGGTCAGTCTATCACCCATGGTTGTGTGCGCATGGCAAACACCGACGTAACCGCGCTCTACAACACGGTACCTTTAGGGACGCTGGTGACCATCATGGGGCAATTGGCAACGACGCGACTACTCGACATTGGCGCGACGCCAGGGAGTGATATTGCCGAGGTACAACAGATGCTGCAAGCGCTTGGCTACTATTCGTCATCAATTGATGGCGTCTATGGTCCGAGCACACAAGCTGCGGTTCAAGCGTTTCAACAGGCGCAGCAATTGTCACCGGATGGCGTCGTCGGCCCACAGACGATTGTCGCCATTCAATCCCGCTACGACATTGCGCTAGGCGATGTGCAGCCGTAACCGCCCTTGGTCGATAGGCCAGAAACTCGCCATCGCTGTCCGACTTTTCAATCGAAATTCAACGTTCACCTTGTACAGTGGGTGTAGGAAGCAAGGCTGCTGCCAGCCTCATTTCTTTGACCCCCTTCTCCGGCCATCACAGAATCTGTGGTGGCCACTTTTTTCGTAACCGGTCGGCGTAAATACGCCTACGAATACACCTTCAGAATATCGACAAAATTTCATCGGGAATCGTGCTGCGAAAAAATATGTTAGAATTTAAACTATTCTTGTGCGGAACAATTAAAACATCAACACAATATTGGAGGGTGCCAACTTGTCATCTGTCCCGACGTACGATTTGCGCAATCCATTTCCTTGGTATCAATACATGCGGTTGAACCGTCCTGTTTGGGAAGAAAAACCCAGTGTTTGGCATGTGTTCCGACATGAGGACGTCAAGCGCGCGCTATCGGATTATGAGCATTTTTCGTCCCAGCGCGGCGCTACAGACGACCCCAACAACCCGATTAGCGCGAGCCTCATCAGTTCTGACCCGCCGCGGCATCGGCAACTGCGCGCGCTCGTGTCACAAGCGTTCACGCCGCGCGCCATAAACAATTTAACGCCGCGCATCGAAACCATCGCAGCTGAATTGATTCAAGATCTCCCGAGGCGCGGATTGCAGATTGAAGTCGATATCGTCGATGCTTTCACCGCGCCGCTGCCGGTTATCGTCATCGCGGAGTTGCTCGGCGTCCCTGCCAGTGACCGCTCCCGCTTCAAAGTGTGGTCGGACGCTATCATCGCCGGCTCGCGACAAATGGAGGCTGGCGAAGAACTGACATTCAACGAGGCGCAGCGAGAAATGGTCGAGTACTTCTCTGCAATGATTCACGCGCGAGTGAAAAACCCGCAGGACGACTTAATCAGCGGACTTGTCACCGCGAAGGTAGATGGGGAGTCGTTATCCCAGCTAGACATCCTCGGCTTTTGTATCCTGTTGCTTGTCGCTGGCAACGAGACAACCACCAATCTGCTCTCAAACGCCCTGTTTACGTTACACAAGCAACCAGAACTGTGGGCTCAACTGACACAAGACCCGAGCCTAATTTCGCCGTTTATCGAAGAGGTGCTGCGATTCCGTTCACCTGTTCAACATATGTATCGCACTGCCACCGCGGATGTCGAATTGTCTGGTATTGCAATTCCAGCAGGAAGTCATATCGTAGCCTGGATTGGCTCAGCGAACCGGGACGAAGCTGTCTATCCAGATGCACAAACCTTTCGCATACATCGCGATGCGCGCAATATCGCCTTCGGACATGGCATTCACTTCTGCCTTGGCGCACCGCTGGCGCGGTTGGAGGCAAAAATTGCACTGCATGCCCTACTGAAGGCGTTCGATTATATGGAAATTCCATCCATTGCAGCATGTGAACCTGTACCGACAGGGCTTGTCTATGGATTTCAATCCATGCCCACCCGCATGACACTGCGGGCGGAAGAGACCGTCTGAGGCCACAGGCTCAGGCGGTATTCACAGTGCAATTTCAAACATCCGTTCCTCGCCACTTGCCCGCTTTTCAACAACTAAGACGCCGAGGGACTTTTTCTTCGCAAACACCGGACGCGTTGCATAAACGGAGCCGGAGGGTTGAATCGATGCTGTCCATCCGCGTGGCATGCGTGCATCAATCTGCTGATATAATTCGTCGTCGGCAGCCGTCCCCGTCAACTGGGGCAACCAGCCTTCCGCATAGGCATACCAGATTTCCTGAACGACCTTCGCAACTTCTACTAAACGTGCTGTGTTCATGGTAAGTTTATACAATTTGCACCGCTCCCCGCTATCAAAATGCCTCTCTTGGCAACAGCGTGGCCACGATTTGGGCAAACCATACCTTCGCAGCTACGAGGAGCGATAGATTTAAGATTCACTCCTATGCCTCAACAAAACATATGAATGACAGGCGCGATACTTGCCCAAAATTCACGACCCGGGCTGCGAGAGCGGGCTTCCCAAACGCCGCGCCCCCGCCCGGGTGCCTTGCACCACTTACTCCCCGTCCTGCGCGCCCGCCTGTATGCCTTTGCCTACATACAAACGAAAATCGGCGAGATCTAAGCACATCTGCCACTCCATGTCAGGGTTCCAGACCGCACAACCGACACAGACGTCATAAGATTTGTCCATGAATTGGCGAATGGTTTCTTGGCGCACTTCTTCTGCCGTCTTTCCCTGCACGCACCAAACAAAGACAAACTCATCCCCACCGAAGCGGGCAGCAATTCCAGATTCACCGATGGCCGACGAAAGGGTCTGTGCGACATCTAATAGTACGTCGTCCCCACGTGCGTGGCCGTACTGGTCGTTAATTTGCTTAAACGCATTGACGTCGAGAACCCCAACAACCAGCGTCGCTCCCCTTCGCGCCGCATCCTGTTGCACGGTGGGCAAAAAGTGCAGTAGCCCACGTCGATTAAAAATTCCTGTCAGCGGATCCCGCCGGCTAACATCCTCCGCCTTCCGACGCTCCACGAGCAACTCCGCCACCAACGAAATCTGCGACGCGCAAAGCGACAGTAGCTCCTCGTCATCAGCAGGCCGTGACGACCGACTCCCCAATACCATGGCACAAATCGTCCGACTATAGGCGTCTAAGAGCGGCCATGCACCGACATAAGAAATATCCGATTGTTCAAAAAGATGCTGCCATGGTGAAGGCAAAGTGGAGAGCGGCGCCCACGCCTGACTGCAGAAAAACGACGAACTCCCAAGGTACCAGGGACTCTGCGGCAATAAACTGTCTAAATGTTCAAGCGACGCACATAGTCCCCATGCGTGATAAACCCGAACACGTGTGTCCAATTGACCGAAATGATTCGGGACAAATCGCCTGCGATACACAAACATCCCCGCATCAATGTCAAGATGTTGACGCAATGCGTCCGCAACCCGTCGAAGAAGGTCGGTGCCGCGATGTGCTTGCGACCACGTCTGTGATTCTCGAATAAAAACAGCTAGTCGTTGCATGGCGGCATGGAGCCCTCCTCCAGCTTATTCATTTCTACTATACACAATTACGTAAGATAGTAAATATCAGTATAATCTCACAGTAAATTTTCGAGAATTTGCAGATTCACGATGATAACAAGGGAATAAACCGTGAACAAATTAGAAACAACGGATAATAGCCAGTGGATTCCGGCTTACAATCCGTGTTTTGTCCAACTACATCTGATAAAATTTCTGCTAGTGAACATGAGAGGGCGGTGCTCGCTTGGATATCTTCGTTTCTTATTTAAATGAAGCGTGCATTATTATTAGTGCAATTTGTTTCGCGATTGGTTGGGTGTATATTCGAAAACACCGCGTTCGTATCCATCGCCGCTGGATGTTAACCGGCGTCGTGTTCGCCGCGTTGTTTTTCATTCTATACGCTGCAAAGACATTTCTCATCGGGGATACGGAATTTGGTGGCCCCAAATCGCTGAAAACATTCTATTACGTATTCTTGCAGACACACTCTGTATTAGCGACAGTGGCAGCGATTCTCGGTGTCATTACGCTCATCTTCGCGGCGCGCGGACGGTTTTCTAGGCACAGAAAGATTGGCCCTTGGACCGTTATTATCTGGTTTATCACCGCGGCGACTGGGTTGGTCGTCTTCCTACTTTTGTATGTGTTTTTCACACCTGGCGAAACTGCGAACCTGATGCATTCCTATCTAGGGCATTAAGGGCCGGTACAAATTTCGGAATGGGCGGTAAAGCCCATCTCCAAACGAGGTGAAAACATCATGTCAACACATGTCGTCGTTGTCACCGGCGGCGCCCAAGGCATTGGTTTGGGCGTCAGCCAAGCGTTCGCACGCACTGGATGGCATGTCGTCATCGCAGATGTGGACGAAGAAGCTGGCCGCGAGGCCATGTCATTTTTCCAGGCGCAAAGCTACCTCGGCCGATTTGTACGCACCGATGTCAGCGATGAAGGCCAAGTCAAATCCCTCATCGCCAGTATCTCCGAGACGGAAGGCCGACTCGACGTCGTCGTCAATAACGCAGGCGTTTTTAGTGGCGGCCCCATCGAAGAGCTCCCTGTCGACGTATTTGACCGAGTCATCGCCGTCAATTTACGGGGGCCTTTCCTGATGGCGAAGTACAGTGCGCCATTGCTGCGCAAAAACGCACCAGGGGTCATCATCAACATGGCATCCACACGGGCACTGATGTCCGAGCCAAATACGGAACCCTATTCCGCGTCAAAAGGCGGCATTGTCGCCCTGACACACGCGTTATCCATTAGCCTCGGCCCGGACATCCGCGTCAACTGCATCTCCCCAGGCTGGATTGAAGTCAGTGACTGGAAAAAGTCAAAAAACAGGACATCGCCGCACCACCGCGAAGTAGACAAGGCACAACACCCAGTGGGACGGGTCGGGGTTCCCAACGACATTGCGAGCCTATGTCTGTTTCTCGCATCCAATGAATCCTCCTTTATCACTGGCCAGAACTTCGTCGTGGACGGCGGTATGACAAAAAAGATGATTTATGAGCCAGATTGAACCCACAGACAGTTCGAAAGGAGTACACGGCATGACATCCTTTCAATATATGTGTGGCACACAAATTGATTTCGGCGTCGGTGCCATCGAACGGCTGCCTGAACAATTACAGGCAGCAGGCTTCGGCCGCAAATTGATGGTGGTCACCGACCCGGGCTTGATGGAAGCCGGTATTGCAAAGCAAGTCATCCATCACCTCAACCTGCATGGCTACGCCATCACACTTTTCCACCAGGTACAACCGAATCCGCGCGATACCGACTGTCTGGCTGGCGCAGAGCAATTTCAATCACGTTGGTGTGACGGCGTCCTCGCCGTCGGCGGCGGCAGCGCAATGGACACGGCGAAAACTATCGCACTCATCGCTCGCCACGGTGGCACCCCCAGTGCGTACGCAGACGGGGAGCGGGCATATGGCGAAACAGCTCCCATCGCTTGTGTGCCAACGACGGCCGGTACCGGATCAGAAGTGACACGCAGCGCCGTCATCACAGAAGACGCCACACACCGCAAGGTGACGCTCAAACACGAATGGTTGCGTCCAAACTTAGCCATTCTCGATCCCGCCCTGACCACGACAGTCCCCCCGCACGTCACCGCAGCCACAGGCGTCGATGCCTTGGTGCATGCGATTGAGGGATATACGTGCAAGAAGACGCAACCGATTTCCCAGGCGTTTGGCGCGCGTGCGATGGGACTCATTGTCCGTGCTTTACCCACGGCCTACCGAAATCCTGCCGATATCGATGCGAGACGAGACATGCTGCTCGGCAGCCTGCTGGCGGGGCTATGCTTTGGATCCGCCGACGTCGCCGCGGTTCACTGCCTCGCCGAAGCACTCGGCGGACTCTATGACACCCCGCACGGACTTGCGAACGCAGTGTTCCTATTGCCGGTGCTTCGCTACAACGCGCAAGCGCACATCGACTTGCATGCGGAGGTCGCCCGCTTGACCGGTTTTGCAACCGACGACGATACACCCACCCAGGCCATCGACAAGCTGTTGTCAGGCATGCAGGCGTGGTTGCACGAACTCGACATCCCGCCGCTGTCTTCCCTCCCTCGCGTTTCCCGGGACGACAGCGACAAAATGGTCGAGTTGGCCGTCGCGAATAACTCGACGCCGAGCAACGTACGCGAGATTGACGCCGCCGGATACCGCGCAATTCTCGACGAAACGTTCGCCGTAAACGCCATTTGACCCGAATTGAAAAAGGAATTGCTCGTGTGAAAATTCTCGTGACTGGTGGAGCGGATTCATCCGCAGGCGAAGTTTTACTTCATGGATATCCGCCCCGCCTCATTACCCCAAGTCTTCGCCCTGGAGAAACCGGACGTGGTGAACCACCACGCGGCCCAAAAATCGGTGCCGAAATCCGTGGAAGATCCGCGACTGGACGCGGACCTCAACGTCACGGAGTTGCTCAATTTGCTGAAATGCTGCCGTCATTACGACGTGAAGAAGTTTATTTTCATCTCGTCAGGCGGTGCACTCGCCGGTGACGCACCGGTGATGCCCACCGATGAGTCGGTCAACCCAGTGATGATTTCGCCCTACGCTATTCACAAATACGTAGGTGAAAAGTATCTGCACTTCTATCGCGGCACGACGCGCGACTACGTCTACGTGAAAGACGTCGCAGAAGCCAACGTGCTGGCGCTCACGGCGGCCGATGACGAAATCCTCAACATCAGCAGTGGTGAAGAAATTCACACAGCTGACATATACCACCTCATCGTCCACACGCGCCAAACAAGCGCTGAGGCGGGAACGATGGCTTTTCAATAAATAGAGCAGAAATCCTACCTTCTTCCCGTTCTCCCCTGATCCCGCCGGCCCACACACCCACTGCCGCGACCACACTCGCCGCCACTTCCACGGCGCTACCACCAACCTGTACCTTTTTGCTATTTCTAGCAAATGCCCAGCATATCGCCTTCTACGCTGGAATACGTTGTATGGCATGACCTTGAGGCTAGCAAAGAAGGTGCACAGTTGAAAATCGTAAATTTCTTGCGCGCTGGCGCAGTACTGGTCTGTACGGGCGCAATACTCGCGCTCTCTGGCTGCGCGACCAATCCATCAACCACCACGACCCTTATCACCCATGCAACCGTCGTCGCCGAAGAAACGACACCCACGACGACCGGTGCGACATCCAGCAAATCAGCCACGGACTCGTCTAGCAAGATCCAAGGCGGATCGAAAACGGCTCCGAAAAAAAACACACCGCCCACACCGCCACTGATCAAACTTGGCGCCAACACGCCGATGGCCAGTTACTTGAACGAAGCGCTCAGCGTACTCGGCTATATGCCTGTCAGGTTTACCCCGGCACATCAAATGACACTACCTGCGGCCATGCAGGCACTTGGCAAAGTGCAGGCGCCACTGCCTGGTAGCTACGCATGGAAAGATAAAGGAACAGCTAGCCAACTCAGTTCCCTATGGAAGCCACACACAGACAACGTCATGACGGAGGGGGCTTTGATGCGGTTTCAGGCAGATCACAACTTAGCGGCAGACGGTGTCGCTGGTCCCCAAACATGGAAGGCACTCAGTCAGGCGCTAAAAGCTCAGCAGGTAAGCACCGCCCCCTATTTGTTTATCACCGTCACCGAGCATCCAACGGAGGTGCTCAAACTGTGGAAAAACGGAACTGTCGTCCTCCAAACCGCCGCGAATACAGGTATCGCCTCGTCACCGACCACTTTAGGCACATGGCCTATTTATTTGCGATACCAATCGCAAGAGATGAAAGGGACGACGCCGTGGGGCACAACGTATGACGATCCCGGCGTCCCCTATGTAAACTACTTTTACCAGGGCGAAGCGGTACATGGTTTCTCGCGCCCGAGCTATGGCTCACCACAAAGCATGGGTTGCGTCGAAATTCCCATTGCGACGGCCGAAACGGTATACAACACAGTCACGCTCGGAACGCTCGTCTCAGTTCGCTCCTCCTAAGCGACCCGTTTCTTTGCGGTCCGCTGTCTAGTTGGTTCAACCTTCCGTCTGCGCTACAATCGTGCTAAGGTCGTGACGGAGGGGAGATTCGTATGCAATTTCGAAAGTTGGGCCGAAGCGACATCCAGGTGAGTGAAATCGGCTTTGGCTGTATGTCGATTGGAACGGACGAGGCACTTGCCACCAATCTGCTCCATTTCGCGTTTGATCACGGCGTGCGCTTTTTCGATACAGCAGATTTATATGACCAGGGAAGAAACGAAGAAATCGTCGGTGCGGCATTTGCGAATCGACGCCATGAAGTCGTCATCGCAACCAAAGTCGGCAACCGTTTCGAACCTGGGACGCCTGGCTGGACCTGGGATCCTTCACCCAAATACATTCGCGAAGCAATCGACAGAAGTCTGCGCCGCCTGCGGACGGACTACATCGATTTATACCAATTGCACGGCGGCACCATGCAAGATCCTTTTGAAGACATCGTCGAGACGATGGAACGATTAAAAGAAGCGGGGAAAATTCGTGCGTACGGCATATCGTCCATCCGGCCAAATGTGATATTGCGGTATCTGGGCGGATCGAACATGGATAGCATAATGATGCAATACAGTCTCCTGGATAGGCGACCGGAAGAGTGGTTTCCCAAGTTAGCGGAACACGGGGTTTCAGTCATCGCACGCGGTCCAGTCGCACGCGGACTGCTATCAAATCTGGAAAAACGGTTAACCGACGGGGAAACCTATGTCGACCGGACAGCTGAAGAAATCTCAGTGGCACAAAAGGTGCTGTCGGAACTCGTCACACCTGCGCGAACGGCCGGGCAGACAAGTCTGCGCTACGCCCTCCACGCAGATGTCGTGGCATCGGTCATTCCAGGTGCCAGCAAAATGTCACAGATCTCCGAGAACATCGGCGCCGCGAATGTAGCGGCACTGACGCCGGAAGAAATGAATCGATTGCGACAATCCATTCGTCAAAACGTATATACAGAACATCGTCCAAATGCCTAGAATCACGCCTGCCCAAGCCGACACTGCGCAAAAGGTGCGTGTCGGCCGAGGACGCACAGCTGGATTTCCCTCAAGCCGCTAGCGCAATACGGCCTCGCAGGCAAGATGCAATTTCACCTAGTCGTCTACGCGCACTTGCCCATCGTCGGTCACGTCCAATTTAGATGCCGGCGTCGGTGTCGCCAACGTCTTGATAAGATGGGACGTACCATCCGGATCTTCACTGTAAACTGATGTGACATAGCCGTCCTTGTTGACATCACCATAATAAACGGTGTTGCCCACCACCGAAATGAGCGCCGCATTAAGTTGCACGCGATGTGCCACATAATTGTTGTCAAAGTACAAAACATTGTACGACCCGTTCAGTCTGTCCTCAAAATACAGTCGATTTTCCGTATCGGACACAGCGATATTTTTAATGTAGCGCCCGCCGATAGGCACCTCGTCGACATGTTTCATCGTATCAATATGATAAATGGTGCTGCTCGTGCTGGTATTGATTAAAATGTAGACGTCGTTCGTATAGTGACTAAATGCGATTTTGGCAAATGCGGCATCTGGTGAAAGCTCCGCAAAATCCTCGACAATCACTTGCGTGCCGTCGTCGACGTTGACGGTTTTCAACTCCAGGTTTCCAGGGTGCACCTGTTCTCCAACAAACACGCTTTCATCAGAAATCCAGGAGACGTATTGCACAGTGTATGGATTCTCTGCCGCGCTGATATCGCGCTTTTGTTGCAAATCATACAAGTGCAAGATGTTTTTCTTGTCGATATATGTGGCATATTGGTCATCTGGTGACACCGTGACAAATTTGTACTGCGACCTTAGTTTCGCCACTTCTTTCTCTTCTGTCTGGGACAAGGATTCAGGCTTTGTATGATTGCTGAGAATCGACTGCACACTCTGATCTGCCGCGCGAAACAGATGGTTATAATGATAAAATACTGCCAACTGTCCCAGCGTGACGACAGCGACGAAACACAGCAGCTTAATCGCAATCTTGCGCGCCATCATTGACCTCCCTGATCGGATTCTGGCATCACGACGATGGAGGTCGACACTTCGCGCTCGCCAAGCACATCCCACGGCGTATTGACCAGCTTGCCGTTGTAGACCATGGTCGTCGAAGATCCCCCATCTAAATTCGCAGCGATTGTTGCGTGATACTTGAGCATAAGTGCCTTGATATCGTCATACGTCGCACCCGGCTGATTGATTTCACGCCCATTTGTGACAATCATAATCACGGTCCCATCGGCAGCTTGGCCAATAGCCGTCCGCGGATTTCTTCCCTCCGATCCCTCTGTAGGGACCGCCTTTCCATCCTGAACGAGCACAGGTCCAAAACCTACTGCTTCTTTCACATTCAAACTGCGCAGTTGCGGAAGCGAGTACGCACCTGCAATCATTTGGCCACCTGCGGTAAACGCAATCACAGGCTGTGGACGCGTGGTTGACCCAGTGATACTGACCAATTGGCCATCGTGAATTGTAATGCCCTGAGGATAGGCACCTGTTCCCTGCTGGTTGGTGTCGACGAATCCCCCGCCGTTAATACCAGCGACTGCCCCCGACTCCTTGACCATGTCGGAGACAGTTTGTCCGTGTTGATGCAAGTACTTCGTCGTCTGGACGCGAATGCGCTTCGGGTCTTTGACCAGCATGATATAGGCCGTAAAAAGACTTTCCTTATCCGTGATGACCTGAATAGATCCATTGTGGTTGTCATAGTTCTTCCGAACGATGTCGTTTGGATTTTTCGTCGTTGACACAAGCTGATTGGACAGTGCGTTTTGTTGTATGACAGATTCTGGTAGCGTATACAAAGAGAGCGGACGCAGCAAATAACCATGTCGCGTAGCATCCAAACTGTCGATGAGGTATCCTTTTAACGCCGGAAACGGCCCCTGAAAAATCCAAAGGGCAGTTGAAACATATAGATACACGGCACCAAACAGAATATAGCCAATCCATCGCAGAACGGGCCGCCCGCGCTTTGGTTTTTGCTTCTGCTGTTTCTCTCCCTCTCTCTTCTTGCTGTGTTTTCCACGATTCATATATCAGGGCACACCTACTTGATTCAATTTTGCTTCATTACTTTTGCTTCGTTCGATTTTGCCAGAGCCAAATCGGGTATACTTTGACCATTGTACAATTAGGTTCCTATATCATTCTAATCGACAAAAGTCGTCAGGCAACTCCAAAAATCGATAAAACAAAAAATGTTGTTCAATACTCCACATCCTCGCCATAGGATTGGAAAATTTCATGAAAAAATGCAAAACCCACACGTCGTCGAACAAGCGTGTTAACATATGAGCATGAAATGGCCGGTGAACCGAGGTGTATATATGATGAATCGAACCGAGTATGTGGAACGACTGCTCCCCGCTGATCCGATTCTATGTTCCACTGTTCAATCGATTGCTCAAGCGGGTCTTCCTCCGATGTCGGTCAAACCAGATTTGGGCAAGCTGCTCACTATTCTTGTCGCAACAAGCGGTGCGAAAGAAATTTTAGAAATTGGTACATACGGTGGATACAGTGCCATCTGCCTGGCCCGCGGCTTCACATCTAAAGGCCGCGTAACGACACTCGAAGCGCGCGAGGAACACGCGCTGATTGCAAAATCAAACATCCAAGCGGCTGGACTGACAGACAACATCGACATTGTGCTTGGCGATGCTTTGACATCCCTAAAAGAACTAAAACAGAGTAGGCGTCAGTTTGATTTCGTGTTCATTGATGCCGACAAGCCAAATTACCCAGAATATCTGGCGTTTGCGCTGGCGATGTCCGTCCCTGGCACGCTTATCGTCGCTGACAATGTGCTACTGCGCGACAGAGTGCTAGATGAATCAAACCAAAGCCCTTCACCGGTCGCCGTGCGTGCGTTTAACCAGACGCTTTTGTCCCATCCAGAACTCGAAGCAACCATTCTGCCGGTTCACGATGGTTTTGCCGTTGCCCGCGTGCGAACAAGTCGAAAATATCGGACGCAAAAATAATCTAGACACTAGGAGTGACCGTGGTTGGGGAAATGGCGTATCAGCCCTTCACAAAGAATTGCCTTGGGCTATGTGGCCATCTGTTTATTAGGCGCCTTTTTACTGTTGCTTCCGTTTAGCAGAAAAACGCCTTTGTCGGTTGTCGACGCTGTATTCACGTCGGCTAGTGCCTTGTTCGTGACCGGCTTGTCCAGTGTCAACACCCTACACACGTTTACACCGGTGGGAGATGTCATTATCGTCGCCTTAGTACAAATTGGCGGCATCGGTGTGACCTTTCTCTCGACGAGTTTCTATTTGCTGATTGGCCGAAAAATCAGTTTAGAAGAACGTCGGGTGCTCGCGGAGGAACGAAATACGCCTACAGTAGGCATTGTGCGTCTATTTCGCAGGGTCGTGTTTTTTAGTTTCAGTATTGAGAGCGCTGGCATTGTCTTATTTACGCTCTACTTACATCTACGATATAGCTACACCTGGGCCAAAGCACTCGGCGTCGCCTCTTTCCATAGTATCTCGGCGTTTAACAACGCTGGATTTGATATCTGGGGCAATAGTATGGAAAGTTTCACGCGCGACCCGTTCATGTTGCTCTTGACAGCCGCTCTGGTCATCACCGGCGGGCTCGGATTTGTCGTCCTTGTGGAACTCGCTCGGTATCCACGACAACGGCGATTGTCCTTACACGCGCGCATCGTCCTTGGGATGAGTGGACTGTTACTAGTCATCGGCACACTTTTGATTGTGGCGTTTGAGTGGAATGCGTCGATGAAAGGGCTAAGTCCCGGATACAAGTTGCTCAACGCGTTCTTCACGTCCGCGATTGCAAGAACTGCCGGATTCGACTCCATTCCCATCAGCAACATGCAAGAAGTCACTTGGCTCATTTTGATTTTGTTGATGTTTATTGGGGCGTCGCCCGGTTCAACAGGTGGCGGCATCAAAACGACATCGTTCTTTTTAATCATCAAGACCGTCATGGCAAGCATTCGCGGGCGGACACAGATTGTGTCAGGTCACCGCCAAATTCCTTGGGACCTATCACAGCGGGCTCTGCTCATTACGTTGTTAAGCAGTGCGGTCGTGCTGGTCTGCACACTGATTGATGCGGTGTTTGAACCGAACATCCCCATCATTAAAATTATCTTCGAAGAAGTATCGGCCTATGGTACGGTAGGTCTAACAACGGGCATCACCGGACTTGTCCGCCCAGAAATGAAATGGGTGCTCATTTTGACAATGTACATTGGTCGCATCGGCATTTTTACGTTTCTCGTCAGTTTGGTGCATAAGTCGCAATCGCGGGTTCAGTATGTCCAAGAGCGAATATTCATTGGTTAATTAAAGGAGACGGTCAATTTTGCCTCGGAATCGTAAAATGACATTTTGCATCATCGGCGTTGGACGATTTGGTACCGGTGCCGCCATCGAGTTACTGCGGCATGGGCACGAAGTGTTACTCATCGACCGCAACCCAAGCTGCCTTGAAGCGTTTGCTGATCGCTGTGAGACCGCGGTCGGCAACGCAGAAGATATTCAATTTCTTCGCGAAGCCGGCGTGAAAGAAGCAGACGCGGTCATTGTCGCTATCGGCAACGATGAGACAAGTTCCAACCACGCCACCATGAATTGCAAAGACTTGGGCCTGTACGTAGTCGCCAAGGCACTTCACCCGACGCACGGTAAAATTCTCGAAAGACTTGGCGCCGACCGCGTGGTCTTTCCAGAACGGGAGTCTGGTGCCCGGTTGGCCCGCTTGCTGACGAGATCAGCCATTCTCGACATGATTGAGCTGTATGAGGAAGTCTTCATGATGGAGATCACAGCGAAGGGCGAACTCGTCGACAAAACGCTCGCCAAATTAAACTTGACGCGACGTTTTGGCGTCCAAGTCGTGATGATTGTCCGTAGCAAAAATACCATCTTTCCTGTGTCCGCAAATGATACCATTTACGAAGGGGATATCCTAGTGCTCGTTGGGCGTCACGAGTCGCTCACACGCGTGGTGCGCCTCACTGAATAACCCTCCTAAGACTGGGCTCCACACCAAGTAAAACACGCCGCGCCAAGCGAACATAGGGGGCACCTAGCCCCCCTATCACATGCGTGGTGGACGCCACCGTCGAACGAGTCGTGCAATGCCGAGGAGCGCTAGCGCGCATACGAACATCAATGGAAGCAACGTACGGGCCAACGTCACCGCTGCCTGCCCAGACTTGGGCACATTTGCTCCAGCATCCAGTGGGACCGATGTGAGAAGGCGCCCGTCTGTATCGCGCAAATCCATCGTGCCGACCTCATCCCCCTTGGCCACCGCGCGTGCTGGCAGCGCATAGCGGATAACCGATTGCGCCTGCAAAGCCTGTCCTTTGGGCACCGTCGCCATGACTGCCTGCTTGACCACAGCGGGTACCGGCTGCCCATGACCACGAAGCACTTGGCCAACCACTTGACCCTTTTGTTCAATCGTCTGTGTTTGATAGTGACGAAACGCGTAATTCAGTAGCGAGGTCGCATCCTGCCGAATGGACGACTCTGTCGGATTGTCCATCAAAACAGCAAGGAATGTCGTATCTCCACGTTTCGCCGCGACAACCAAAGTCTCATGCGCCACACTTGTGAACCCTGTTTTCAATCCGATACAACCGGGATAATTAAACAGCATCGTGTTGAGATTCATGAGCTTTGCGTGCCACTTATCGCCCTGCCAGTCATAGTATTTTGTCTGAACAATTTTACGAAATTCCGGATACTGCATCGCCGCGCGGGCAATTACCGCCATATCATAAGCCGTGGTTTGATGCTTCTTATCCGGCAATCCATTCGGATTATCAAAATGGGTATGCGTCGCACCCAACAACTTCGCCTCTTGATTCATCATCGCAGCAAAATTCTTAACAGTCCCACCGTAGTGCTCAGCGATTTCGACAGCAACATCGTTCGCCGAATCTAGAAGCATCCCATACAACAGGGATTGAAGTGAGTGTTTCTCGCCAGGGACCATATACAACTTATCGGGAGGCTGACTCACTGCATCCTTGCTCGCGGTCAATTCATCGCTCAATTTTCCGTATTTTAATGCCAACAAAGCCGTCATGATTTTCGTAATACTTGCGGGATAATGCGAAACCAGCGGATTTTTCGCATACACCACAGTCCCCGTGTCCATGTCCATAACGACCGCTGCATTTGACACAATGCTTGGCCATTTCGCGCTATCTTCCCCATTCACATAAGGAATACCGTCACGCACGGACTCATTGAGGACCACATCTAACGCATCCGCTCGTGCAACGCCAGGGATTGCAAAGAGGGCTACGGAACTTATCAGACTTGCCATGATAAATGTCAAAAACCTACGGCCCCAGTGCCGACTAAAGGCCCATGCGACAAACCCCACAGATGTCCAGCCCCCCAATCGAATCGCGTCGAAAAATGTACTTTTTCATCATAATGGTTTCCCATATCCGTTGGCTAGAGCAAGAACTTAAATAGAAATTTAAGGATACTAAAATACCCCAAAAATGCACAGAAAGGCGCTTCCTCCACACCGAAACGATGTGGCAGAAGCGCCGCTCTTGTTTATGTGAATTCCTCTTTATTCGTTAAGCGCGGCTGCCCGTACCCGCGCCGACAAACGCCGATTCTTCCTCAACTGGTTTGCCTTTGGCCGGTGGTAATGTCTGCATCGCAAGGAAACACAGGGATCCAAACAAGCCAGTCACCACTGAGACGTGAATGAGGAAGGCTGGCAGCGACACATGTGTCGCAACCAGCAATAATCCACTGAACGCCTGCAAGACGGTAAAACCTAGGGCAAAACTGCTGGCAAACAGCAAATCTCGCCGCTCATGCCGCATTTCTACCGCCTGCACGAACAGGACAATCACCCACACGACTAGAACCCCGGCGAGCGAACGATGGAGCCAATCCAACAGCAACGCATGGTGCGGGGCAGCTGGCGACTCATCCGGGACAGGAATGCCTCGGAACAAGCCCCCAGTACTAGAACTCGAAATGTAGGCGCCCACATACATCGCAATATAAATGTAGGGACCCGACAGCCAAGCCCACCAACGGTAACTGCGTTTGGGCAGTGGGTTGCGAATCGGCAGCGGCCTGCCACTCTTTAGTGAGGCCTCGCGGACGGCTTCGATGCGAGCGATGTTAATGGTCAGCAACAAGATACTGCTGAACGCCAACAGCGATACGCCGAAGTGCGTCGCGATGACCGCCGGTGGTTCACTCCAAACCACTGCGATGGCTCCAAGAAACGCCTCAAGCAGAACGAAGAAAATGCTGATGGCCGAGAGAATCGGGATTTCTGGCCACTTGCGGTAGCGCCAACTCCCCATAATGGCAGTAACCAAAAGGAGTGCCGTCAAAATCGGTACGTTGATGCGATGCGAGTACTCGATAAGCGTTTGCCAACTTACGAGGCTCGGAATAATCTGCCCGTTACAAGTCAACCATTGGTGACCGCAAGCAAAAGCAGAATTCGTGTCTGCATCTGCGAACCCAATCGTGTTGACGATGACAGTCTGTATCGTCGAGAGGATGCCCAAGACAAATACGACAATGCCCCATCCACGGCTCCTCGGCATACCAGCACATCTCCATTCCTCGGCAATCCCAAATTAAGCGACGAGGGCCTTAAACGACATAATCCAAATCGATCCGGCAACCACCGTGAACGCGATAAATATCGCGAAATAAATAGTTGGAACCTGCCAGGCTTTATCGTCACTTTCCGTAAAGTGCATAAACATGTACAACTGAACCAACAACTGACCGACACCAAGAATGACGATGACGGTGATAACCAGCGCTGGCGGTTGATGCGTCGCAAGCGCCAACCAAAAGGCGATAGCTGTAAGCACCAAGGAGGCAATTAGCCCCCATATGTGCTTCCACGGAAAACCTGTCTCTTGGTGAAACTTGTGATTGGTTTCCATCTCACAACACCTTCCCCGTCAGGTAGACTACGGTAAAGATAAAAATCCAGACCGCATCAAGGAAGTGCCAGTAAATGCTCACGATAAACGCCTTGCGAGCCGTAATCGGCGTAATGCCTCGGCGAATCAACTGAACGACGACCCCGGACATCCATAGGATACCCATACTGACGTGACAACCGTGGGTTCCGACGAGCGTAAAGAACGCAGATAGGAAGCCACTCGTTTGCATACGTGCCCCACTGGAAGCGTCCTGTACAAACTCCGTGATTTCGAAGCCTAAGAACACCAAACCGAGTGCGATGGTAACCAACAGCCACATCACCATGGCATTGCGGTTACCGCGACGCATTTCATAGGTAGCAAGACCGCATGTGAACGAACTGAACAACAACGCAATCGTTTCAATGGTAAAGCCCGTGACGTCAAACAGTTGATTTGATGTCGGTCCACCAGCGGTGCGACCGTGCATCACGACATAGGTTGCAAACAAACACGAGAACAAGACTAAGTCAGAACCGAGGAATACCCAGAATCCCGCAATACGAAGACTGTTTTCTTCGTGATGGTATTCGACGGGAACGGACGGGTCCACGGGGTGGTGCCCACCGTGAACCGCCGTATGCGCGTCCGACATCCTTACAACCTCCCTGCCGCAGCTTCTGTCTTCTCAATCTCTTCCACTGGGATGTAGTGGTGATCATCGTATTCGAACGAGCGCAACGCCATGGTGACCAAGACGCCAGCCAGTCCGATAATCGCGAGAATCCACCATTCGAAAACGAATCCAGCACCCGCGATAAAGAAGAACAAGCTCATGATAATCGGTCGACCAGAGTCATTCGGCATATGAATCGGCTCAAACGGAATATCCTTCGGTCCATTGATGGACTCGCCGTTTTTCTTCATAATCCACCATGCGTCGCGACCCTTAATTTCCGGAATCCGGGCAAAGTTGTAGGTCGGTGCAGGAGACGTAGTTGCCCATTCGAGCGTCCGAGCATCCCATGGGTCGCCTGTGGTATCGCGTTCTCCGTAGCGTGCGCTCCAGAGAATGTTGAAAGCAAATACCAAGAACCCAATACCCATCAACACCGCACCAAACGTTTCAATCAAGTTGATGACGCCCCAACCATAACCGGCCGGGTAAGTGTACACACGACGGGTCATACCCATGAACCCAAGGAAGTACATTGGGAAGAAACAAATATTGAACCCAATCATAAACAGCCAGAAGTGCCACTTGCCTAAGCGCTCGTTGAGCAGCACGCCGAACATCTTCGGCCACCAGTAATACAGTGCGGCAAAGACGCCAAACACGGTACCGCCAATGAGCACGTAGTGGAAGTGCGACACTAGGAAGTAACTGTTATGGTACTGGTAATCCGCAGGCGGTACAGCCAGCATGACACCGGTCAAACCACCAATCAAGAAGTTCGGGATAAACCCGACTGCCCACAGCATCGCGCTCGTATATTCGAGGCGACCTTTATGCATGGTAAACAGCCAGTTGAACACCTTGACGCCTGTCGGAATCGCGATAGCCATGGTCGATACGCCAAAGAACGAGTTGACGCCTGGCCCTGCGCCCATCGTAAAGAAGTGGTGAACCCACACGACGAAACTCAGGATAGCGATGGCAACCATCGACACGACCATTGCGGAATACCCGAACAGCCGCTTGCGTGAAAAAGTACTAAAGACTTCCGAAAAGATACCGAAAGCCGGCAGAATGACGATATATACCTCTGGATGTCCCCAAATCCAGAACAAATTGACGTATTGCATGGGCATACCGCCCGCACTGACTGTGAAGAAATGCGACCCAAAATCGCGGTCAATCAACAAGAGCGCCAACGCGACTGTCAAAACAGGGAACGCGAAAACGATAATAATTGACGTGATGAAAACCGACCAAGTGAACATCGGCATCCGCATCAGCGTCATGCCTGGTGCGCGCATGCGCAAAATGGTCACGAGGAAGTTCACGCCTGTTGCAATCGTACCAATACCTGTGATCTGCAGCGCCACCAAGAAGTAGTTCTCACCCGGGCCTGGATCAAAGGCGTTTTCGACATAAGGTGTATAACTTGTCCAACCACCATCCGGCGACCCGCCGACGACGAATGACAAGTTAAACAACATCGCAGCTGCGAAGAACAACCAGAAACTGATGGCGTTCAAATATGGAAACGCGACGTCGCGGCAGCCAATTTGCAACGGGACAGCCACGTTAAAGAACCCGATAATCGCAGGCATCGCCATGAACAGAATCATGATGGTACCGTGCGTGGTAAAAATCTGATCATAGTGATCTGCGTTCAAAAAGTGCATGTTCGGCCATGCGAGCTGCGCACGCAGCAATAAGCCGTCTGTGCCGCCACGGAAGAGCATCAAAATGGCAGCAATCAAATACATTATCCCGATCTTCTTATGATCCACTGTCGTGAGCCAATTATCCCACAGCCACTTCCAGAGTTTGAAATAGCTGAGGACGGCGATGATACCGATAGTGGCCAAAATGATGAGAACATCGGACGTCCAGATCAAGGGGCCTTCGTCGAGCATAAAGAAATGCATGGCCCATTCCCGGAAGTTGCCCACTCTCGCTTCCTCCTTGCTACGCGACAACCTATTGTCACATATGCTGTCGTAGCGGTGTTATTGCGGTTCCGCTGTAGAGAACGCCATCTTTCCAACGTTGCCTGGCGTGCTCAATTGTTTATCCGCTTGTTTCGTAAGCGGTGGTTTGGTCTGTTTAATCGTCTGAACCCACTTGCTGAAGGCTGCAGGACTTTGCGCGTTGACGTCAAACGTCATCGCCGCGAAGCCACGGCCTGAATACTGACCACTGCGTCCTTGATACGTCCCGGCGTGATCGGCTTCCAACCAAAGCTTCAGGTCTTTACCTGGCATGTTGAATTCCATACCGCCAAGAGCAGGTACCCAGAACGTGTTCATCGGACCGTCCGACGTCAACTCGAAGTCGACAGGTTGGCCAGCTGGAATGTTGACGTAGTTGACCGTCTCAATTCCTTGCGCAGGGTACTTAAATACCCATTTCCAACGTTCAGAGATGACATCGATGACAATTGGATTGCTCGATGCTCCCGCTGTCGCTGTCGATCCGGTCGCCGCATCCGCCTTCGGTGGTTTGACGAGTTTATACGTCACTGCCACAGTTGGAATCGCAAGCGCGATGACAATAATGACTGGAATGACCGTCCAAATGGTCTCCCAGCGGGAATTCCCCTCAATCTCAGGTGGAACGTAATCCTTGTTCTCCGGCCTTGCACGATACTTGACGAGCATGTAGAAGTAGATTACAAACACGCCCAGTACGACAACGAGCATCAATACAAATGACCAGATGATCAGGTAATACTCACTTCTTGCAACCGGCCCCTGCGGACTAAGCACAGGCATGTACTTCGCCGAGTTACAGCCGGTTAGGGCAAACATGGACAGCCCCACTACGAGCAAGAGGCTGCGAAGTCGACGCCCAGATGGCTTCATCGTCGCTTTCGTCTCCTTTCTATCTATGAGATATGTAGAACAGTGCCCCCCTCAGAGAGATGAAATCATTGGCCTTTGAACGAAACCAAGTATGAATACAGGGACCGCACCAGCCGAAGACTCCATGTCTTATGTAGAAATGAGCACCGTCCAAGACGCCATATAGATGATACCAAAGACAATTTGAATTGGCGCTCTCACAGGTGAAGAGTTTGAAAAAGCTTCACAAGCATTTCACAGTTATGCAACACTTGTTCGCGAATTCGTCACAAAAGAACATCAAATCTCCTTGATGTTTCCCCCATTGCCCCCCTTACTACGATGTCTGACGTGTGTTAGTCTACACAACATGTCAGTATGGGATTTTCCCTGTAAAATTAAACCACGCAAAACCAATCAAGGAGCGTGTCTCTTGTGTACGACGCCACGACATTTTACGACATTGTGAGCCGGTTCGCAAAAGACTTCTATGTACCGGATATCCTACCGCCTCGCGCCACGTGCATTTTTATCCTAGAATCTCCCCATATACAGGAGGTCAAACATCGGGTTCCGGCCGCCGGCAGTTCCGGTGCGACCATGAGCAAACACCTGTTTGGCCCAATCTTTGGCTCCACGCCAATTGGTCTGTTACTCAAGCAGCACGACGAAACCCCCGAAGAGAATCCTATTCTTGACCACATCGGCCTCGTCAACGTCTGCAACGTACCGCTTCAAAAAGCGGCGTACAAGCCCATGCCGAACCTATCAGAATGCAGCGAAGTGCAACTGGAGATGTGGTTTTCCGACATGGAGTATGTGCGTACGAACAACCAGAGGGTTGGGTACCGGGCGGATAGGCAAAATCAAATCGAGCACTGGCTCACCGCGAACCTTCGCGAGAAACTCGACAAGTTGCGCGGAAAACAAATTACATTAGTCCCCTGCGGCCGCTTCGCACAAAAATACACGCGCCTATGTGACGTCCACGACGTCCAATGGCAAACTATTGAAGACGTTCCGCACCCGTCCTATAACAGTTGGGACAGGCCTCGCTATCGATCGCAAATCGCCGCCATTCGGCAAGCACTCGCCGCCGTGAGTGACCATGGCACACCGTGACGAAGCTCGGCCAATGGTAGATGGGGCGCTTTCGTCACGGGCGCCCCTCGCGATAGACCTTGCTGATATACGGAGCGTTCGGATAGTCTACTTCGCGTAGCCGCCGGATGGCCTCGTCGATATCGTACGGCACCCTGCGCAAATTGATATTCACACGCGTTGCGTCAAAATCAAGCACTACATACGACGCCTCCGGTATGCCGTCAAATGGCAGCCCGACACTCCCTAGGTTGACGATAGTCCGCTGGTTCATTTCGCGCACATAAGGCAAGTGAATGTGACCGTACAAATAGACCGCCGCTTCGCGCGCGCCAAAGATTTGACGCTCCACAATCTCCTCCTCTGTCGTCGCCTGAACAATCGCAAACAAATCATTCGGCGTCGCATGAAACGCAAACCAATCAATCCCACCAGTGGACTTCGCCAACGTCAGCGGCAGTTGGTCCAAATACTGAATGTCACCTGTCGTAAGCTGATTCACCGTAAACTGCTGCTCAGCGCGCATCACCATAAGCCGCTGTTCCGGCACCTGTCCACGTTGAACGCCATTGACAACCCACTCATCCGCATTTCCCTTGATGACGTCAGTAGCCACAGACTGCACGAGTTCCAGGCACTCCTTTGGATCCGGCCCCCGATAACAAATATCCCCCAACACATAAATCTCCTGGCAGCCCGTTTGCTCGATATCCTCCAGAACAGCGCGCAGCGCCACGGCATTCCCGTGAATGTCCGAAATAAACGCTACTCTCATTGCGCTCACCCCCACTGTGTGACTGAAATCGTCATGCTCACCATGCGCCCTAGGCGCAAACGAAAACGACCTCGCCCCTATGAGGATACCCTACGACTGTTAGATATCGGCGTCGGAATCGGAAAGTTTTGTTTCGGCGGGATGGTAGGATGGCGCTTTGGGGGGCTGGAGGGGTGCCCGGAGTATCCTAATAAGACATTCGCGCACCTCGAATCCCCATAAATCAACAAAAAATGAACTATTCATACGATTTTATCCTTTATAATTAATTTTTTATAAATTTATACCTTAAATCCCTGATTATGAAAACCATCCAATAATAGAGCAGATATATTAACTTATTATGTCCCCGCCTGGCTACTCGAATCCGCTGGCACCACCCCATCCCGCCGGCACCCCGCCCCACCTTTGTGCGACCCGTGCGCGTTTGTGATATATTTCAGTAGGCGAAATAACTGAAACACAACTGCTTATCGATAGAAGGGGGTGTAAGCAGTGAGCACGCAACCGACCAAAGCGGCCTCCAGTCGCTATCCGTGGATGGTACTGTCCGTAACAAGCCTTGGCGTGATGTTGACCTTGCTCAACGTAGGGACGCTCAACGTCGCATTGCCAGTGGTTTCGGCCCATTTTCACGCGACAGCGACCACCGCAAACTGGATTCTGCTCTCCTATTTGTTGTTTAACACGATTTTCATTCTCATCTTTGGACGCATTGCCGACATGTTCGGCCGGCGCAGGCTATACATTATTGGATTATCCGCGTTCACCGTCGTCAGCCTGCTCATCGGGTTCGCACCGAACATCTGGGTGCTGCTCGTGCTTCGCGCCATTCAGGCAGCAGGCGGCGCCATCGTCGTCACCAACACAACGCCTCTGTTGACCGACGCCTTCCCCGCCAAGACGTTGCCCAAAGGATTAGGTATCAACGTGCTCGTCGCCTCCGTCGCGCAGTTGATTGGCCCCGTCGTGGGTGGATTTTTTGCGTCTGACCTCGGGTGGCAATGGGTATTCTGGTTCAACGTACCGTTTGGCATCGTCGGTGTCGTCTGGGCGATGATGACATTGCGGAAGAGTTCGACGACAGGTACGCGCGAGCCGTTCGACATTCCGGGGAATATTCTGATCTTCTTCGCGCTCGGCGGCGCCATTCTCGCATTGTCGGAAGGCAGTACGCTGGGATGGGGGAACCCGCTCGTCATTGCCGGACTGCTCGCATTTGTCATCCTGACGCCGATTTTTTTGCGCGTCGAGTGGAAATCAAAATCGCCACTCATGGATTTACGGCTGTTCGGACAGCGGCGGTACGCGATGGCGTACGCATCGACATTCCTCAATTCGTTCGCCCGTTCGGCGGTCGTTTTGTTGATGGCGCTCTACTACGAGACCTTAAACCACGCATCGGCCTTCACCGCCGGGCTCGCCGTGTTGCCGGTCACCATCGGGATGGTGCTGCTGTCGCCCGTAGCAGGCTCACTGGCCAGTCGCTATGACGCGCGGCTGTTGTCGAGCACGGGGCTTGGCTTGTCAGGTGTCGGCGTCTTGATTCTCATCTTTGAAGTCGGGCCGACCAGTTCCTTTGCCGTGGCCGCCATCGGCATGTTCCTCGTGGGCGCTGGAACCGCATTATTTATGACCCCGAACACGTCGTCGATTATGACGACTATCGATCCCGCCCATCGCGGCAGCGCCAACGGCCTACGGTCCATGTTACAGAACATGGGGCAAGTCATCAGCACCGCACTGTCCCTAATGATTGTCACCGCCAACCTGCCACCGCGGTTGCAGTCGAGCATCTACGAAGGCAGCACCGGCGCTATCCCTACAAACGACGTCCATCTGATTGTCGTCGGCTTCCGGTACGCGCTCCTCGCCATGCTCGTAGCGACAATTATCGGGATGTTCACATCCCTCGTCCGCGGTCAACGGCCAGTGAACCCCACTAAGTCATCGATGAGATGACTTAGTGGGAAGCAGAGATGCCACATCACGCAGCACGCACGTCACGGCGCCGCGCGGTCACCCAAAGCGCCAACGCCGTGAAGACGACAAAGTAACACAATAAGACGGCGAAATCGGCAAACGATGGCGATTTACCGGAGACGAGTTGCCACGCGACGTGCGCCAAGTGATACGTCGGCATGTAGGTCGCCACGTGCTGCATCAACGGGGGCAAGCTGTTGAGTGGGAACCACAGCCCGCCCGTGATAGATAAGATAAAGTAAGCTGCTGACGCGATGACTTGAGAGGCATCCATTCCAGCAATTTGCCCAATCAAAATTCCGAGGACGATAAACGCGAGTCCCCCAAAGGCAATCCACAAACCAGAGAGAATCCACTGTACAGCTGTCAACTGCACGTGCTCGACGGCGCCCCCAACCAAAAAGAGCACCACCACCTCCGCCATGTTCATCAGCAAATTCGCAACAATTTTCGTCGTCACGTAATGAATGGAAGATAGCGGCGTCGTCTGGACAAGGCGCAGCCATCCCTGCGTGCGCTCGAACGCGATGCGCGAGGAGAGCCCATTCAACCCCGCGCCCACGACACTAAACGTCGCCATCGACATCATGTAGTAAGTCGCCCATGTCGTTCCGCCAATTTGTTTGTGGGCACCCAGGAGATGGACATAGAGTAAGTAGAATCCGACCGGCAGCAGAAGGCTGAACACGAAGAAGCGCCGGTTGCGGACATTGCGTAAAATCTCGATTTTTGACTGCTGCAACCAGCTACGCAACGCGTCCTCCCCCTTATCCTTCTGTCTTAGAACCGAATGCATTCGAGCCAAATGAATCAGAACCATCTACATCTGAACGATGCATCAGCGACAAAAATGCATCTTCTAATTGTCCCTGCGAGATTTCAAAGTGTTTTGCGTCGAGGTGGTGCGTGATGATTGCGCGCAAGACGGTGTCCGGTTGATGGGTGGTAATGCGAACGTGCCGACCGCTCCAGGTGACGTCGTGCACGGCCGGAAGTGCAAACACGTCCGACGTCGTGACCGTCGGCCCTGCAAGGAACGACACATAACGATTGCCTGCGCGCAATTTGACCTCTTCGACCCCTCCGTCCACCATAATTTGACCATCCTGCATCAACAAGACCCTGTCTGCAATCGAATCCGCCTCTTCCATATGGTGGGTCGTCAGGACAATTGTCCGCCCTTCGTGGCCAGCGATTGCCCGCAGATGCTCCCAAAACCCACGGCGCGCGGACACATCCATCCCAACAGTCGGCTCATCGAGAAAAAGCACTTGGGGATTCCCGGCCATCGCTAATGCAAATTGCAAGCGCCGCTGCTGCCCGCCACTGAGCTTCACCGCCTCTTTGCGCGCGAGCGGTGCTAAATCTGCCATTTCTAATAGAAGTTTCGCGTCCAATGGCTGTTCATAATAGCTACAAAACAAATCTATCAACTCACGAACCTGCACTTTTGCTGGCAGACTCACTTGCTGCAACATAACGCCCATTCGCCTGCGAGTCGCCGGTTTCACGGGATTGCCTCCGAGAATTCGAACGCTCCCCCTGGTCGGGCGGGCAAGCCCTAACATGAGGGACATTGCCGTCGTCTTGCCCGCGCCATTCGGGCCCAAGAGCGCGACGATGGTTCCCGCTTCAATGACCGCACTCACGTCGCGCACCGCCCACTTGTCGCCATATCTTTTCGACACACCGTCGAGGACAATGGCGGACTCCATATCCCTCAACCTCCCTTCGCCAACACAAAGCACACAAAATACCGTGTCCCCAGCATAAAGGGGATTTCAGCATTTGGGTAGGTCTATGGCAGCATCGAAGGAGAGCCAACCTGTTCATTGTGAAATAAGTGCTTTAAATTTTGAATGTGACGGCTGTCTGAAAGAATCAACAAATGATCCCCCGACCGGAGTTTGGTCGATCCCCTCGGTACCACCACCTGGTCTCCCCGCACGATGCCGTAACACAATGTGTTCTCTGGAAATTTGATGTCGACGAGCCTTTTATCGACGAGATTGGACGTTTGTGCAATCCCCACAGGCAAAATGACGGCGTTCTCGCGGGTGATAGAAATAAGGTCGAGAATACTTTCCGCAGGCGTCGGATCTAATAAATCAAATTTCTCCGCAACCCAGTTGACGGTCATTCCTTGAACTAAGGTAGATGCAATGACGACAAAAAACACCACTTCAATCAACACAATATAACCGGTCACCTGCGCCTCGACTGCAGATAGAATGAGTACGATAGGCGCCGCGCCCCGCAACCCTGCCCAAGCCATGAACGCCCGCTCCCTGTGTGAAAACCCCATACCAATTGTAGACACCCAGACGGCCGCTGGGCGCGCCAGAAAGAGCGCGCCCAAGGCAAGTCCAACGCCTGGAAGCGCGAGGTAGAGCAAATCACGCGGAACCAAAAAAAGTCCGAGAACGACGAACATGAGAATGTGCATCACCCACGCCAACCCTTCGTGAAAGCGGAGGATACTATAACGGTGCTCAATCCGCTTGTTCGACAGAACGACACTCGTCACATAGACGGCGAGAAAGCCACTTCCGTACAATAATTGCGCCAATGCAAACGACAGGAGTGCAAGGCCTAATGTAAGCGCAGGGTACATCCCACCGGTTTCGAGCCCTATGCGGCGGTTCATGTACGCACCAAATTGTCCCGTGAGCACCCCAACGAAAAACCCAACACCCATCTGCAGCAAAAACAGCACGAAGGTATACCCCAAGGCGTGGGTGACTGAAGAATGTGTCAACGTCTGCCACTGAATAATGCTCGTGGTAAGGAAGAACGCCATGGGATCATTGGTCCCCGACTCCAATTCCATGACATCGACCAGCCGCCGGCGCAGCGCCGTGCCACCAAGCACGCTGAAGACTGACGCGGCATCGGTGGAACTTGCCGCCACGCCAAATAGCGCCGCCGCCGTGAATGAAATGTGCAAACATGCGTATGCCAAACCAGTCAAAATGGCTGCCGAGACAATCACGCCGACCGTCGCGAGCGAAATGGAAGGCGCAAAAGCCCGTTTCACTCGCCGCAACGAGGTGTGCAGCCCGCCTTCAAAGAGGATGAACGCAAGCGCGAGGTAGCTGAGATCCTTCGCAATCGTCGGTGTCACGGTTTCGTAGACGCCGGGATCAAACGCGGCAAAGACGGCCCCTATCGCCACAAAACTAATGAGCGCGGGAAAGCCTAACTGCTTATTGACGCGCACCATCAGTACGCCAGACAAGAGAACGATGGCCACGATAAGCGTGATAGTGTTCACAAGCGTCCCCCCGAAAAAGTCAGTCCCTCTCCAGTCTGACCTTTTCGCGGGGATTTCAAAATCACACCTGGTTGGCAGCCGCTTAACGACTACGGCCGCCCCTTGCGCATCGCCGCCCGTGCCTCCGCGCGTTCCTTTAGGCGCGCGTTAAATCGCTGCAGCAAATAGAGAAACTGACCTTGTTCGGATGGCGTCCAATCCTCCAACACTTCCTCATAGAGCTCTCTGCGGGCTTGCCGGACTTCCTGTAATTTCTCGATACCTTGAGCGGTTATCTGCAATACACTGCTGCGCTTGTCCTGCGGGGCCACTTTGCGCTCCACCAATCCCATCTCGACAAGCGGGACAATTTGCCGACTGACCGTCGAAGTATCCAATTCGAATGCAGCCGCATACTCGCCTTGCGTACATTGACCGTTTTGCTGTAGATAGAGCAGAAGCAAATACGCAGATCTATCCAGTTGTGCCGTCCCGTACGTTCGCGTGCGGGCCCCCTCGATTCGGCGGGCAAACACAGCCACTTCCTGCTCAATTTGTTGCAATATATCGTCCACGGTGTCACCTCACTGCATTCCTCGACGTTTGTGTTTTCCGCACTTTTAACGCACTGAATATAGTTGTATAATACAAGTTGTTTTATTTGCGCCGATCCATATTCCTACCCTACTAGGCGCCGAACAAGCGAAATAAAGCGAAATAAATGGAAGGAGACTGCTCATGGCATCTCAAACTCAGGATGAACTTGCCCAAAAACCCGCGCGGTCCAATATCCTCAACCAACCGGCGCCGGTTTTTGCGGTCGCATTTGCCTGTATTATCGCATTTATGGGCCTCGGCCTGGTCGACCCCATTTTACCAGCCATCAGCGCGCAACTGCACGCGTCCAAGGCGCAAACAGAATTATTGTTCACCAGCTATAACCTCGTTACAGGTGTCGCCATGCTCATCACTGGCTTCATCAGCACGCGGATTGGTCCAAAATGGACACTGCTCATCGGTCTTTTCATCATTGTCTGCTTCTCATTTTTCGCTGGCCACTCAAGTAATGTCGGCCAAATCGTCGGATTCCGCGCAGGTTGGGGATTGGGTAACGCCCTGTTTATTGCAACCGCGCTCAGCGTCATCGTCGGTGTTGCACGCGGCACCACCGCGAACGCCATCATTCTCTACGAGGCAGCGTTGGGGCTAGGAATTTCAGTCGGTCCACTGCTCGGAGGCACACTCGGTGCACATAGCTGGCGAGATCCATTCTATGGCGTCGCCACCTTAATGGCGATTGGTTTCATTTGCGTTCTGCTCTTTCTGCGCGGTGTACCACGACCAGCTCAGCGCAGTTCCATCGTCGCCCCCTTTAAGGCGCTAAAATACAAAGGCTTGCTCACACTCGCACTAACAGCACTATTCTACAACTTCGGCTTCTTTACCCTTTTGGCGTATACCCCCTATCCATTGAAATCAATTGGCATTCACGGATTGGGTTATGTGTTCTTCGGTTGGGGCGTTCTGCTCGCGATTACCTCCGTCTTCGTGGCGCCGCGCCTCCAGAATCGCTTCGGCCTCCTACCGACGATGTACAGCATGCTCGCCCTTATCACCATCACGCTGTTGGTCATGGCTTTTGCTGTACATTCCGTTGTCACACTGTCAATTTGCGTGATTGTCGTTGGCGCATTTTTAGGCGTGAACAACACGCTTGTGACAACCGCCGTCATGGGCGCCGCGCCCGTCGAGCGCCCGACCGCATCTGCAGCCTACAGCTTTGTTCGCTTCGTCGGTGGTGGCATTGCCCCCTGGTTAGCGGGTAAACTGAGTGATACCATCAGCGCCGCCATGCCGTTTTATATTGGCGCACTCGGCGTGTTTATCGGCATTATCTGTTTGTTCATCGGCAAAAAGGCGCTTGCTCATGTCAATCACGCCAAAGCACACTGATGTTTTCACAGAGGGAGCGATGATGTGGAGCTCTATTTTCTAGGCACAGGGGCTGGAATGCCATCGACGCGGCGCAACGTGACATCCGTGGCAATTCGGTTAAACCAAGAGCGGGGATCGTTTTGGCTCGTCGATTGTGGAGAGGGCACGCAGCAACAAATGTTGTCCTCCCCCCTCAAGCCCCGCCAACTCGAAAAATTATTTATCACGCATTTGCACGGTGACCATCTATTCGGATTGCCAGGTCTTCTCGGCAGCCGCGCCTTTCAAGGCGGACAAACTCCTCTCGTGATTTACGGCCCGAAGGGACTCTCTGAATTTGTCGAGACGACGCTGCGCGTGAGTGATACACATCTCACATATGACATTAAAGTATGTGAGATTGACGAAGGCATCGTGTTTGAGGACGAGCAGTTTGTGGTGTCTTCACGCAAGTTATCTCACGGCGTTCCATCCTTTGGTTATCGCTTCGAGGAATCGCCCGCTGCAGGTCGGCTGGACACGGAGAAGCTCACGCAAGAAGGCATCGCGGAAGGCCCGATTTACGGACAGCTCAAACAGGGACACGACGTCACCTTGCCCGATGGGCGCGTACTTTGTGCGAAGGATTATCTATCGGCGCCGATTCCAGGGCGCAAAATCGTTATTCTCGGCGACACGAGGCCCTGCAAAGCCATCACGCAACTTGCAGCAGGCGCCGATATACTCGTTCACGAAGCCACATACGCGGCCCTTGACTCCGACAAGGCGCAGGCACATCACCACTCGACCGCCGTCGACGCGGCGTCCGCAGCGCGCGACGCAGGAGTCGGCGCGCTAATTCTCACACACATCAGCGCGCGCTACGACGAAGTCGGGCTGGCCCACCTCTTGAGTGATGCGCAGGCAGTGTTCCCCAATACGCACTTAGCAACAGATCACTGGTCCATTGCTGTTCCGCGCTCTGGTACCATCCGTGAGCCACTAGGGCCTCCACCAGCTTCTTCGTGATGGAACAAAATCGTCTACTGGATGAAGTTGTTTCGATGAAGTTGTTTCAAGGAAATTTCAATCTGCAAGCGGTATCCTACAAACAGGCGGGACAGGAAAGGTGCCTGTCAGCGCCGTCAGCGAAGGATGGGGCTGACGGCCGGGGGCGTTTGTTGCCGTCCCAATTCGCTCTATCCACAACTGTGGTGTCCTGGAGGGCACAGCCCCCTTTTTACTATATGAAAAGCGGCCTCAAGTGAGGGCCGCTTTTTCGTTTTACACCATTCCCACCTTGGTTATATCAGTGTCACATCAATCCCCATTTCCCGTAGTTTTTCAAAAAACATCGGGCAGGTTTTTGATACGCATCCCGGGTCATCAATCTCCACTCCAGGCACTCGCACACCGATGATAGACTGCGCCATGGCAACGCGGTGGTCGTCATAGGATGACAAGCGCGTTCCCTTCGGCACACCCGGGTGAATCGTAACACCGTCTGGTCGTTCCTCTACCGTGATGGAAAGACGCCGAAGTGTTTCACAAATCACCGCTAACCTGTCCGACTCGTGGTGCCGAATATGCCCAACGTCAGTAATGACAATTGGGGCGTCCGCAAACGGCGCAAGGAATGCCAAGGTCAGCGTCTGATCAGACATCTCCTTCATGCTCACGTTCATCCCGCCGCGCAACTTGGCAGGTCCTCGAACTTCGATGCCTTGTCCGCCATCCGTATCGACCGTACATCCCATATCGCGCAAAACGTCGACGAAATGTACGTCCGGCTGGCGTGTCTGGTACGCCAAATTGCGCACGCGCACGCGGCCACCTGTCAACGCGGCGATGGCCCAAAAGTAGCAAGCCGTGGACGCGTCCGCTTCGATTTCATAATCGCGGCCCTGGTATCCCGTCGGCGTGACCGCCATCTCGTGCAGCTGTTCGTCAGCAGTGACATTCGCCCCAAACGCCCGCATCATATCCAGCGTGATATGTACATACGCATGCTGCACAATCGTATCCGTGATTTCGATGGTCAACGGCGCCTTGGCATATGGCGCCGCAATCAGCACGCCACTGATAAACTGACTCGAAACCGCCCCCGACATCTGAACGCGACCGCCGCGCAAACCTTGCGTCGACAACGTGATAGGCAACGTATCCATTCGCTCTGTCGCTGGCCGGATAGTTGCGCCCAAGTCGCGTAGCGTCTCAAACAAAACTCCCATTGGGCGCTCATTCATGCGCTTGCTGCCCTCGATAAACCATTCTCCACAACCAGCGGCAAGCGCACTGGTTAGAAACCGAGCTGTCGTACCGCCCGCACCTGTGTACACGCGACCTGCCTGGTTTGGCCAAGATCCGCCGATGCCGTGTACGGTGACTTCATCTCCCACGACGTCCACTTGCACACCAAGGGTCCGCAACGCTTCAATGCACCAGTACGCATCGTCGCTGCGGAGCAGTCCGGACAATCGCGACGTACCGCTCGCAAGAGCCGCCACAATCAACGCCCGGTTCGTGAAACTCTTGCTTCCCGGCACCACGAGACTGGCGTCTACCGGTCCATCCACCGGGTGTATCGTCGCACAGGTCACGTCACGTAACGCCCATGGCGATCTCGCTTGCAAATCGGCATTTGCCTCATTGGCTGACATACATTCACCTCATCAAACGATGACACCCACATCACCGTGTTTCGGAGCTTGCTGCTGATATTTCGGCTGTGACCTCTTATATAACTTACGGAAGTCGCTTGATTTTGGTCTCAATCGGCGACCGCTCTTTCACTTCCGGAACCTCCGCCGGATAACCAACTCCAAGAATCCAGATGGTTGCTGTCTCATCCGTCACGCCGAGAATCTCCCGCGTATTTGGAGTGTTCCCAATAGATGTCCACCGCGTACCAGCACCTGCGGCGTGCGCAGCCAAGGAGAAATTCTGAATGAACGACGAAACAGCCACCAAGTTCTCATCGCGCTCAATCGGTTTATCTGACCCCTCTGCCACAAACGCTAACACTAAGGGCGCGTCGCCAAAGTTGGGCTTGTGATTGATTTTCGCCCGCGCCTCATCGCCGATGACAATCACTTGCCATGGTTGATTCATGCGGTGGTTCGGAGCATAGCTAGCCGCCTCTAGCCACTTCATCCAAGTTGCTTCATCAATCGCATCCGGGCGAAACAATTTAATATTCCGCCGCCCGGTAATCACCTCGAAAATATCCATAATATAACTCCCTCCGATAAAACGCGTTCATGTCCAAATGATACACCATATGACCGTGTTGTCGAAGAGTATGCTCCGCGCGTCAACTACACATGGTATAGCGTAGAGGTGAAGGCAATGGCCAAAATGAGTGAAAAAGCGTGGGTCTGGTGCTTAATTCCCGCTGGTGTAGCTGCTTCCTTGACTGGCGCCATCGTGGGCAAGCACATGATGGAAGAAAGGCGTTATCACCACGGAAGTTACGGTCATAAAAGTTACGGTCATGGAGGCAAACACGACGATATGAACGCAAAAGAGGCCGTGATTCAAGACTGGAAGATGTAATAGTATGCATGACTGACACGGGTCCGGCAACAAGACTATCGGTTCCCAAAGCAAGCAAAGCGTGGCGGTATGCGCCACGCTTTGCTATGCTCTTAACCAACGCAGAAGGCGGCAAAAATCTAGTTCCCCTTGTCGACAAACAGCAAATAGCGCATGCTTAAAGCACGAACCTCGAACGAAATAGGTGATACCATGAACGACATGTCCAATCGTCAAGAGGAATTACTGCGCGCACTGCAACAAACCAACAAACCGCTCTCCGGACAATTTCTGGCAAAACAATTTGGCGTGACCCGTCAAGTCGTTGTTCACGACATCGCGCTCCTACGCGCACTAGGCCACCGAATCCTCGCAACGCCAAAAGGGTACCTTATCGAGTCAACCGCCAGTAAACAGACTGCGGTCATCGCAGTGTCCCATACACCTGAGCAAACACCCGTGGAACTCAACACATTCGTCGATTGCGGAATCAAAGTCATCAATGTCCGTGTCGAGCACAGTGTGTACGGAGAAATTGTAGGCAACCTGTATTTGTCGTCACGGCGTGACGTTGAACACTTTCTCGCCAAAATCGAGGCAGAAAAAGCCCCATTTTTGTCTACATTGACAGGAGGTGTGCATTATCACCAAGTCGAGTTCGATCACGCTGAGCAACTCACCGACGCCATTTCACGCCTTCGTGCAGCGGGGATTGAGGTGATCGATTAAGGTCACAGTCCCCATTCATCCATCGACGGATATTGCACCACCCACCTCAGTAGGACCAGCCACCCTCCTAATGTGCCTTTTGTTGGAAAACCACTTTACAACTTTACCCCAACAGGTGTATATACACATGTGTGAACTAAATGCACGTACAAAAGGAGGGGCAATGCATGGCACAACCATCACAAGCGGTATACGGCGACAAAATCATGACGGTCGAACCGTTCAGCGTGGAACAAGTTCCACAACAAGAGCGACATGGCAACTCGTTCAGCCAATTTACACTGTGGCTCGGCAGCAACCTGACTATCGCCGACTATGCACTTGGTTTTCTTCCGGTTTCTCTCGGTATGTCATGGATTTGGGCAATCATCGCGATTCTTATCGGCAACCTCATCGGAGCACTGGTCGTCGGCTTATGCTCAGCCATGGGCCCCGCTTACGGACTGCCACAACTCATTATTACGCGAATCACGTTCGGACGCGTCGGCGGTTACTTGCCCGGTTTACTGAACTTCGTGAGCACCATCGGCTGGTTCACGGTCAATAACATACTCGGTTCATTCGGCTTGCACGCCCTGATCCCAGGACTGTCCTTCACATTGGCCTCCATCATTCTGGTACTGGTGCAAGGCATTGTCGCAATGCTAGGCCACAATTTCATTCACGCTTACGAACGCACCATGTCGATACTCCTTGGCATCATCTTTGCTATCGTGACGGTCATCAGCCTGGTGCATTGGGGTACGCTCAGCGCGTATCACCCCACACACAAGCAAGTTGGCCTCTCCATCATGGTCATCGTGGCAGCGGCGTTCTCCTACCTCGGTAGCTGGGGTCCGTATGCCTCCGACTACAGCCGGTACTTGCGCCGGGACATTAGCAAGGTGCGCGTTGGGTTGGCAGCAGCCACGGGGTCTTTCCTCGCATCTGTTTGGCTGGAGATTGTCGGCATGTTCGTCGCGGTGTTCGCGGCGGGTCACAGCGCTAATTCAATCGACGCGCTCCACAGTACAATGGGTGGATTCGGCGCCGTGGCGACAATCGCCATCATCCTCGGCGGCACGGCGGCAGACGCAATTAACTTGTACTCAAATTCCCTATCGCTACGCGCACTCGATGTAAACATTCCCCGCTGGTTGATTGTCGTCTTTGCAAGTCTTGTCGGCCTCATCCTAAGCTTGCTCGGACGCGGACAATTCGAATCCAACTTCGACAACTTCCTTTTGCTCATTGGTTATTGGATCACACCCTGGATGGGCGTCTTATTCGCCGACTTCTACGTGAAGAACCGCCGTCAAGCGACGCCAAGCCACGTCAAGCACATTCATTGGCCGGGGCTCATCAGCTTTATCGTCGGTATCGGCGTATCTGTCCCTTTTATGAACAGCACACTCTATGAAGGTCCAATTGCAATCGCCTGCCACGGCTTAGATCTCGCCTTCTATATTGGCTTCGCAGTCGCCTTCATACTGTACTTGGCGCTGAAACGCTCGCCGCAATTGAACTAAGACGCAAACCGTGCGCGGCCCCCGGTAAAACCGAGAGGCCGCGTGGTCTAGCACGAATTTCATCATCAAGAACCCCCTCCAATCAACTTACATAACTCCTTTCCAAATGGTGACAATAAAGAAGTCAAATAAGGGGTAGAGGGGGTCTGTC
Organism: Alicyclobacillus suci; assembly: GCF_017329615.1. Lineage (GTDB taxonomy): Bacteria > Bacillota > Bacilli > Alicyclobacillales > Alicyclobacillaceae > Alicyclobacillus > Alicyclobacillus suci. The sequence continues at coordinate 68,307 of NZ_JAFMTW010000007.1, read as the reverse complement.
ATAAAGTGTTTCGGAAGTCACAGAAGACAAATCACAATTGGAACGCACGACTTAACCATCTGGAACGTAAACGCAATGTCCCGGCGAACATCCCAAATGATGTTCTCCAACGCAACGTCGACGCCAATGAGCAACTGTTAAGGAACGTGTTCGACAAATGCTCGGATGTCGTATTCCATTCCATCAAGGTGAAAGGACGCACGGACATCGTTGTCGTTTACATCGATGGTTTAATTGACATTCAGAACTTTGAAGACATGGTGTTAAAACCAATCCTTTACGAGGGTCCCCCCCAAGGGTTAGGAAGAACAAAGCGAATTGGGCAATTGATTGAGGATAATTTGATTGCAATTGTCGGTTCAAAGACAGTTAGCCGAACGGATGAACTGATTCACGAAATCCTAGACGCCAACTTGGCCTTATTAATCGACGGCGAACGCGAGAGTTTAATACTCCACCTGAAAAACGTCCCCACCCGTGCCATTCAAGAACCAAAAACCGAGCCAGGAATCCGTGGCCCACAAGAAGGTTTTACAGAGTCGATTCGAACCAACACAGCGATGCTTCGCAAAATTATTAAAAGTGCCGACTTAAAATTCGAATCTGTCGTCGTTGGAGAATTATCCCGTACAGATGTTCTAATTATCTACCTGAGCCGGCTCGTCAATACTTCCGTATTAAACGAGGTTCGTAGCCGAGTTCAAAGAATCCAAATTGATGCTATCGTCGACTCGGCTTACATTGAAGAATTGATTGAAGATGCGCCATTTTCCCCCTTCCCAATGGTTCAAAATACGGAGCGGCCTGACGTGGTCATCGCAAATCTCCTCGAAGGAAAAGTGGCGATTCTGGTGGATGGTAGTCCTTTTGTATTGATCGCACCGCAAACGTTTTGGGGGGCACTTCAGGCCGCCGAGGATTACTATGACCGATTTATATACGTGTCATTTATTCGCATACTGCGCTTTGGTCTCTTATGGATTTCCTTGCTCCTACCGTCCATTTACGTTGCATTGACCACTTTTCATCCACAGTTAATGCCAACAAATTTATTATTAAGTTTTGTTGCGGCGCGCGAGTTAAGCCCATTTCCTGCCGTAGTTGAGGCCTTATTGATGGAAGTCATGTTTGAGGCACTACGAGAGGCGGGCATTCGGCTGCCACGTGCCGTGGGTTCGGCGGTCAGTATCGTAGGCGCATTGGTCATCGGGCAAGCTGCGGTTCAAGCTGGCATCATTTCCGCGCCAATGGTGATTGTTGTTTCAACAACTGGAATTGCTTCTTTTGCGTTACCTCGATATCAATTCGGCACTTCATTTAGACTGTTGCGCTTCCCTATGCTACTACTGGCTGGGACACTCGGCTTCTACGGTATAGCCCTCGGCCTCATGGCAATGATGACGCATCTCGTTACGTTACGGTCTTTTGGAATTCCCTATTGGGGTTCGCTTCAGTTCTCAGTCTTTGGAAATCTGAAAGACACAATTTTTCGTTTTCCAATCTGGATGCGGAACAAACGACCTAACATACTCATGGAGGAAGATTCAACCCGTATACCAGTTGGACAGAAACCTTCTCCGAAGAGGTAGGGACGCCGATGCGCACATTCCAAAAGGCTCTGTTTCACTCAGGAATGATACTGTTCTGTATGATATTTGTTACGGGTTGTTGGGATAAGCATGAATTAAACGACCGGGCCATCATCATGGGGGTTGGTCTCGATCAGGGCGACGACGATTCCGTGATTATTAGTATGCAAATTGCACGCCCCTCTGGTCTTGGCACGAATGAACAACCAGAAAATGAAACAGGTGCTTTTGAATACGTAGAATCAAAAGGTAAAAATTGGATGGATGCAGCTCAACATTCCGCATTCCAAATATCCCGTTATCGATTTTTCGGCCAAAGACGAGTCATTTTTATCGGAGAAAACTTGGCCAGACACGGTTTAAAAAACATGCTTGACGAATTCTCGAGGGATACCCAGGTTCGATTACGGACAGATATGGTTGTCATTCAAGGTGGCGAAGCCCGAGACCAACTGAAGAAGTCTCGCCCGTTTGAACGTGTGCCTGTCCTATCGGATATCAAATTGCATACGGCAATTGGTGGAAAATCAGGTGACACGACGTTTCGCGACTTTTTGATTGATGTGTTAAGTGATGGAGCTTCGCCGACACTGGTCAGTATGAACGGGAATCAAGTCACAGGTCGCGCCGTATTTAATTCTGATTTGAAACTTGTGGGGTATCTGACGATGGATGAGGCCATCAATCGACTGTGGATTACAGGCGGTCTCAAGCAATATGTCTATACTTTTCGGGTTCCTCAATTCAACGGCCTAGTATCGCTTCAAACCAGTAAATTCAGGCGCGATATTACGACGAAAATCGTCGATAACAAAGCGCATATAAATATCGCATTGTCAGCGGTAGCGGACTTACAAGAAAATGATTCGTCCGTCAATATGTACGAGACACATCATCTACAGACTGTGCAACAGGCGTTCAATCGCTATTTACAAAAATCCATGACAGATATGGTGAAAAGAACACAAGAAGAATATGGAATAGATGTATTCCAACTTGGAGAGGTTATTCATCGTCAACACCCAATCCAATGGAGAGATATGAAGAACGACTGGAACCGTAATGGATTTCAAAACGCGCAAATTACTGTCAATGTATACACAACCATTAAACGAGCAGGGTTAACCACACTACCGCTACAGTTGAACGAAGGAGACCAATCGAACTCATGACAGCAGGTCGAATGCGGATTTCAGGTCGGCAAATCTTTTGGATCATCGTGTGTGCGGAAACATCACCCATGGAATCAGTACTCTTAACCCCTTTATTTCAAGCTGCAAAGCAGGATGCTTGGATTTCTATGGCTATAGGGGGCTTGGCCGGACTACTTATCACGTTTCTCATTGTGCGAACGTCATTGTTGTACCCTAAGCAAACCATCGTCGAGTATGCTCAAACCATTCTCGGCAAATGGATTGGCAAGCTGCTCGTCATTCCGTATCTGGTGATGGCACTTCTTGGACTCGGCGTAATCCTTCGACAATTTGGCGACTTCATACATATGGCATTGTTTGAGCTAACCCCTCTCTGGGCAGTTATTGTAGGCTTTTTACTTATGTGTGTGTACTTAACCTATGCAGGCGGAATTGAAGGTATTGGAAGGTCTGCTGAAATCATTGGTCCAATCGTCATTTTTGCCGTGTTACTTGTGAAGGTACTCAATTTCAGTTCACTTGACATCCACCTGGTACGACCCATTTATTGGGATAGTGGATGGAGACAGATTCTGCTCGGCAGCCTTGCCACCATGTCGTTTGTCGGTGAGTCCGTGATCATGCTGGTGCTAGTGCCATTCGTGTCACAGCCAAATCGTTGTATGTCATATGCCATGTGGGGACAAACCGTCTCGTTTGTCCTTGTCACAGGTTCCGTATTCCTCGTCACTTCAATTTTCGGCCCTAATCTAGCAGGTCGATTGTTGTATCCCGCATTCGAGATGGCTGGGTTTATATCCATCGCCGACTTTTTGCAAAATGTTGAATCTGTTGTCGTAGTCATATGGATATTTGGCTACTTTATCGAAGTATCCGTATTTCTATTCGTCACATGTTACAGCCTAGGTCAATGGTTTCATGTAAAAGACTGGCGCAAAACAATTTGGCCAGTAGCAGTAATCTTGTTTATCTTGGCAGTCATACCAAAGACGCTGAGCACCGCAACCATTGAGGCACCTAAAACGAAATGGACGCTGATTGGGATCTTTATCAATATCGTGATTATCCCCCTGCTCATTTACATCGTTGGATATTGCCAACGAAAATTTAAAACAAGTGTTAAAATGTCTTAACATCGTCATATATATAACCAAGACAGCATATACCATCTTGTAAGAATTCTAAGGTGGTGGGTGCATGTCTATTTCCGTGTGGCAAGAACATCGGTTTTGGGTGGACATATTGTTAGATCATGCGCATTTCGTGCATGACAACCTGTCACCGTCGGAGACGAAATGGGTGAATACGGCATCACAATTTATCGCCAGCTTTCAGTCGCTTTCCGATGAACTCAGCACATTACATCCCACCTTGACCGAGTCTTCGGGTGAAATGATTGAATTTGCTAAGAAAGTGCACCCAGTTGCCTACAATTATTATCGCTTCGAGGGCCATCTGCAAAAATTGCGAATCAGCAATGACGTAAACCTCAACCTCAGTCCCACATATCTCGCTGGAACAACTGATGAGAATCAGGAATATCTTCGCCTCTTGTCGTACTATACCAAAGGTCAATCCGCGCCTATATTAAGTCTTCCTCACTTACTCGATCTCTGGTTATTTGACCAATCTGGTCATGGTACCTTGTTGGCAGACGTGTTGGACCCAATCGAAATAGCTTTATTGAAAGAGGTGAGAGGCTACGTAGACGTGTTCCTCGTTGACCTTGCAACGAATATCGTCCTGAAACGGTATTTGAAGTTTACACCGCCCGGATTTCCGTTTGAAAAACGATTCATTCGAAGAGTCGCGAAAAATGTTGTTCGGTTTTACAGGTTCGTTGAAGAAGTCGTACACCGCTATCAACAAGACGAAACGTTAAATCGAACAACGCTTCGCTTTCTCGAGCACCATTTCCCCGAGTCCTGTTATTTTTTAACGAAACTAGCTTACTATGATCCTGAAATCTATACCATACCAAACTGTCCTATCCAGGTCCATCGCGAATAGGGTAGGCTCATTTGCCAATCGGATTCCGATGAGAATCGCCTTACGCGTTGTCTAGTTTATTCCGGTCGACCTTCCTCTATGCTTCTTGATTTCGCAAGTGAAAAAGGCATCCGTATCTCAACGGATGCCTTTCATCTTTCGACTATCGAATCGTGAATCATTTAATCCTTGACGAAACGGCGCTGTGTCCGTTTCCCATCGTGTGAAAAAATCGTCTCCCGGCCTTCGACAACTGTCTGCACGTGACAATTACGCCCCCACACTCGATACAGATAGGGCATGGTTTTCTCCAGGTGTTTCAGGTCGAGTTCAACACCTTCGTACTCATGTTTGATAAATAACTCACCATTTCGATTGTAGTCGCCGTCCTCGACATACAGGACAGGAATCCCGCCATTGACGCGCGACGCAACGAGCGAATCGCGCACCTTCTCCCAATCAGTTTCGACGACCCGCCAGTCATTCCCGACTTTTTGATAGAGGTACAAGTCAAGATCTTCAATCAATTGCTTAGTCAAGTAATTGCGCAAAAACGCAACGTCGTTCTCCATCTCGCGTACCTCAAACATTTTGGCGCGGCCTTGCCCCGGTTCTCGATGATGACGTTCGCGTTCTTCCTCTGTCGGATTATTCCACCGCTTCTCAATATCCTCCCAAATCGCCAGACCTAGGTGGTACGGATTGATGGAAGTCCGCGACGGCAACACGACGCCGGAGTGCATCTTGGCAAACTCCACAGCCTCCTCATCCGTGAGGTTCATCTCGCGCATAATGCGCAAATGCCAGTAAGTCGCCCACCCCTCATTCATGATCTTCGTCTCCATCTGCGGCCAAAAGTACAACATTTCTTCACGCAGAATCGAGAGCACGTCGCGCTCCCATTCCTCAAGCACGGGACTGTGCTCAATGACAAAGAGCATAATATCCTTTTGGGCAGCCCGCGCCTTGACCATCGGCTTTTTCTGCTGCTTCGCTTCGGCAGTTTCACCAATCGACCACAGGTCGTCGTACGGCGAGCGAGTATGGTCGACGGAATGAAAGACTGGGTCGTATTCGCCGTGGCGACTGCGGTACTGCTGCTGTTTCACTTTCGCTCGAGCATTGCGACCATCTGTCGAGGCATCCACGTGCTCCGACAGCGCGAGACCTGCGTCAATCAGCTCTTCTACCGCCTGCCGACCGTACTTGAGTTCATAGTGGCGAATACGGTCCGCACTCGCCGCCATGCGCTCGACCATATCGCGCGAGGTGTAACGGAAGGTGGCGTTATTTTTAAAGAAATCGCAGTGTGCAAGCACATGCGCGCAGACCGTCTTATTTTGCAACAACGTGTTGCCATCCAGCAAAAATGCGTAACAAGGGTCAGAATTGATGACCAGCTCATAAATTCGGCTCATGCCGAGGTCGTACTCAAGTTTCATTTTATGGAATGATTTCCCAAAACTCCAATGCGAAAAGCGCGTCGGCATCCCGTAGGCGCCAAACGTGTAAATGACATCCGACGGACAAACCTCATAACGCATCGGATAAAAATCGAGCCCGAAATCCCGGGCCAATTGTGTCATCTCTTCAATACTTTGTTCAAGCGCGGCCATCTCTTCGTTGTTCATGCGCTTTTCACCCCATCACGCCGCGAAAAGAAGTGTTTTAATGCGGCGTACACCTCGGATTTATCGCGAATCACAAACTTCCGAAACTCAGGGATATCGAGTTTCGAAAAGGCATTCATCATGGTCGAATTTCTGGAATACTGATTCACTTCGGCGTAACCCAACATTTGGGATTTTTCGCTAAGTTCACGAACTAACTTCACACACTTCTCGTTATCGGAGGTCAAATTGTCGCCGTCAGAAAAGTGAATCGGATAAATGTTGTACCTATCTGGCGGATATTCCCGCTCAATCATCCGCAGTGCGAAATCGTACACGGAGGAACAAATCGTTCCCCCGCTTTCCCCCTTGGTGAAAAAGTGCTCCTCTGATACCTCATGTGCCTCCGTGTGATGCGCAATGTAGCGAATGTGAACGTGCTCGTATTTTGTGCGCAAGAAACGGGTCATCCAAAAGAAAAATGTACGGGCGCAATACTTTTCAAACAGCCCCATCGATCCCGACAAGTCCATCATCGCGAGAATCACCGCATTGGAGTCCGGTTCCTCCACGTCCTCCCAAGTCTTGTAACGCAAGTCATCAGGCAAAATCTGCGCCTTGTTGGAACCTATCCGGGCGTTGCGCCGGATGGATTCCAGCAGTGTGCGCTTTTTATCGATGTTTCCCGACAACCCTTTCTTGCGCACATCGCGAAACTCAAAACTCTCGGCGACAATTTGGTCGGGGGTCTTGTCGGCGAGATCCGGGAGTTCCAATTCGTTGAACAACAACGTCTCAATATCCTCGAGGCTGACGTTTGCCTCGGTATAGTCCAGGCCGGGTTGTTCGCCGGCGCCTTCTCCCTTGCCAGCCTGCTGTTTATCTGGCCGGCCTTGCGCAATGACGTCCCCCACCTGCGAATCTCCTTGCCCCGTCCCCGCGTGACGCCCCTTCTGGAAGTTGTATCGAATCCGATACTCCTCGAGTGAGCGGATGGGCACTTTGACGATTTTCCGCCCATTGCTCATAATCAGGCTTTCGTCACTGACGATATCGGCGAGATTGTCCTTAATAGCTTGCTTTACCTTGTCGCGATGTCTGTCCTGGTCTTGTTGTCCTTTGCGATGGAGGGACCAATCTTCCCTTTGCAGTGAGAAATAGGCGTTCGACACGTTTCATCTCCCCTTCCGGGTCGGCAACACGCTCAGCGGTTCAAGAGACTTCCCGTATATCGCAACAATTCGTTGGCGCACGACGGGCAGTATCCGTGTTCATCAATGAGTCGTGCTGTCACCTCGTTGATTTTCTTCAACTGCGTCTCATCCGGTGTTTTCGACGAAGTCGTAATTTTGACGACGTCCTTCAAATCCGCGAATAATTTCTTTTCAATCGCTTCACGTAGGCGTTCATGCGAGTGGTAATCAAATTTCCTGCCGCGCCGCGCGTAGGTCGAGATGCGAATGAGAATTTCTTCGCGGAAGGCCCGTTTGGCATTTTCAGAGATGCCAATTTGCTCTTCAATGGAGCGCATCAGGCGTTCATCGGGATCAAGTTCCTCACCAGTCAATGGATCCTTAAGCTTCTGCCAGTTGCAATATGCCTCGACATTATCGAGATAATTGTCGAGCAGCGTCTTCGCCGATTCCTCGAAGGAGTAGACGAATGCTTTCTGGACTTCCGTTTTCGCCATCTCGTCGTACTCTTTGCGGGCAACTGCGACGAAGTTCAGCAGCCGTTCCCGGTCTTCGGCACTGATGGAAGCGTGCTGATCTAACCCATCCTTGATGGCCCGCAACACGTCGAGCGCATTGATGCATTGGGTATCGCGACGGATGAGGGCGGTAGAAATCCGGTTGATGATATAGCGCGGGTCGAGCCCTGACATCCCTTCATCCGCGAACTCCGTCTGCAATTCCTTCAAATCTGCGTCCTTCATCCCCTCAACGGTTTGCCCGTTGTACAGGTACAATTTTTTCAATAAGTCTACACCTTGCTTCTTAGATTCTTTCAACCGCGTGAGAATCGAAAAGATGGCAGCCGTCCGCAGCGCGTGTGGCGCAATATGCACATCTTTTAAGTCACTTTGTTGTACTAACTTGTCGTAAATTTTGATTTCGTCTTCGACGCGCAAGTTGTACGGAACCGGCATGACAATCATGCGCGATTGCAAGGCTTCATTTTTCTTATTGGCGACAAAGCTGCGATATTCTGCTTCGTTGGTATGTGCCACAATCATTTCATCGGCAGAGATCAGTGCGAAACGCCCTGCCTTGAAATTCCCTTCCTGAGTCAAACTCAACAAGTGCCACAAAAACTTTTCGTCACACTTGAGCATCTCCTGAAACTCCATGATTCCGCGATTCGCTTTGTTCAGTTCGCCATCAAACCGATAGGCTCGCGGGTCGGATTCTGACCCGTACTCCGTGATGGTCGAGAAGTCGATGCTCCCGGTCAAATCGGCGATGTCCTGCGATTTGGGGTCGGATGGGCTAAACGTGCCAATGCCGATACGCCGCTCCTCCGACATCAGGATTCGCTCGACTGGAACTTGTTCAATGTGGCCACCAAATTCCTCATCCAGTCGCATCCGGCAACTCGGGCACAAATTCCCCTCGATGCGGATACCATATTCATTTTCGAAATCTTTTCGTAATTCCAGCGGGATTAAATGGAGTGGTTCCTCATGCATCGGGCACCCTTTAATCGCGTATAACGCGCCCTCCGGCGTTTTCGAATACTGCTCCAACCCGCGCTTGAGCATCGTGACAATCGTCGACTTACCGCCACTGACCGGCCCCATTAACAGCAGGATGCGCTTACGCACGTCCAGACGTCGCGCCGCCGCGTGGAAGTACTCCTCGACAAGACGCTCCAAGGTGCCCGACAACCCGTACATCTCGCTTTCAAAAAACGGGTAGTGGCGATGGCCTTCGGCATCTGTCTCAATGCCCTTGCTGGCAATCATGTCATATATACGAGCGTGCGCTGTCTTGGCCACGCTGGGGTGCTCCTTGACGATTTCGATGTATTCCTCGAACGTCCCCTCCCAACGAAGGCCCTGTTCCTCCGCGCGGTAGGTGTTGAGTCGGTCAAGAAAACTCATGGACCCATCCTCCTCCTCTGGTGCAAGTTGACAAGCGACCGTTACAACCGACTGACAACGGACTCTTCGCGCGACAACCAAAAATCCGTCCGCGTTTCTTCATCCTATTCGCTGCCTGCTTGGCCACATGCCCATGCTTTGCTTGCCAACCGGATTAGCTATAAGGGAACACAAATGCCGTCTTGTCTCGTCATACACGAGGGCCAGGCGGCATCTGTAACTTATATTTACACGAGATGCGCAAATAGTGTGAAAATAAAATCAGGGACAGATGCGGATTTCGAGCTATAATTGTGTCATTCGTGCGCATTCCCCCGCGCAATCTGTCACGATTGGAGTTGCAACACCGTTATGCGCATACGCGACGCAGTAATCGACGACCTCCCAAGTCTTCTCGATATTTACAACTACGCCATCCGAACTTCTGCCGCCACGTTCGATCTCGCCGAGCAGACGCTAGCCGAACGCCGCGAATGGTTCACCCATTATGGGGACAAGTACCCACTCACGGTAGCCGACATAGACGGCCATGTGGTAGGATACTGCTCCCTCTCCCGCCATCGCGAGAAAGCTGCTTACGCGAAGACGGTGGAGTCGTCCATCTATATTCATCCGAACTACCAAGGACATGGCATTGGCAAAGCGTTGATGGTGGATATGCTAGCCCGCGCAAAAGCACTTGGTCACCACGTCATTATCGCGGGCATCACCGACGGTAACGCCGCGAGCCGCAAACTACACGAACGGCTGGGTTTTACATACGTAGGCTGTTTCAAAGAAGTTGGCTTCAAGTTTGAACAGTGGCAAGACGTTCATTACTATCAATACATGGTTGAGTGAAGCATGTAGACCAAGCAAAACTTATCCTTGGCCATCCATCGCGCCAAGACCGCGCACAGCCCGTTTCCCCCTTAAGACCAGCAGCACATACGCGAGCACCGAACCGACGTCACAAATCGCTATCACAATGCCCATCGGTAGCGCAGTCGGGTGATTGCCAAGCCCAACCAACGGCGATGCGATGGCACCTAATAACAACTGCGCAACGCCAATGAGCGCTGCAGCGCTCCCAGCATTTTTCGCATGCTGCTGCATCGCGAGCGACGAACCAATAGTCCCCACCACACCGACACTGGAAACAACCAGGAACAGCGTCGGCAGGACGCCAGGTAACCCGAATTGAAGGACAATGGACATGAGCAACGCGACGCCTCCGCAACATGCGATGCCTACCCCGATACGGAACAACAATACCTCCCGAACCTTTCCAACCAGGAGGCCGGCTGCGCGCGAAAACAGAATGATGCCAATGCCATTGATGGCAAAACAGATGCTAAATACTTGTGGCGATAGGCCGAACAAATCTTGCAGTACAAATGGAGATCCCGATATATACCCAAACATCGCCGCATTCACGAGTCCTTGCGACAACGCGTACCCCATGAACGTCCGTTCGCGGACGAGTTGTCCAAACGCCGATATCGTGCTACGAACACCACCTGTTCGCCGGTTCTCAGGGGGCAATGTCTCGCCCAGCGCGAAGGCTACGGTCACAAACATCGCCACGCCGAGGATAGCGAGCACGACAAACACGCCGCGCCACGGCATCACGCGCAACAACTGACCGCCGAGCACCGGCGCAAGAATGGGGGCGACACCATTGACGAGCATCAGCAGCGAAAAAAAGCGAGTCAATTCCGGCCCAGCGTACAGGTCGCGCACCATCGCTCGCGCGATGACGATACCGGCGGCCCCAGCAAACCCTTGTACAAAACGAACGACAATCAAGACCCAGACGTTTGGCGTCACAGCGCAAACCATGGACGCGATGATATACACTGCAAGCCCCACGAGCAAGGGCCCGCGCCGTCCTCTAGCGTCACTCATGGGGCCCGCCAACAGTTGGCCGAGTGCGAGGCCAATCAAACACAAGGTAATACTCAACTGCGCCACGGACTGTGATGCTTGTAAATGATTCGCTATCACCGGCAGTGACGGAAGGTACATATCAATCGACAGTGGCGCAAGCGCCGTCAGGGAACCGAGAATGACGGCCGTGCGCCCCCGGCGCGCAGTGGCCAATTGATGGCCCGACGCAGTTTTTACATTCATTGTTTTACTCCTTTTTCGGACGCTCTCCAAAATCCTTGCGCACGCGGCGCGCATGGTCGCTCACGGGACAATTCATCAAACGTCGAGATGCCTGCCCAACCAACGCAACGCATCTGGCAACTGCTTCTGCCAAACGCCCCAGATATGATTCCCAGGGCCGACATGGAATTCCACCTCTGCGCCGCGATCAAGCAGGATATCGCGCATCTGCTCATTGTACTCGTAAAAGTTGTACACGCCAGAAGGTGTCTTCGCCTGTCGTTCCTCGTCACCGATAAACAGATACGCCGCCAGGCGGCTTAAATCTGGCTCGTCGCGAAGGCGTGCCTGCACTGGCGGAAAGTAGGCGCCAGAAAACAGGATTAAGGTATGAAAGTACTGCGGATACGCCAGCATAAAACTGAGGGACGCTACGGCGCCAAGTGAAATGCCCGCCATTAGCCGAGCGTTGTCGTCTACGGCGTAGAGACTATCTAGCATCGGCATGCACTCATCGACCACAAATTGCTGATATGCGGTATGGCGCGCGCCGTCCATGGCGTATTCACTGTGACGCTGTTCTAGGTTCACCGCAATGCCAGCAATCAAAAATGGAGGAATCTCGCCTTTCGTCATCAGTTCATTGGCAATCGTGGCAACTCGACCATGTGTAAAAAACTCCAACCCATCGTGACAGTAGACAATGGGCAACGGCTTCGATTGGTCATACGAATGCGGTACAAACACTTTGATGGCCCGCTCTTCATTTAAATGGCGACTGTATATCGTGTGAGATTCAATTTTTCTCTGCGGCGTATTTGTCATCGTCTTCTGCTCCTTTTCGCCGGTGCGCCGCCGGCTTGCTGCGGCCGCCGCACCTGACTGCTGTTTTAACAGAATACAGCTTGTTTTGCGGTTCGCGAAGAAAGCGTTGTACTAAACTGTTATAGTCTCGCAAACCTCTTATTATATAACAGTAAATTGCGCGTAGCACGAAAGTGATTCGCACACTCTAATAATGTGTATTATAATATTTGTTGAACTGTATCACTACTACGTGCATGTCGCTCGCTTTTACCGGGACGACTTGGTGAATACATAGGCACGCACGCTAGCACGCTACACATTTTTCGGAATGAGGTGACGCATATGAGCAAGACGGTCTCCGAGCACACTGTTCCGTACGTCCAAGTGTTAGACGAGAATGGTAACGTGACCGACAACGAATTGCTTCCCAATTTAACTGACGACCAACTGCGAGAATTGATGAAACGCATGGTGTTCACGAGAATTCTCGACCAACGCGCCATCAAACTGACCCGCCAAGGGCGTCTTGGATTCTATGCACCCGTCTCCGGTCAAGAGGCGTCGATGATTGGCAGCGAGTTCGCTACCGAGAAAGAAGACTTCGTGGTGCCAGGCTATCGTGACCTTCCACAGTCACTGTACCATGGATACCCATTGTACAAATTGTTCCTGTATTCCCGAGGCCATCAGGAAGGCGGTCGCGTACCTGAAGACGTAAACGTCATCATGCCGCAAATCATCATTGGCGCCCAAATCGTCCAGACAGCTGGCATCGCTCTCGGCTTTAAGCTCAAAGGGGAAAAACGCGTAGCCATCACGTACACGGGTGACGGCGGTACGTCACAAGGCGACTTCTATGAAGGAATGAACTTTGCTGGTGCATTTCAAGCACCTGCAGTGTTCTTCGTCCAAAACAACCAATACGCCATTTCCGTTCCGCGGGAAAAGCAAACCGCTGCTGAAACGCTCGCGCAGAAAGCGATTGCCGCAGGTATCCCGGGGGTTCAAGTCGACGGCATGGACATTCTCGGCGTATACGCAGCCACCAAGCAAGCGGTCGATAGAGCGCGTGCTGGCGAAGGCCCAACCATGATTGAAGCGGTTACGTTCCGGTATGGTCCGCACACGATGTCCGGTGACGACCCAACGCGTTATCGCACCAAGGAAACCGAGGCAACGTGGGAAAAGCGGGATCCACTCGTGCGCTTCCGTAGCTATCTGCAGGCCAAAGGACTGTGGACAGACGACGAGGAGCAACAGTTTATCGAAGAGGCAAAGGATACCATCAACGATGCATTGAAACAAGCGGACGCTGCCGAAAAAATGACAATCGAAGGCCTCATCGACGTAATGTTCGAAGAGCCGACCGCGACATTGAAACGCCAACGTGCTGAAATCACTGGCGAGGGGGCGAACTGACATGGCACAAATGACGATGATTCAAGCCATTACGCATGCACTCGACCTCGAGTTGGCACGCGATGAAAAAGTCCTTGTGTTTGGTGAGGACGTAGGAAACAACGGCGGTGTGTTCCGCGCGACAGAAGGTCTTCAAAAGAAGTATGGCGAAGAGCGCGTCTTTGACACACCGTTAGCCGAAAGTGGCATTATCGGCCTGGCCAACGGCTTAGCCATCCAGGGCTTTCGACCTGTGCCGGAAATTCAGTTTTTCGGGTTCGTATTTGAAGCATTTGACCAAATCGCGAGCCAAATCGCCCGCCTGCGGTATCGTTCCGGCGGTCGCTACTACGCACCAATCACCATCCGTTCCCCATTTGGCGGCGGTGTTCGCACACCCGAGTTGCACTCGGACAGCCTTGAGGGCTTATTCCTTCAGACACCTGGCGTCAAAGTCGTCATTCCGAGTACGCCGTACGACGCCAAGGGACTGCTGTTGTCTGCCATTCGCGACAACGACCCAGTTATTTTCCTTGAGCACATGCGTCTTTACCGCTCCTTCCGCCAAGAAGTGCCGGAAGAGGAGTACACCATTCCACTCGGGCAAGCGAACGTCGTGCGCGAGGGCAAAGACGTCACCATTGTCACTTACGGCGCGATGGTCGGCGTTTCGCAAAAGGCCGCTGACGCATGGGCCAAGGATAAAGGTCTCGAGGCAGAAGTGATTGACCTTCGGACCATCAGCCCGATTGACATCGACACGATTGCGGCGTCTGTCAAAAAGACCGGCCGCGCTATCGTCGTTCAAGAAGCTCAGCGCAGTGCCGGCGTGGGCGCAGAGGTCATCGCGCAAATCAACGAACATGCCATCTATCATCTGGAAGCGCCTGTCTTGCGCGTCACGCCGCCAGACACAGTCTATCCGTTCGGCATGATTGAAGACGAATGGCTGCCCACCCAACAGTCCGTCATTGCTGCTTTGAACAAAGTCATGAGTCTTTAATACCTGGAGGTGAGTTCTATGGCATTGTTTGAATTGCCACTCCCAGAACTGGGCGAAGGCCTGCACGAAGGCCGCATTAGCAAGTGGCTGGTCAAACCTGGCGACAAAATCGAAGAAGACGACGCAATCGCCGAAGTTGAAAACGACAAATCGCTGGTGGAATTACCCTCTCCTGTGAGCGGAACCGTGAAGGAACTCAAAGTCTCTGAAGGGACTACTTCCGTCGTCGGTGACATCTTGATGATTATCGAGGTAGAAGGCGACGTGCCAGCGGCTGCACAAGCGCAAGCGGACGCAGCCAAAGCCGAACACGACGCAAACAGTGCGCCGGCGCCAGCGGCGCAAACGCAACAACCTGCACCATCTGCAGACGCACCAACACCGGCTGCGGCTAATGCGAGTGTTAAAAGTTCCGCACACGACGTGTTAGCAACCCCTGGCGTGCGTAAATACGCACGTGAACAAGGTATCGATATCACGAATGTGACGGGCACGGGCAACCACGGCAAGATCACCAAGGAAGACATCGACAAGTTCGTGGCCGGCGGCGACCAGACCGTTCCAGCAGCAGCCACCGACACGGCAGAGACAGCAGCGCCAACTCGCGTGACACAAGTCAGCGGCGAGGAAGTCGAGGAACGCGTGCCATTGCCGATGATTCGCCAGGCCATTGCCAGGGCGATGGTAAAGAGCGCATACACGGCACCACACGTCACGCTGATCGACGAAGTCGACGTGACTGAACTCGTCAAATTACGCAAGGAAATTAAACCGCTGGCTGCGGAACGCGGTACGAAAATCACCTACTTGCCGTTTATCGTCAAGGCAATGATTGCAGCACTACGACAAAGCCCACAACTCAACTCGACGCTTGACGAGGAGAAACAGGAACTCGTCCTGAAACACTACTACCACATCGGTATCGCGACAGACACCGATAGGGGTCTCATCGTTCCGGTAGTTCGCCACGCCGACAAGAAGAACATGTGGGCTATCGCCGATGAAATTAACGATTTGGCTACACGCGGCCGCGCTGGCAAACTAGCGCCGAACGAAATGCGCGGAAGCACTATCTCCATCACCAATATCGGATCCGCCGGCGGTTTGTATTTCACGCCAATTATCAACTACCCAGAGGTCGCCATCCTCGGTGTTGGCCGGATTACAGAAAAGCCAGTCATCCGCGACGGCGAATTCGCAGTTGGCCAGATGATGTCCCTGTCGCTCAGCTTTGACCATCGCGTCATTGACGGCGCCTTGGGCCAACGCTTTATGAATGATATCAAGCGGCTGTTGGAAAACCCACGGCTCTTACTCTTGGAGGTGTAATTCATGGTCGTAGGCGAGATGTTGGAAGAGGTTGAGGTTCTAGTCATTGGTGCGGGCCCGGGCGGATATGTTGCAGCCATCCGCGCTGCGCAACTCGGCAAGTCAGTCACCATCGTCGACAAGGCTGAGCTCGGCGGCGTCTGCTTAAATCGCGGGTGTATTCCGTCGAAAGCGTTGATTTCGGCGGCACACCAATACGAAGCCGCACGCGAATCGGCGTTCCCAGGCATCGAATCCACTGCAAAACTGGACTACAAAAAAGTGCAGGAGTGGAAACAATCTGTCGTCAACAAGATGACAGGCGGTGTACAATCCCTAATGAAGGGTAACAAAATCACCGTGATCGACGGGGAAGCCTTTTTCACCAAACCGGATGAAGTGCGTATCATGCATGAAAACGGCGGGCAACGTATCAAATTCCAACACTGCATCTTGGCGACTGGCTCCCGCCCCATTGAGCTCAAGTCCTTACCATTCGGCAAACGCGTCCTGTCTTCGACCGAAGCGCTGGAACTCGATGAAATTCCGGAGCGCCTGATTGTCGTCGGCGGCGGCTACATCGGTGCCGAGTTGGGCCAAACGTTCGCGAAATTCGGTTCAAAAGTCACCATCATTGAAGGTTTGGACAGCATTCTCGCCGCCTTTGACAAACAAATGGTGCGCTTGGTCGAGAAAAATCTGAAGAAATACGACGTCCAAATCGAAACCAAAGCCATGGCCAAGTCGGTCGAAGAGACGGAAAACAGCATCAAATTGACCTACACGAACCAGGCTGGCGAGGATAAGACGATTGAGGCAGACTATATTCTCGTCACCGTAGGACGTCGTCCAAACACGGATGAATTGGGGCTGCAAGACGCTGGTATCGAGGTCGGTGAAAAAGGCCTCATCAAGGTGGATGCGCAATGTCGCACCACGAACCCGAACGTCTACGCTATTGGCGATATTGTCCCTGGCGCCGCATTGGCACACAAGGCTTCCTATGAGGGCAAGGTCGCCGCTGAAGCCATCGCGGGAATGCCAAGCGTTGTCGATTATCGTTGCATTCCAGCTGTCGTCTTCTCAGATCCGGAGATGGCCACAGTCGGCCTGTCCGAGGACGAAGCGAAAAAAGAATACAAGAGCGTTTCTGTCGGCCGTTTCCCATATGCCGCAAACGGTCGTGCCAC
This sequence comes from Alicyclobacillus suci, assembly GCF_017329615.1. Taxonomy (GTDB): domain Bacteria; phylum Bacillota; class Bacilli; order Alicyclobacillales; family Alicyclobacillaceae; genus Alicyclobacillus; species Alicyclobacillus suci. The sequence continues at coordinate 51,065 of NZ_JAFMTW010000007.1, read as the reverse complement.
TGCGTTGAACGCAACCGATGGCTTTATCAAGTTGATTGCAGACAAGGAAACTGGCGTGCTCGTCGGCGCCCAAGTGGTCGGCTACGAGGCATCCAACTTGATTGCCGAACTCGGTTTGGCCATTGAAATGAGCGCAACCTTGGAAGACATCGCACTGACCATCCACGCCCACCCGACACTCGGGGAAATGGTCATGGAAGCCGCTGAAGTCGGTCTTGGTTCGCCTATCCACATCGTCACACGCTAAGAGCGCTCAAAGTCATCATCAGGGGGCTGTCCCACAAAGTCATGTTTCGACTTATGGGACAGCCCCCCTTCTTGTGCTGACCAAGCGATTCAGATTATTCAAGTCATTCACCCATCTGGGCAATGGTTCAGCGCTGAGTCAAATCTGGTAGCTCTTGCACGAACCGCAGTAACTCTTCACGGGTTCCCACTTTGTCAAAGTCAAACGTCCCCAAGTTCCGATCAATCAAATCATCGGTCACTAGGTAGCCACGGATGCCGACGTAACCAGCAGCCCCATCCTCCTGAACATCATTGCCAATCATCATACACTCGTTCGGCGCAATGTTCAGCTTGTCCAAGATCTCCAAAAAGTACTTTGGATTCGGCTTACAGAAGTGGCTGTTTTCCATGGTCGTAATGAGCGTGAACCAGGACGCGTCAAGACCTGCCCAACGAATCCTTGCCATCGTCGCTACTTCTGGAAAAATTGGATTTGTCGCCAACACCAAGCGATACCCCTTGTCGCGCGCCGTTCGACATATTTCCCGTGCAATATGGCTGGGTGACACCACATGTTGGATATCATCGAACGAAGAATCGTAGAATTGCTCGAATAGAGGCCAAATCTGTTCCAACTTCTGCGTGTCGCTGTCGAACAGCGCACGCCGAAACTTGTCTAAGTTTGTGATTTGGGGTGTTTCGTTTTCAGCGACATTTCGCAGCGCGCCCATCATCCACGGGACAATCTCGTCCGGACGGTAGTGACCTGCCAAGTGTGGCGCGAGTCGCCTGAAATACGCCTTCATGAAGGCGTCCAAATCCATCGGGAGTAGCGTGCCGTCGAGATCGAACAAAAGGGTCGTTAACATCGCTCACACCATCCCAAGAAAGCCATTTTGGCGCAGTGCCTCAAACGCGACAATTGCCACGGCATTTGATAAATTGAGGCTTCGCGCCTTCGCATCGTTCCGCATTGGAATGCGAATCACGTCATCCTCATGTTCGGCAATGACATCTCGCGGTAACCCTGTGGTCTCTTTGCCAAAAACCAGAAAGTCGTCCATTCCATATTTGACGTCTGTATACCAGGCTCCACCGTTCGTCTCCACATAATAGAAGCGACCTTGTGGATGCTTGTTCCACAGGTCCTGTAAAGAGTCATAATAAGTGATGTCGAGCAAGGACCAGTAATCGAGTCCAGCTCGTTTTAACTGTCTATCATCCGTCGAGAAGCCAAGGGGTCGAACTAGGTGCAAAGCGCTCCCTGTCACCGCGCAAGTCCTCGAAATATTACCCGTATTCGCTGGGATTTCGGGTTCTACGAGTACAATGTTCATCTTGGATTACCTCCACCATTCTGATGCCACCTCTCAGTGTAGCACGTTCATCCGCGCAACAGAATGATGGGACCCATTCACCGCAACCACGACCAACCTTAGACAGACAAGTTATCCGGCAAGTGGACAAACGCATATCTGGTTTGTTCTGTCCATGCCCGGCTGTCGTAGTACGTGAATGGTCGGTGATAACTCGGGTCTGTATGCGCATTGACGAGTGGGTATCCTGCGTCGTCGAAATCCGTAATAATCGTACTGTGGTGAAATGTCCCGGTGCCCTCCCAATCGTAAAAAATGAGGTCTCCCATTTTCAAATCAGAGGGGCTTGGCACCTGCTTACCACCCACTACACGGAGGACATGGTGGTACAATGCGTTCGATGTCGTCCACGCATAGCTCCAAGATCCCTTGTTTTTTCCGTGGCCGACCCACCAGCCATTTTTCTTATCGCCAATTTTCGTCATCGGCACGCCCCCGGCGTGAATGCATTGGGAGATAAAATTTGTGCAGTCGTCGGCCAGTTTGGGATAGCGTGGATTGAATCCATCCCACCACACATCCGCATAACGAGTCGCGCGCACGCGGTCGTATACCGAGTTTCTCAGTGGGCGCTTCGGCGTTCGCAAATCTTCTGCCAAGCGTGGTCCAACATCCTCTTGCAAAAACGACTGACCATCACTGGTCTCTTCGGCGTTCTGAAGCCGCCAGGCACTTTCGCTGTATACCCACACCTGTCGATGGACGATACGGCGACACTCCACCGCAGGTGTGTGCGCCTCCATATAGGCCCAACAAATGGTTTCTAACACCGTGACGCGAACGGTCATCTTATCCTTGGAAGCTTGCATCTCGAGAATATCTATTTTCGTGTGTGCCCGTGCCAAACGCTTGCCTTGGGCAAGGTACGCCCGACGTTTTCGTTCCGCCTGGTGAACCGTCCTTGCCAGCCACTGTGGACGCTCTCCGGTCGGTATCATCTCGTCGAACAGACGCTCATCCTTCGCCAGCCAGTTTTGCGTACGTGCGTCAAAATATTGACGAACCGCTTCCAGACATGATTTCACCGCACCACACCTCACCATTCGATAGGGCATTCTATGGTCTTTGGCTTGGAGATGTGCACATTCGCCCAAGCATTCAATGAAACCGATTATCAATTGTGCTATACTACGCACTGGAGCGCTGTTCTGTATGATGAGACAGAGGGGGAGCCTTCGTTGGCGGACAATACGACCACATCGACGACGGTCCGCTCAGTCGAACGAGCATTGGATATCCTACTCTGTTTCGCAAAATCACCGCGAGAGTTGAGCCTCAGTGAGATTGCGCGGGAGGTAGGACTACATAAGAGCACGGCACACCGTCTCTTACTTTCGCTTCAGGCTAAAGGGTTTGTTCGGAAACAGGCGGGATCGGACAAATATATTTTAGGCTGGAGCATACTCGAACTACTGGGGAACGTATATCTGTCGGACGAATTAACGACGTTGGCATTGCCGGAGATGACAAAACTTCGGGATATCACTGGCGAGACCGTCAGTCTGTACATTCGTTCGGGCATTGAACGCATTCGGATTCAGGCCGTCGAGAGTAATGAACCCATTCGGAACGTAGCAGCTATCGGTCAGACCTATCCTCTCTACATTGGCGCTTCCGGCAAAGTCCTTTTGGCATTTGCCGATGAAGCGGTTGTCGATGAGGTGTTTCTGCGAGAGTGTCTCCCACAAGATTTCTCACGCACCGAGTTGCTGCAGCAATTGGACAAAATACGTAGTGACGGCTACGCCATGAGCATCCAGGAACGAGACCTTGGCGCTTCTGCGATTGCTGCCCCAGTATTCGGTCGCAATCACGAGTGTATCGCCTCGCTGTCGATTTCAGGACCTGTATCCCGATTTACCGTCGACAAAATGAATCAATGTGTCGACGTGTTATGTACGTCAGCCGCTTGGCTTACGAAGATGCTCTCCCATTGATTTCTGTTTTCAGTGTCTGTACGAATTCACCAGTCGTGCACCACCCAAATTCACATGCACCAGCGTAAAAGTGACGAAGATGAGGTGAAAGGCATGTCTAAACCAACCATCGTAGTGATGGAAGGCGACCAAACGGGTCAGGAGTTGCTCGAAGAGGCACTTCGTGTACTCTCCCCAGACGTGACTGGTTATGACGTCGCGTTTCAACGTTTTGATTTGAGCCTGGAGAATCGTCGAAAGACCAACAACCAAGTCGTGTACGAAGCGGCCGCGGCCATGCGCGAAAGCCGTTTAGGATTGAAGGCCGCGACCATCACACCAGAAACCAAAGGCGATGTTGGCAGCCCGAACGCAATTTTGCGTAAGGAAATCAACGGCACAGTCATCGTTCGTACGGGTCGCCGCATTCCCGGCGTGCAACCGCCAGTTGCCGTCTCTTCCCCTATCTCGGTCGTGCGGATGGCGGTCGACGATGCATACGGCGCAAAGGAATGGCGTGAAGAGACAGCAGACGGGGAATACGCGTTTCGCACAGAGAAAATCTCGCGCGCCATTTGTAAAGGTGTTGCCAAGTACGCATTCCAGCACGCGAAGCGCTTGAACGCCAAAGTGTTCGGTGGGCCAAAATTTACAGTCAGCCCGATTTACGAGGGCATGCTGAAAGAAGAAATGGACGCTGCTGCTCCGCAATATCCCGACGTGGCCTATGAGCCACAATTGATTGACGCGACCTACGCGCTGTTGCTCGTAAAAGCTGGGGAACCTCTGGTCATCCCAGCCCTCAATCGCGACGGAGATTGCCTGTCCGACCTCGTGCTGCAAATGTTCGGATCTATCGCCGGATCAGAATCGATTTTGCTGGCGCTTGACGACAACTTCCAACCGAACGTGGTCATGGCCGAAGCGCCTCATGGAACTGCCCCAAGCCTGTTCGGCAAGAATGTCGCAAACCCGATGGCCATGATTCTGGCTGGTGCTTCACTCCTCGGTTATCAAGACGACAAAGCGGCTCAAACCGTCTCCCAAGCTATCTACGATAGCACCTTAGAGGCTGTCATGGAAGGAACGCGCACATCTGATCTCGGTGGCAAATCCACCACGACCGAGTTCACTGATGAAGTGATTCGCCGCGTTCGCGCCAAACTGTAAGTTGTTAGGCACAACGCAATAACAACGAAACATCAAGCCAAACCCAAACGCCGGCGAACTATGACGTACGCCCGCGTTTGGGTCTTTATCATTTTATGCCGATAGAGGCAACCGCCCAGTCCTTTTTTACATCATTGAATAGGCTAGTGTCATCGAATCCTGTGTTAGGTGATGGTGATGAAACGACAAAAGATGCCGGATTGGTTAGAAGTGTTGGCAAACGAGTTCTTAAAGCCCCCTTACTTCCTGCAAGCGCAGTTCGAAGCAAAAGAGGCTGCACAGTCAACGCACAACGACCCTGAGACAGCTTCAACTGCACATTCGACAAGTGCAACCGCCAATCGCAACGCCCATTCGTACGATCTGCGCGAAGGACTGACTGCGATTGCCGCAGATGTATCGGCAAAATCAACAAGCGCAAAGCAAACACGCACACCGGTGGCCAACAGGAGATCTTCCCGGAGCGCTATCCCGACACAAACGTACGACATTCCCCAAGGTGTCCTTGACCGCTACCCTGTGACTATCGAACGTAGAGAACAAATGCCTGGTATCCTCCGGGTCGTCACAGATGACGGAAAACGCTACGCCATCAAACGCACACACCTCACACTGCCGCACGTATGGTTCGTGCACCGAATGCTGAAATATGCGCAAAAACAAGGATTTTCTCGCTACAGCAAATTCTTGCTAACGAAGAAAAAAGCACCTGGTGTAAATGAAGGGGGAAGCGTGTATTACGCAACCGAGTGGATAGACGCACAACCTGCAAACTTCACATCCGCCGAACACGTGGCACAAACCGCTTATGCCTTGGCCCAATTCCACGAGGCGACCCGCGGGTTTACATCGGAAAAGTTCGTCCCAAACGACGCGTTCAATTTGTTCGAGATGACTAAAGAACGCAACCACGACCTGCGACAACTCATCTACAAAGCGGAAGCCAATGACGAAAAAGACGAGTTCGACAAGTTATTCGTCTCACTTAAGGCGCAGCTCCTGGATGATGCGGCAGATAGCCTGCAGCTACTGCAACAGGCGGAATGTGCAGCGTTCTTACACGCCGACAAAGCCAATGCGGGCATCAGTCACTTGGACGTCATCCCGGGGAACTGTCTGTACGCACCTGATCACAACGTGTACCTGATTGATTTTGAACTCTCGACCTTTGCCCCACGCGTTCTCGATATGGCGCACCTGCTCCGAAGAAGCCTGCAACTCAATCATTGGAGCGGCGATATCGCCTACGCGTGCTTTCTGCACTTCGACACAGTCAAAACCATTCCAAAAGTCGAATACCGCTTGGTCGAGGCGCTGTTAAAATTCCCGTACCGGGCCTGGCGGCTGGCGCATACACGCTACCATTTTTTCAAGGATCCGGCACAGCTAGATGATCTCCTCGCGTATGCCGACGCGGCACCGCGCCGCCAATCGTTTTTAAAGTCTTTCTCAGAACAGGTTCGCAGTTTATCGGTGGGCGACGACTGAGTGTTCGTGGTCAATGAGACTGGCCTTGAGGTCTGTGGCCGTGCCGGCATATCCGACCAGACCACCGTCGGCACCAATCACTCGATGGCAAGGAATCAACACCGCGATGCGGTTCGCCCGATTGGCTTGTCCAACCGCGCGAACTGCAAGCGGATTGCCAATATGAACGGCCAGTTGCCTATATGACCACGTCTCACCATACGGAATCGTCAAAAGCCCCGACCAGACCGCCTCCTGAAAAGGCGTGCCTTGGTAAACCAACGGCACCGAAAACGTCGACAACGTTCCTCGAAAATACGCATCCAATTCACTGGACGCCTGCTGTAGATAAGACCTAGACAACTCTCCAGATGGATGCCGGTTAAGATACTCCATAAACGGCTCTAAACCGCCCCAACCGGCATACATCAACCCGCGCTCACAAGCGATGAGCGAAAACGAACCATATGGCGTCATTTGCGTGCTACCCCTTACCTGCTCGACAGGTAACTTGAAAACCGAGCGTTCAACCGCGTTCATGACAGGCCTCCAATCCATTGCGCAATTCTTCCATCACCTGTGCATCCGCTTCCTCTTCCAGCGCTTCAAGCAACGCTTCCTTGGCCTCTGGGCCGCCGATTTTACCAATCGCCCACGCCGCGCTCGCCCGCAGTTCAACGCGCGCGTTTTGCAGAAAGGGAATCATCCATGCAAGGGCCGCAGCGTCACCGGCATTGCCAAGGGCAATCAGCGCGTTGCGCTGTAAGGTGCGCAACCCCCGCCAAGCCATCGCGGTATGCCCGTATTTGCGCATGAACTGGCGATTTGACATCTGCAATAATTCAATGAGGTCAGGGTATGCCAACTCTTGACTCGGGCCAAAGGCATTCTCTTTCGAGTGTTCGACATTCTGATTGATTGGACAAGTCGACTGGCAGACGTCACAACCCCAAACTCGGCGACCGAGTTTGTCCCGAAATTCAACAGGGATAAGCCCCTTCATTTGTGTAACATACGACAAACAACGTGTGGCATCCATGACGCCTGGTGCGACAATTGCGCCAGTTGGACATGCCGTGAGACAGCGTGAGCACGTTCCGCACAGGGCACCAACAGCCGCTTCCTGATGTGCGGTGGGAGGAATCACGAGATCAACCAGCATCGCCCCTATAAACACATAGGAACCATAGCGGTGACTGTAAAACATCGCATTTTTGCCAATCCAGCCGAGACCCGCGCGCTCAGCGAGCCGTCGGTCGACCAAAGGGGATGTATCAATCGAGAGCTTCATGGCGATTTCATGCCCGACGACCACTTCCATGCTGCGATGAATAGCATGAAGTTTTTCCGCAAGCACTCTGTGGTAATCGACGCCGTACGTGTAGTGTGAGGTATGCCCGTGACGCCGCCCTCGCGGGTGCGACCGGGCGGTGCGCGCCCCTTGCTCTGTCAGATATGGCAGCGCGATTACGATGATAGATTTGGCCTCGCGCATCCAGAGACGTGGATTGATACGCTGAGCGACTTCCCCCACCTCAAATCCCGTGCTCCCCCGAGCCTCATAGGCTTCGAGCCACGGAATTAACTCCGGAAATGGGGCGGTATCCGTAACGGCAACTTCCAACACGCCCTCACGCTGAGCCAGCTCGCGCAGCGTTTCGATGTCAAGCTCCGTGCTCATCGGGGAATAGCCGCCCTCGCCAATTCATCACAGCGTTCATTCCAAGCGACGCCAGCGTGGCCTTTGACCTTTTTCCACTGCACCTTATGCGGGGCCATGACGGACAGCAATTCCTCCCAGAGGTCACGATTCTGTACCATCTCCCCTTTGCTGTTGCGCCAGCCATTCTTCTGCCAATTGACGTACCACTTCTGCTGAAAACAATTAATGACATAGGCGGAATCCGAGTACACGACGACGTCACAAGGCTGTTTAAGCACGCGAAGCGCACCAATCACCGCCATGATTTCCATGCGCTGATTCGTGGTGTGCGGTTCGCCACCAGAGACTTCTTTGATATGTTCCCCATATTTTAAGACGGCCGCCCAGCCCCCAGGGCCGGGATTCTTCGAACAGGCACCGTCGGTATAAATAATGACCTGTTTTGAAGCTTCTGTATCGCTCAAGAGAGACGCCTCCTCGACAACGGCGAACGGCACGCGCATTCCCGGGTGCCGGGTCGACGTTCCGCCTCACCTGTGTTCCCAGCATATAACGACACACTTTCCCCGGTCAAACACCTTGCCGCGAGACGCCCAATTAGGTCAACAGTTTCCACAACGTCGCACCGCTCGCACACAACGTCAATGCACCCAACAGCGCTGCCGAGGTCGCTGCGGCCAGATGGCGCTCCTTGCCCATCCAGCGCGTAAACGACATCGTGTAGACAAAAATGAGAAACGGAATAATCATGGCAAACAAGAACCTAAGCATGTGTAATCCCCCTCCGTCGCCGTCGCCGCTCGCCAGGTTCTCCCGTTGAACCCTTAAACGCGCGACCGACCACGCCCAGTAAGAGCACCACAATCGGCAAGACAAAAACCACTGTCCAGCCCCAGCGCAGTAGGTATCGGCCGTCGAGATCGACCACTTGTACCCAACTGTCCGCCCACATCGCGATGGACCACGACAACAATGCAAGAATCGGAATACCTGGGCGGTAGGTTGGCCAACCAAACGCTTTGCCAAGCAGATACGCCGAACACCATAACGTCACGGCCATCTTTACCGTTGCTGCAGTGACCCAGAGAAAAATAAACACACTCTCCAGTCGCTGAAAGAATGGGCCAAGGTAAATCAGCCGTGCCAATCTGTACAGTGCAAAAGACACCTGCTCGGATTCGACAGCCGGGAAAACCATGTGGTACGTAATGATGAGCAAGCACAACAGCAGCGTTGAAACGGTGACGCTGACAGAACCAATGCGTCGCATCTGACGTGGGTTATGCGCGTGTTTGTATATAATCGTCAGCAACAATACGTTGCTAAAGACGGAACTATATTCAAGTGACCCGGTCAGCACGCGGGGAATCCCAGTTCCCCAGAACGGCAACAGCATCGCCGGGTGCCACCAGTTCATCGTCGCCACACACACGCCGACGAGCCCAATCAAAAGAATGGGCAAGAAAATATACGCGGTGCGGCTTATCCCCTCTAGTCCAGCGTACGCAATGTAACCGACGGCCCCCATGAAGACGGCCCCCACAAGGAGAATGGGTGTTGCGGGCAGAACGGTCATGATGACGTTCTCCGTGAACTCACGGACGACCATCGCTGTTGTACAAATAAAATACGCGGCGAATAACATCGCCAAGAGTGCGGCAATCACCCGTCCAAACACTTCTTTGCTGACCTCGACAATATCCAACTGCGGGTAATACTTGCGCATAAGCCACTCTACAAAGTAAAACAGAACGAGTGTCAGTGCACCTGACACAATCGGTTCCATCCAAGCTGCTTCATAAGCTGACTGACTCACGTATTGCGGATAAATTAAGAAAGCGTTCGTGGCGACGACGAGAATCATTAAGGCCGTCAGTTCTCTGCCTGCAACACTGGCTTTTCCCTCCTGGTTCTTCATGCCTGGTCATTCCCCTTTCTCCCTGCGCGCTTACCAGTCGGTGCACTCCACGGACGAGTGACCGGTTGTTGTCGCCAACTCCGAAGTGGATGCAAAAACGATGGACGCAAGTTCATCGAGTACACAGGACCGCGAATCAACACGTCTTTTGCACTTGCTTTTGTGGGGGCAATCGGGCTCAAAATCGGCACGCCAAACGATTTTTGCATCGATAGGCGGACGACAGAGACGCACAGGAGAATGGCGACACCGTAGAAGCCGAGAAATGCACCAGCGAGTAAAAAGACAAAACGGCTAATTCGCACGGCCATACTCAATTCGTAATTGGGGATGGCAAATCCCGCGAGCGCAGTCGTCGCAACGACAATCACGAGCAATGGACTCACGATACCAGCCTGCACTGCGGCCTGTCCGATAATCAAAGCGCCAACGATGCCAATCGTGGGCCCAATCACGGACGGTATGCGAATCCCTGCCTCCCGAATCAGCTCGATAGCAAACTCCATCAGTAAAACCTCGACGATAACAGGAAATGGCACCTGCTCACGGCTACCTGCTATCGCGAGCATTAAGTCAGTCGGAAGCATTTCTGGATGGTAATTGGTGACCGCAACATACAGTGCAGGCAACAGGCAAGCGATGAACAAAGAAATCCAACGCAGTCCTCGAATAAACGTGCCGGCGTAAAACCGCAGGTTTGCGTCCTCCGATGTATGAATCAAAGAGTACAATACGACAGGTGCAATCAATACAAATGGGTTATTCCCAACCACGATAGCGACATATCCCTCGGCCAACGATGCCGCGACCCTGTCTGGCCGTTCCGTCGACAACACCTGCGGAATAATCATGCGCGGTTCATCTTCGATAAACTGCTCCAACACCCCCGGACTATCGATGTAATCGACGTCAATCGCCTCAATCCGGCGGCGGACTTCCCGAACCAACTTCGGGTTTGTCATCCCATGCACGTACATAATAGCGACATCGGTCGACGCCAGGTTCCCAACGCTGTAGATTTCGGTCACTAGGTGTTCGGAGCGAAAGCGGGATCGGATAAGACCCGTATTGGTCCGAAAGTTCTCGGTGAAAGCGTCATGGGCCCCCCGCACCACCGATTCAGTCTGTGGGATGCTGACACTTCGGTGCTCCCACCCCTTGGTCTCCACAGATAACGCGCCATTACAGCCGTCCAATAGCACAACGGTCGATCCCGCCAGAATCGCCTGAATCACTTCCGACCATTTTTCCAGCATAGCCGTCTGATTACTGGTTAAAATTTTCTCCTGAATATACTCCATATTGCGCCGTGGTTCGTCGTCGATGAATTGAGTAAACAGCATTAACCGCTCAAGAATGTCATGATTAATGACTGTCTTGTCCGCCAGCCCATCGACAAACACAGCGAGTCCGCGCCAGGGCTGTTTCGCGTGTACACCAACACTGAACTCACGAATCACGACATCCTTGTTCTGGGGCAAGTGAAAGAAGCGTTCGAGACGCGCTTTCATCTGGTCAATGGAAACTGGCAAATCGTCATCCTGGCCGACGTGAGCTTTTCGCACAGCTTCGTTGTACAGGGCTGCACCGCGACGGATGAACTGCCGCATCGAAACCGGGCGCTTCGCCGTCTGTGTTTTATTTTCATCTGTATCAAAGTCAATCACTTCCGGACCGCGTTTATTCCCGTCTTCGTCGTAGCTCGTATCGCTTTCGTCGTCCAATAGTGTAAATTGCTCATCTAGCACAGATTCGTTGACGGTAATCAAACGCTTTAACATGGAGGCATATTTGCTCAGCACCAGTGTTTCCTCCTGATTCTAGAATCTTCGTATATCCTGCGACACTGGTGCAAAGCTTATGCCTTTTGTTCACTGCGTTGGTTGCGGAGGAACGAACATGAGGAATCTGCCAGCTCCGTGGCGTTATGCGTGATTCGCGCTTTGGGCAATCGCCGACGGCGACATGGTCACTTGCAGACTCAACTGCTGCGTAGTGGACGAGTACCCGAGAATGCGAACGCCAAATGGCTCCTGGGGGCGTTGTGTGAAGTTCAGTTGCAATACGTGATGATTGGCGTCCAAATTAATCCAGTTGGGCCATTGCAGATGTTTTAACAAAAGGAAGAGGAGACTATCGGGTACCGGAACTTGACCCATGGATGCGCTTTTGACTTGCAAGTTCAAGTTTCCATTCTCAACATCCGGAACGAGAACCAAATGAAACGGCACCACTTTATCCAGCAATTTGACCCCAATGTCGCAATTCCAGGTCGATGCGAATTGAATCTGGGCATAACTCATGATTTTCTGGACATCTGCTTCCTGAGCCAGTGCATAGGCAATATAACTGTTGATTGCATCCTGGCCGATGACAACCTGAACCGCAGCCGTCTTTCCGTCATTCGGCGTCGATTGAAATTTCTTTACCGAGGACGACGTCGCTGACGGAAACGAATCCAGGGCAATCAGGCCTCCGACGAAGACGAGGATGTTCAAAGACAAAAGAATGATAAAGCCGCGCTTCCACCACATGTTGACGTTGAACCTCCTCGCATCTTGATGGGCCAATTCATAAAACGCGTCACAAACCGTTTAGCTGCCTGTCGATTCTTTCGCGTTCAGGGACTTGGTAAAAGTCTTACGGAAATACTGACAGTGTTCTTGGATTGGACACGCCTCACACTTCGGTTTCCTCGCTGAGCAAATCTGCCGCCCATGGTGAATCAACCAGTGATGAGCCTGTGACCATTGAGATTTCGGGACACGGCGACAGATCTGACGCTCCGTTTCATCAGGGGAATCACTGTTCGCCAAACCGATGCGATTGGACACCCTTAACACATGTGTATCCACAGCGAGCGCTGGTATGCCAAAAGCGTTGGACAGTACGACATTCGCCGTCTTCCGGCCAACACCGGGCAACTCGACGAGCTTTTCCCTATCTGCAGGAACTTCTCCATCATACCGTTCGAGTAATAACCGACACGTCGCCACGATATTCTGGGCCTTTGAACGAAACAAGCCGACCTCCCGGATATCCTCTTGTACCTGCTCAGGTGTTGCCGCCGCAAAGTCAGCCGGCCCACGATATTTTTGAAACAAGCGCTCCGTTACCATGTTGACGCGCACATCGGTACACTGTGCTGACAACATAGTTGCAATCAACAACTCAAAGGGATTGGAAAAATTCAACGCACATTTGGCGTCTGGATATCGGCGTTGCAACTTTTCCATCACTTGCGCCGTATCCCGTTTAGACAGCAAAGCCATTTCACATCCCCCCTTCGGAACTCTTGTGTAAGTAGCGATACCGTGGCGTTGACGCGCGTGCCATCCGGCCTTCCTCATGTATCCGTGCCAGCAGTACCTCCCGTACCAATGGCGGGTAATAGGTAACCTCGCGCGCTTGCCGAAAGGGCTGAAAGACAGGCGAAAGCCACAGATATTCACAGGTAATCACTCTGTACGCACGCGCACAATCCAACGGCACCTGCCCAACGTGGACCTCTTGGATACGTGGTTGCCCCGCTTGGTCCGTGGCGACATCAACCACCGCACCCGACACGACCAAATAACCAATTTTGCCACCGCGAAAACCAAACCCTATTCCATGCCTGCCATACGTGTCGGACTGAATGCCTTGATTGAGCGCATCGAGCAACTCCCGCCCAGTCAACGTCACGACAATCGGCCGCGTTGGCGTCGGACAGGCACCCAACAAGTGATTCAACTTGACCTCCCCAGGCAAAAGGCTCGAGTTGAGCGCTCCTGTCATCATGACACAAAGGTCGCCTTCGCACTCGTCGTACAACACATCCGCCAGTAAATTGGCAAACGGTGACTCGCGTTCGTACACAAGTGGAAGCCGCTCTGACAACGTGGCCACCCGCCGGTTCAACACTTCCTGAACGCCTGCGAAGTGTCTCTCATAGGCGCGTTGCATCTCCGCGTCATATGGCGTGTTCAACCATACTTCAATCGGCTCGGCCGTGATGGACACCACATGTTTGTCTTCATCCAACGTGATGGCAGTGTGCCCGAACATCCGCGCGTGCTTGCCTGGCTGAAAAATGGCCGTCCCATTGACCCAATCGGGTTCCTTCATAAACTCGTGCGTGTGACCGCCGAGAATGACATCGATGTGTGGAACCTCAATCGCCAATTGGTGATCTGCCCGCCGCCCCAAATGCGACAGACAGACGATGACGTCGACGCTATTTTGGCGCAGATTTTCGACCGCCTCCTTCGCACTGACAAACGGATCTTCGGCAGATACACCAAGCATGCTGTACGGCAACGTATAGTCTGGCGTAAGTCCAAATACACCAACGCGGATACCATCCCGCTCGTAAATGTGCGTGTCGCAAAAACAGTCAAATGACAACTGTCCAGGCCGACGAAAATTGGTCCCATAAACCGTCGTCTGTGCGTGTTGTGTCAGCAATGGCCAACATTCAACGGGAATCGTCAGCCCCTCATTGTTGCCAAAAACCCATCCATCGACGCCCAGCGCCGCCATCATATCAACGTTGATGAGGCCCATTGTCGCCTCTGTTTCGGGGCGAACTCTATCCAGCACATCGCCGAGGTCAAACGTCAACACAAAGTTTCCTGCCTGTTCCAGTTCACTGCGCAATGTGCGTAACTGGTGACCCAGGCGCATATAACTCTCCAATTGGCTGTGTACATCATTCATATGAAGTAGGTGGATTTGCACAGCTTCACCCCACAACCCGTCTCTCTACAACCGGTACAGTGGCACGAGTTGAGTCATGACAACTTCCGCCGCCGTCACAAACTGCTCTCCCGACATCTGCATGATTATATCTCTCTCCCATCGCTTGCCGACGAGGAGTTCCGCTTTTTTGACCGCTTGTAGCCGCTCGCCAAGGCGGACAATATCGCTCACGGCCACCTCGCTGGCCGGAATCGATGCTGGACTTGTATGATCCGTCACATAGATAAAATCGTCTGGTATTTGCGCGTGTACCTGGTCGGCAGAACGCGCGAGCCGTTCACCAAAATCCCCTTTTCGCGGGGACTCATAAATATATCCGAACGTGACAAACACATGCGTTTGCCATAACCCAATTTGAAAATGCGGATGTTGTTTATACCCGCGGGCGTTTGTACTGAACGCCACCCAGGTGTCATTAGGCGGGTTGACGGTCCGCCGGGCGTGTTTCGCCACATGGGCGTAAACCTCCTCGCCCAGCCGAGGTGCTAAAAATGCTGTAAAATGTTGACCCAGCGCTTCGAGCTTTGGTCGGACGTGTTGCTTCATCGCCGCCATCCGAGCATCGAGCCCCGGCACAGAAAATACTTGAAAATCCTCTTCTTGAAACCCCGTAAACATCCAATCGCCCCCAACCCGAAGCTTACATCTTCTACACTAGACAAGACTGCGCACATCCGCAAGCGCCTACCGCTACCCCTGTGCACCCAGTTTCCTGACAATCCGATTGAGGCGATGGCGCAAGGCCTGTTCAATCGGTGACGACGGCAGCATCGATGCCTGCAACGGCACGTCGATGACCCGATGTGGAATTTGCAACGCTGTACGCGTCTGCCCCGATGGCTTGGCAATGCGACGGAGGGCCTCCTCAACGGCTTCCCGCGCGCGATTCAAATCGTGTTGACGGTGCTCGAAACACTTAGCCAGCTCAATTAATGGTTCAATTCGGTCTGGATAGTCCTGCACCATTTTCTCCCACACCTGACAGGCAGTAACGTCGTCTCGTTGCCGTTTCAGAAACAAACTATATAGCCAATGCGCGCGCCAAGTCGCATCAAGCGCCTGTGCCGCACGCTCATAAGACATCGCCGCTGCCTGTACGTCGTGCCACGCATCATACCAGGAAGCAAGGGCCAAATGGGTCGGCGAAGGTAAGTCATCGACCTCACCATTCAACAAGCGCGCAATTTTCACCTGCAGAACGACCAACGAACAAACATCCATCAGATTATGCGATAGAACGGGCTCCATCAGCTCAATGTCGTGACACTCAAGAAACTGAAAGTACCTTTCCGGCGCTTGGCTACCAGGCAAATCGCCCACGCGTTCCACACCGAGAATCCCCCGTTCTACCTCAGCCAATCGGACGCGATGCAATTGTGATTTCCACAACCGCCGACTCGGGTGAAGCAAGTCGAGTTGATAGCATTCAACGCGCTCCATCCGGTGCAACAAGCGCCGATTTTGAAATAATGGCCAGTCAAACGATTTGCCATTAAAGGTCACAACCATTGCGCCCTCCGGCAGGTGCTCAGTTGCGATGGCATGAAGAACAGCGGCCTCTGCGCCGTAATCGTCGACGAAGTACTGGGCAAAACACAACTCATCCTGTTCAAAGTAGCCAATTGTATGTAAAAACGGAAATGTCCCCGCGCCGGTGCCAAGGCCGTTCGTCTCTACATCGTAGTAGCGCACCAAATCCATCGAAATTGGCGCTTTAGCCAGTTGTTCGAGGGCACGATAATCCGTTTCTAACGCATCCGCGAAAACGTGATGTCCATGGCGTGTGAACAAGTCAAAAGTGGTCTTGCGGCGCCAGCAATCGCCGTATGGCGTTGCAATCCGCTCAAAGCCCGCGCGGTGGAACTGCTCAAAGACGTCGTCACCCGCCGTGCGGTCGTCGTGGGAAGGAGTAGAGTGACTGCCCTCAGCGGCAACATCCGCAGTCGGCCGAGCAGCCTGAACAGACTGTTCGAGTGCGCGTAGTCTCTCTAGCAAACTGCGAGCCACAGACCATCACGCCCTTTCCTGGTGCGCCGCATCTGTCGCCGTATCCACCATTGAAGCGATGAGCAACATGCGCGCACGTTCCTTGAGGTGCTCATCCACATGACCTGGTCCGACGCAGGATGGGCAGCCAAACTCGCAAGAACATTGTCGAATCATGTCGAATGAGGAGGATAGGATCAGATCTCTATCACGAAAGACTCGCTCTGATAATCCAATACCACCCGGATACGCATCGTACACATACAGCGTTGGTCGCTGTCCAAGTGGATCACGGACCTGAACCGTGACATGCAAATCGGATGTCGCACACATGCAATGAAGGGCACTCGCGTGTTTGAGCAAATAACCTAGGCCCTTCAACGCGCTCTCCCAGTCCTCCTGAGTCAATTGAAACGCGGTTGGCTCCCAAGAAACCCAATACCCCACTGTGTGCAATTCCGCCTCTGGCAAATAAATTCGCCCCCACCCCAAATTTTCGTGGGTGTCGAACTTGATTTTTTTGAACAACGTTGGTGTCGCATTGACCGCCAACTCGCCAAACGTATGAGATGCTGGCCCCGCCTGTGTCGACGCGAGCTGGTCAAGTACCTGCAGCCGAACGGCCAGTTCTGCGTCCGTATAATAATTTGCTTCCACCGCGCGAACAAACGCCTTGCCATTCTCAAGGTCGAGTTTTTCCACTTGATACGATTTGGACTGGTGCAAATAAATGGCTTCCTCGTGCAGGGTGGTCAACGCGCTAAAGCGATCTGTCTCACCAATGACACGCGGTCGCCCGTCCGTCTCATCGACAATCACGACATTCTCCTGAGCAGCGCTGCGCAAGGATACCCCGGCGCTCGGCAGTGCGTCCGCCATCCAGTGATACTTCTTGTCGCGCCCGACATGCAGAATTCGAGCATCTGCGAGGTACTCCAACAACTCCGACGTCGTTTCGACAGAAAACGACTCATCTGCCGCGAACGGCAGTTCATATGCAGCACATTTGAGATGGTCCATCAAGATTAACAAGTTGTCCGGATAGATTCGAGCCGACTCCGGCGACATTTCAAGCAGTGCCTCTGGATGATGGACGAGATATTGATCTAGCGCGGACGCATTCGCGATAAACATGGCCAGAGATACGCCCCTGCGGCGTCCTGCACGGCCACTCTGTTGTAAAACCGACGCCACCGAGCCCGGGTAACCAACGGTTAACGACGCGTCGAGAGAACCGATATCTACGCCTAATTCCAGGGCGTTGGTGCTCACCACGCCTTTGAGTTCCCCGCTTCGCAAACCGCGTTCAATTGCCCGCCGTTCACTCGGGAGATACCCCCCGCGATATCCGACTATCCCGGCACGCAACCGTTCTTTCGCATCCGCCTTGAGGTAAGACGATAACACCTCAACCTGCGTACGCGTCTTGACGAACGCAATCGTCGAAATGCCCTCATTTAGCAGTCTGCCCGCCATTTTGCGAGCTACCTGAAGACTTGACTGGCGCAGTCCCAACTTCGGATGGACAATCGGCGGATTATAGAGAATCGTATGCCGTTCGCCCTGCGGCGCACCCGACTTGTCCACGACGTAGACATCCCGACCAGTCAGCAAATGGCCCAGTTCACCAGGGTTTTGAATAGTGGCGGAACTCATGATGTACTGCGGTTTGGCGCCGTAGAACGCGCAAATCCGGTCTAACCGCCGCAGCACATTGGCAAAGTGGCTGCCAAACACGCCACGGTACATATGCGTTTCATCAATGACGATATATTTTAGATTCTCGAACAACCGCAGCCATTTCGTGTGATGCGGCAAGATGGCCGCGTGTAACATATCTGGATTGGTGACAACAATGTGTCCCGCCTCACGAATGCGTTGGCGAGCGTGAACGGGCGTATCCCCGTCGTATGTAAAGGAGTGAATTTGAGTCTTTACGTGCTCAATGAGTTCGCTTAATTCAGCGACCTGATCTTGCGCCAAGGCTTTCGTCGGGAAAATATAGAGTGCCCGCACCGACAGATCTTCGCAAATGGCGTTTAGTACAGGCAGGTTGTAACACAAGGTCTTGCCACTCGCCGTCGGCGTGACAACCATCGTGTCTTTACCAGCTTGAATGGCATTCCAGGCCTCTTCTTGATGGCTGAACAGCTGTGAAATGCCGCGACTTTGCAAAGCCGCTAGAACTTCAGTGTGTGCAGTGGCCGGGATAGGTCGAAACCGTCCTGCAGTGGCTTCACTTACCCGCCACGCGGCCACCTGGGACATGAACGATGGGTCTCGCTGCCACTCGTTGAGCAATTGCTCCAGATTCATTCCGCCCCACCTCTCTCTATTACGCCAAAAAATGTTTAACACCGTTATCCGACATCTTTCGACGCAAAACTGCGAACTCCTGTTCGCTTTTTTTGGCAATTTCCGTGATGAAAGACTGTCCCACCCTGGCTTTCTACGAAATTTCAAGACAAAAGGTCACGATTTCAAAAACCGATCATAGCATGATAATGAGCAGCCCATAGAGGGCACTGTATGAATCTTGTACAGCATGGAAATAAGGTATAGTACAGACTGTAGGGAGGAATCACCTTGCAAACGGTAGAGAAATGGGCCTCGCGCTCGGACGCGTGGACACCTGATGATGATACTCGTTTGGCGGCTTTAGTACTCGAACACATCCGCAGCGGCAGCACACAACTAAAGGCGTTCGAAGAGGCAGCTAGTTTGCTTGGACGCACGCCTGCTGCCTGTGGATACCGCTGGAACGGCGTCGTGCGCAAAGATTACCGAGAAGAAATTGAGGCGGCGAAACAAAGCCGTAAAAATAGCACATCATCAACGTCAGCGGACAACGCCGCAACAGTTTCTGAACCGACCACAGCGTCCACAACATCAGCGGAATCGCCAGCCCATGCAACCAGCGAATCGATGAGGGACGTCATTGACTTCCTCCAAACATATGACGAGCAGTACCATAAACTCCGAGCGTATTTAACGCAAATTGAGAAAGAGAAACAGGAGTTGGCAGAACAAGTAGAGTCCCTCCAAAAACAATTGCAAACGCACACGGTCGTTCTCGAAAAGGACGTCACACCGGAACAGTTGGAAGAAGACTCTCGCACATTATTTGCCATCATGGAACGCGCGCGCAAATTACTAGGCGATACAGGCCGTCCTCATACAGAAGGCTAATCCAAAACTGACGATAACCATATCCGCCACCTTTCACCGGTGGCGGGATGAAATATCCCAGTTTTTGCGTGCGCCTGTTGAACAAGCCACTGACTCGCCTGTTGCACCGCGCTGCGCCATGCAGCCGGATAGGCAAATTGACGCGCGCGAAACTCTTGCTCGTCAAGCAAATCGATTTGGCCGTCCATCACGGTGACGTCGAGATCGAGATCAATATAAATCACGTCTCGAGCGATGAACGCAGGCGTAATCATATTACAATAATAGTCTGTCACATTTTCCTTCAAGAGCATAAATACCTGGAAATAAACCTTTGGCCAAAAAAAAGCGACGACCGGGTAATCACTGGCCCAGGTCCTCCCACTCGCTTCATGGACAAGCGCCCCAGGCGGTACGATATAGGCCCCAGGCGATGCAGTCGGCCATACACCTGTCCAACGGCGGTGTGGTGCGCCATCGGCATGAATACTTATAATATTCAACCACTTTCGCCTCCACCCGGATCATCCTCGGCTTGACTAAACTTAGGCAGGAAATCGACAAACAAATGCGTGCGCAACAATCCCTTGGCCCCAATCAGAATAATCGGCCCAATGAAGAGACCAATAATCCCAATCACTTTTAATCCGACATAGAGCGCAAACAATGTGGTCAATGTGTCCAGGCCCACCGAATTCGCGAGGATTTTCGGCTCGACCATATGCCGAATCAAAGAGATGACGACCTGCAGCCCAAGCACCTTGATGGCCAATGGTACATCACCGATAACCAACGCGCCAATCGCCCATGGAACGGTTAAGATGGCGGATCCTAGAATGGGAATCAACCCGGACAGGCCAAATAAAATCCCGAGTAAAACCGCGTAATGAACGTGCAGAATGAGCATCCCCGCAACGCCCAATACGGCTGACATACACATGAGAATGAATTGAACTCGAATGGTCCCTAAAAACGCGCGCGACATATCGTCGAGAATGGCGCGAATTTTGTTGTCCCATCCAGGGGGAACCACGCGCAGGAATGACACCATCATCTTTTCGTGGCGCAACATAATAAAAAACGCAGTCACCACGGCAATGACACCCACAAACAACAATTCTGGAATCTGCGTCAATGCACCAATGAGAGACCTGACAAAACTCCGTATTGATTGCTCGATACTTGTACCGAATTGCACTAAAGCATGTTGAATCTGATTAGCTACCTGCGGCGGCATCTGTCCGTAAAAAACTTTTCCTGCCATCAACTTGTTCTGAACGAACGCGTCGGCATATGTAAAGAACGATTGGCTATTCGTCATGAATGAGCCCGCCTCGCGCGTCACACCGATGGTGACCCCCAAGGTGACAGCAATGGCCGCAGCAACCGTGCAACATAACGTCACAATCACGGCGACGAGTCGCGTCACCCCCATCCGCTCCAGCCAACGTGTAATCGGGATAAGCAGAATTGCGACGACCCAGCCAATGACAAATGGCAGGATGTATTTCATCAGATAGCCAAGCAGCAATGCAAACCCGATAATGAATGCCAGCAAAAAACACACTTCCAGCACACGCCAGAGGTACCGCCGCATTTCCACGTCCCGACGCTTTGAGCGCACCGACGAAACCGCCCCTTTACACTATTGTGATTGTGGTCGAACCAACCGGCGCTTTGTAACAAACCCCAACCCTGTAATAAGGACGGCGAGAACGAAAAATAACGTCGCCAACCAGCCCCGCCCCTGTGCCATCATCACAGAACCAAGGGCAAAACAGGCCATCGTGAATAGGGAGATAAAGAAAAACAGTATCTTAAATGAGGTGGTCAACGAAGACGCCCCTCCTTTTATTATGCGCTCGACAGTGCACAACGAAAACGAGCACACTGAACTACTCTCATCATAACATAAGTGGGTACGGAAGGGGGTAGGCAAGTAGGAGGGCCAGCAACTACGTGCCGCCAGCCCGCCATGCGGTAACTCGCGGGGTTAGGAGGCTGTAACTTGTGACAGCAAGCGCTGCTCCAGTTGTGTCCAAAATTCCACGGGATGCTCGGAAATGACCACTTGATGCGCGCCACACCTACGGTAAATCGGCACCCGGGACGCATCATTCGCGACGACCACGACCTGACCGACGTTTGCCTCGCGCAGCGTTTGCGCGAGCAACGCAGCACGAACAAAGTCGTGAGGCGTATCGCGAATCACGGCCATGTCAAAATACTCCTTTCCCACGGCGCTCTTCACCGACTGCTTTTGCGCGGGAACATGGATAGAACGGCGTTTATACCAAAACTGAACAAGCGCGTGAACGTCTTCAAAACAGTCCAAGATGCGGACATCAATCCCGTGTTCAATCGCTCTGTCGACATACGGACGATCTTCTGCCGCAAATGCAGCTACAAGCAACTTTGGTGTCATATCGGTAACCAACCTTTCGCCGAACCGATTGATAGCGCTTACATTTATATTCTACACCATTCTTCTCGCTTTTTGTAGTCACTCTGTCACGATGTTTATTTGATTTTTTCCGCCTGCTCCAGCAGATGGTCACCATACGCATAAATAATTTCGCGCGCCACGTCTGCCTGTTCCATCTGAACCGCGTCGTAAACCGCACGGCAGGTATGTAGGCCAACGTCCCGCTTCGGGCTCAGCAGCCGCAAACTGCTTCGAAGCGCCTCTTGCAACACGCGAAACGTGTTCTCGAGAACCGGATTGTCCGCGCAAGCTGCAAGCACTGCGTAAAATCGCAACTCACTGGCAATACGTTGTTCACTGTGCCGGCTCGAAGACTCCAAATCAAACAATGCCCGAGACAGCTCAGAGTAATCCCTTGTCGCCCTGCGTTTGGCCGCAGAAGAGGCGATGGCCGCAAGAATTGCCGTCTGTAACTCAACGAGGTCTGACACGTGATCAAGTCCTAATAACACCGCAGCGTCAAGCGGCTGCATCCACATCTCCACACTCGCCGTGCGCACGTATGTGCCATCGCCATGGCGAAACTCAATCAACCCCTGGCCACGGAGTGCGCCAAGCGCCTCTCGAACGGTTGCACGACTACAATTGAATTGTTCTGCCAAACGCTTTAACGGCGGCAGTCTGTCTCCCGGACTCCAGTAGCCGTCCTCAATCATCGTTCGAATCTGCTGGGCAATGCGCATATACAGTTTCTGTCCAATGGGCGAAAACTCGTTCACCGCTGTCTCCCTCTTCACACGTGCCTGAAATAAATGCTTCAGTGGCCGATGCGACACACGTGCGAACCCCCTGGCAGCCCGAACCATTCAACCGTTCCACGCCGCCAGGAAACGCACGAATTTGGTTACAGCTGCGCCGTCAACCCAATTAGCCTTTCACGACCAAGTTGACGAGGCGCCCCTTCACGTATATTTGCTTCATAACCTCTTTGCCCTGCAGCCACTCCTGCATGTCCGGCAGGGCCTTCGCCGCAGCGATAGCCTCCTCTTGTGAAGCCTCTGCGGCAATCACCATTTTTGCGCGGACGCGGCCATTGACCTGCACAGCGATTTCCACTTCATCGTCCTTTAACCACTTCTCTTCAACCGTCGGCCACGCCTCCTCGAAGACGGACTTCTTATGCCCGAGCATCTCCCACAGCTCCTCACCCAAATGCGGTGCAAACGGCGCCAGGGTCATCGTCAGTGTCTCCAGAGTCGCCCGGTCGAGCCCTTGTTTCGCTTCCGTTGACAAGGCGTTCACGTACTCCATAAAGGCACTGACCGCTGTGTTGAACCGGAAACCCTCCATGCGTTCCGTCAGCGCCGCGACAAAGCGATGGCGCAATTTGGTGAGTGACTCGCGTTCCGGAACGGTGCTCGTCGCATTCGCCTGAACAAGCCGGAACACCCTCTGCAGGAAGCGTGCGACGCCTTCAAGGCCGTTGGTGCTCCACTCCGCTTCGTCCTCCGGTGGCCCGACAAACATCTCGTACATGCGCAACGCGTCGACGCCGTAGTCGCGAATAATATCGTCCGGGTTGACGACGTTGCCCTTCGACTTACTCATTTTCGCGCCGTTGAGCGTCATCATCCCCTGTGTAAAGAGACGTGAAAATGGTTCATCGAATGTAATCAGGCCGAGATCGTAAATAAACTTCGTATAAAACCTCGAATACAACAGGTGCAACACGGCGTGCTCGACACCGCCGATATACATGTCCACCGGCAGCCAATAGTCGACAGCTTCCTTGGAGAACGGTGCCTCGGCGTTCTGAGGGTCCGCGTAACGCAGGAAGTACCAAGACGAACCTGCCCACTGCGGCATGGTGTCGGTCTCCCGTTTCGCCGGCGCGTGGCACTTTGGACAAGTCGTGTTGACGAACTCAGGAATCGCCGCCAACGGTGACTCCCCTGTACCGGTGGGCTCGTAGCGCTCAACCTCCGGCAGCCGAACCGGCAACTGCTCCACAGGGACCGCGACAGGACCACAGTGGTCACAGTGGATAATCGGAATCGGCTCACCCCAGTAACGCTGGCGGGCAAACACCCAATCGCGCAGCCGATAATTGACTGTGGCTTCCGCCTGCCCCCGCTTCTCCAACAATTCAATCGCGGCACGCTTCGCCTCAGCTACCTTAAGCCCGTTGAGCGACTCGGAGTTAATGAGCACGCCGTCCCCTGTGTAAAGACCTTCTACAGGGCCATCCACTGGCTGTACAACAGGAATAATCTCCAGCCCAAACTGCGTCGCAAACTCATAATCGCGTTCGTCATGCGCCGGAACGGCCATGATTGCACCTGTCCCGTAGTCCATCAGGACATAGTCGGCGACGTACACTGGCAATTTACGGTCGACTAGTGGATGCTCGACATACGCGCCCGTAAAGACGCCCGTCTTCGTCTTGTCGACAACTTGCCGCTCAATGTTTGATTTACGCAGCGCCTCCTCGACATATGTCTCGACAGTCGCTTTCGCGGCATCCGTGGTGATAGCTTGAACCAGTGGATGTTCCGGCGCCAATACCATATACGTCGCGCCATAAATCGTGTCCGGACGCGTAGAAAAAACCTCAATTTTCTCCTCTCGACCTACCACTTGAAAGCGAATGCGCGCTCCTTCGCTGCGGCCAATCCAAGCCCGCTGCATGCGTTTGACATGCTCTGGCCAGTCCAACTTGTCGAGGTCATCCAGCAATCTATCCGCGTACGCGGTAATCTTTAACATCCATTGATACATCTCTTTTTTGGTGACGTCGGAACCACAGCGGTCACACTTGCCATCGACGACCTCTTCATTCGCCAAGCCAGTCTTACAGCTCGGGCACCAATTAATAGGCATCTTTTTGCGGTAGGCCAAACCCCGTTCGAACATCTTCACAAAGAAGTACTGCGTCCAACGGTAAAATTCCGGATCGGTCGTATTAATTTCTCGATCCCAGTCGTACATCGCACCGATTTCTTCTAGCTGACGTTTAAAATTGGCGACGTTTTCAGCCGTGCTGATCCGCGGATGGACGCCATGTTGAATCGCATAATTCTCGGCTGGCAGCCCGAATGCGTCCCACCCCATCGGGTGCAGGATTTCAAACCCGTGCATGCGTTTATAGCGACTCCAAACATCGGAGATGGTATAGCCGCGCCAATGCCCGACGTGCAATCCATTTCCAGAGGGATACGGAAACATGTCGAGACAATAATACTTCGGTTTACCGCTGTTTTTATTTGCGCGATGGGCACCTGTCTCTTGCCAACGCAATTTCCATTTAGCTTCAATCTGCTGTGTCTGATAGTCCATATCGTCGGTTCCTCCTGATAATCAAAAAACCTCTCGTCCGCATAGGACGAGAGGGAATTCCCGTGGTACCACCTATCTTGAAGACGACATTCCAGCTCATCGGCCCATGCCGCTTCCACTCAACCTATAACGCCAGGCGCGCGTCCCACCCTATGTGCCAGAACCAAAAACGTCGGCGTTTCAGGTGAAATCCTTCGCACTGAGGTTGCGAGAGTACATTCCTGGTTCGCAGCGTCCACCAGGTCTCTGTCGCCCATTCGCACTATCGGCAAAGCGGCTAAATGTAGGTTCCCACAAAAGCTGTGCATCGCAGGACTTACATATTGAATTGTGACTGAATGGAATCGTTACTGACCATTATCAGTATACTCACACGACATCTTTTTGCAACTTCACCTACGATCCGACGAGCTAAGTACGCCCATCAGTCGCAAAACAAACAAAAAGAGATTGACGAAGTCCAGGTATAACGACAGCACCACCCATGGCACAGCCTGCTCCGAGATGCCATATCGCGCAATTCGATTGACATCAAACAGTACATAGCCGACAAACACGGCGATGCCGACGAGCGCGTAGACCAGACTCATCACTGACGAGAAGCCGACGAATAGGGAAATAATCCCCATCAGCAGAATGGCCATTAAACCGATGAACAAAAACCCGCCCAAAAAGGAGAAATCCATGGAGGTTCGCGACGCGACGATGGCGGCAATCAAAAACGCGCCAGCGGACACAGCCAATGCTTCCACAACGAGCCCTGCGCCAAGTTCAGCTGCACGACTATGAATGATGGGCCACAACGTAATGCCTGAAATAAATGTAAACAAGTAGACAAAGCCAAAGCCAATCGCCCGCTTGCGTTGCCGAAACATCGCAACGACGATGAGAACCAATTCGACAATGCTCAATATGGGAATCAACGCAATTGGAATCTGCGTTCCGACGACCACACCCACCAGTGCAGTCAGGAGCGTACCAAATAAGCCAAAAAAGACGCGACCCAACACGCGATTTTCTGACACGCTATACGTCTGCATGAACATCCATCCTTCCTGCTAATTCCACGAGTGGTTTGCCAGCAATTATGTTGGACTGGCGACATCCATTCGCAACACATCGTGCAAAATCTTCACGTAGACCTTCGGCCACACCAATCGCGGCAAATCGGCAATCGGCACAAATCTCGCGTTGACGGTCTCAGTCATTGTCTCCGGCTTCACCGGTAACCCAATTGGCCGCCAAACGTGAACCATCCACTCCAAATGTGTAAAAATGTGCTTTGCCGTCGCAATCTCCACAAACGTCTGCGGCTGCAACGTCCCCTCTCGGACAACAGTCGGTACATCATCGGTATAACCTGGAAATAGACGTTGCAAACGTGTTTCAGCGAGCAATGGCAAAGATAATTCCGGCGCATTGTCGCTCTCGAGTTCCACCGAAGGCAACTGCCACATATTTGCCAACAGGCCTTCACTAGGTCGCTGTTCCACCAACAACTGCCCGTCTTGCTCAATCCACAAGGCGACGACAGTCAGTCGCTTGCGCTGTGGCTTGGGCCGCTTAACCGGAATACGAGCGACACGCGCTTCCTGAAACGCCGTACAGTCCTCTTGAATTGGACATGTCAAACATTGCGGTTTGCGCGGTGTACACACCATGGCGCCCAGTTCCATCAAAGCCTGCGTAAAAAGCCGCGGTGTACTTTGTTCAACAGCACGTTGCGTGTGTTCCGAAATGACGCGTTTCACCGCTGGATCATCAATTGGGTCCTCAATTCCTAGATAACGTGACACCACGCGCAATACGTTACCATCGACCGCCGCAACGGGCTGGTTAAAAGCGATACTCATCACCGCACCGGTTGTGTAAGGACCGACACCAGGGAGCGCCCGAACATGCTCCACTGTATTTGGGAACACCCCTTGATAATCCGCAAGCACTGTGGCCGCAGCGCGTTTCAAGTTGCGCGCGCGCGAGTAGTACCCCAGACCCTGCCAAATTTTCATGACGTCTTCCTCCGCTGCAGACGCCAGGCTCTGCACATCTGGGAAACGCTCAAGAAATCGATGGTAATACGGAATGACCGTCTCCACCCGAGTTTGTTGGAGCATCGTCTCACTCACCAATATACGATACGGATCTGTCGTTTCCCGCCATGGAAGTGCACGCTTGTTCTGCTCGTACCACACCTCTAGGTTATGTGCAAAAACAGCGAGCCTTTCCGATGTCTTGCATAAGTTCATAAAAAGCCTCCATACATATGCTGCTCCATTTGGTAACGACCGCTCGGTCAAATGGGCATCTGTGCCATGCTACATATCGTCAACATACAAACAAAGAAGCAGGACAAAATACAACTCGAGGGGGTGCTGTCCATGGGTCTCATGAACGTAGTGGCAAGTTCTGTTCGACATCGGATCATGCCGAGACGCAGGAGTGGCATGGGAACGATGACCGCGCTATTCGTCGGTGCCAGTGTCGGCATCGCCGCTTGGGAGGCTGTCCGTAAAGCGCAAGGAATGCGCATGATGGGCGGGTCTCAGTCATCGTCCTCCGATGGCGGTGCGACTGCCCTGGCGGAAGAAGTCATGCGGGAAATTGAAAGCTAATCGACTGTGGCGCAGCAGGGACAGAGTTGTAAAAGACTCTGTCTCCTTCTCGTGCGCGGCGACATCGCAAAGTGGCTCCATCACGATAGCCATTTTATAAATAGCGCCGATGAATGCCGTATTTATGTTTCCATACCTGATACGACAATCGGCTGCGTTTCATGCTGTCCACGAACTTCTGAGTATTTTCAAGTACGCGTCGAGCTTCTGCCATACTCACCTGACGCGTAAATAACGCTTCGCCAAATTCCTCAAGGTCAATCACGTGATAATACGATCTTTCGTATAACAACACATCCACGTACATATCTTCAACGTAGATATACTCCTGGTCTTCCCACACTTTGACAAGATCCACATAATGGTCAAATCGGAGTCGCGGGTGTTTGACGGGTGTGCCTGAGTTCAAGCAAGTACTCACCGCAATGCCCCACTGCGGATAAATTTCTCGCAGGTGATTGCTGTAGCCGTGCTCAAAGGCTGGCCGCTCGACGACGACGAGACCGGGTCGCCGAAAGAATTTTTCAATTTTAAAAGGTTCATTAGACCGATCAATCCCACGCTCTTCACGTTTGTGGATCTGTTGAACGCGGCCTGCTCGCAGCGCCACACACGCCCCCCCCTTCCCATCAGAACAATCCTCCGTATAGGTTACCATGAGTTAACCAAAACACAAAGCCATCGAGAAACAGCAGATATCGAATGAGATTTTCAACGAAAAAAACGGGACTTATGCTGTTTGGAAGGACGAAACCGACGCCCATGGTTGAACGAGGCAGATAAGGGAGGTAGCGATTTGCGAAGATGCATGCGGCGTTTCCGATTTACTTTTAATCGATACATGATCATCCAAACGGCCGCGCCAATCAACAACACCATAATGACGTACCAAATGGGCGGAGCACTCTCAAGCGGCTCGGCATATGTCAGCGACCCTGCATCCGCCCGCTCGATGACGACAAATTTCCCGTCCGCTCCAAATAGTTTAGACGTAGGCGGCAACAGGGCATCGTCGTGCGACGACGTGTTATAAAACTTGAGGTAGCCCTCTTCATCCTCACCATCGTAATCCCATGTGTCAATGACTGGCTCCCCAATCGTAACCTCGTGATACATCGGATTGCGTGCCACGTAAGGCATCAGCAAATGATACATTTCGAACAACAGCAGTCCAAAAACCGCAAGCGCGATGAAGACTACGCGATAGGGTAGCCGTCCACGCCGTTTGGCAAGACGCATCCTCATGATGAGCCCCCCTTGCATTTCACCGATGTCCTAAATATATGTACAGGCCCATCGGGAAAGAACGAGGCTCAGACAGACACCCTGTCCGCGCATTCGCCCTTACGAAAGTTGTTCAGCCTCAATAAACTGCACAAGTTGGTCGACCGCCTGTTGCTCGTCGCCGCCACTCGCGCGAACAATAATGGATTGTCCAGACGCCACAGCAAGCGACATAACGCCCATAATACTTTTCGCATTCACGGATTTTCCTCCTTTTTCGAGGAAGACTTCCGAGCGAAAGCGATTGGCCATTTGTACAAAATTTGCCGCTGCGCGCGCAAATAAACCGCCCTGAATTCTGACTATCGTTTCCTTCTGCACCATCGGAATCACCGTGTTTCGTCATAGTATTTTCGTAGGGAAAAACTTAATTTTTCCCAAGAACCTTGATTTAAGTATGTTCAAGTATAGCATGTAGAGATTTTCATAGACAGCCATCGTCCCCATCAATTTTGGCGATATTCTGACTACGTGGTAGGGCTAGAGCGCAGACGCTCGGCGATTTCTTCCATTTTCCTGAAACGATGGTTAAGACCGGACTTCGACACGCGATTCCCCATACGACGACAAAGCTCTTGAAGATTCGCCTCTGGATAACGCAGCCTCAACTCCGCCGCCACGCGCAAGCTATCTGGAAGCTGTTGTAAACCTATGTGAGCTTCAATCAATTGGATATTTTCCAGTTGCCGTACCGCAGCTGCAATCGTTTTGTTCATATTGGCGGTTTCACAGTTGACGAGTCGGTTGACTTGATTTCGCATCCCTTTTAAAATGCGCGTATCCTCAAACTTTAACAAAGCGCGGACAGCGCCAATGAGGTTGAGAAAATCAACAATCTTCTCCCCCTCTTTTAAATATACAATGTACCCTTTTTTACGTGTCGTCAGGCGCGCGTGCAATTCATAATCATTCATCAACGCGAGGACCGTCTCCGCCATATTTGCGGAGGCCGCATAAATCTCCAGGTGGTAAGACGGGCTCCCTGGTGCGTTAACAGACCCCCCTGCGAGAAAGCATCCCCGAAGAAAGGCCCGATTACAACAGTCCGCGTCCGGTTTAGGCCAATTTGCCGCGAGTGGCCCGTCTTCGGTTTCGCCCGTCCACCCCAGTTCTGAAAGCACCACCTCTGCTTGCAACGCGGTGAGGCGAATCGCGTATACGTTGTTTTTTTTCAAGCGCATCTTTTTGCGGACAATCACTTCACACCGCGTGCCAAACGTCTCTTTCAGCACCGTATAGATTCGCCGAGCCGTGGCGACATTCTCCGTTTCAACCACCAATTGACGGCGGCCATCGACTGTCACAAAACACCCGCCGAGACCGAGGATGGCCTGCAATTCGCTTTTCGCACAGCAAGCGTCTTGCTCAATTTGTGTCAACTCTTTCTTCGTTTCTGCTGCAAACGACACAGCGCACACCCTCCTATCCTCGACGTTTATCCCGTTCATAGCCTAATAGGCTGACAATCTGTTCAGCCACTTTACGGCTGTCGTGTCGCGCATATGTGGCATAATGCACAAAATCGCGAGCGACCACCTTGAGCCCCATTCGGTTCAATTCCTCAATGTCCACTCGCACAGGGTAACTCTGCTGCGATTGATATTGTTGTAACGCCTCTTCAGGCAGCGGTGCTGCGTTGACGAGCACGTAATCAAATAACGCGTCGCCGACATGTCGATAAATGGCTTTGACATGGCTAGATGCGGACAATTCATCCGTTTCACCAGGCTGCGTCATCACGTTACAAACATAAATTTTCCTTGCGTTACTCGCTCGAACCGCCTCGACAATGCCTGGGACTAACAGGTTCGGGAGAATACTCGTAAACAAACTTCCCGGCCCAATGACGATAGCATCAGCCGACTCGATGGCGCGCAAAACCTCCGGAAGCGGCTCCAACTTATCTGCCACCAATTCAAGTCGCTCAATCTGGCCGCCCGCCTCCGGAATATTCGACTCCCCTTCAACGACCGTTCCATTGGTCAAGTGGGCGCGCAAGCGAACATCGTCCCGAACCGCGGGCAACACTTGCCCACGCACCGCGAGCACTCTACTCGTCTCGCGAATCGCTGACTCAAAATCACCCATGATATGTGTCATAGCCGCCAAAAACAAATTCCCAAAGCTGTGACCTTCTAGCCCTTCTCCTGACGGAAACCGAAACTGCAAAAGTCGCTCCAGTAACGGCTCGGTGTCGGCCATCGCCACAAGACAGTTACGAATATCTCCAGGCGGAGGCATTGCAAAATCGTTGCGCAGACGGCCCGAACTCCCGCCATCGTCGGCCACCGTGACGACCGCTGTAAGGTCTACCTGGAACTCCTTAAGTCCCCGAAGAATCGTCGATAATCCTGTACCGCCGCCAAGCGCGACAATTTTCAGTCGCCGTTCAGCCCATTTGGCTTGCCGACGACTTTCGCGCATATCGCGCCACCAGCCAAATGCAAGTAGCACAATGGCAGCAAACAGGACAAGCATTCCGAGGGCTGTGCCATACGGCAGCCGCGCGAGTCGCAAGACACCCGCTAGGATGCCAACTCCGAAACACGCGATAGTCCAGGCGAGTAACCACCACTGCCGCATGTTCTACCCCTCCCGACCCTTATCTCGGTGCGAGAGCTCTACGTCCGCCTTCTGCCTAAGGTGTTCGGCCACGTGCCGAGCAATTGCCACAGAGCGATGTTTCCCCCCCGTGCAGCCGATACCAATCACCAAATGGCTTTTGCCCTCTCGTTGGTATTCGGGCAAAAGAAAGTCCAACATCTCCTCGGCCTTTGCAATAAATTGCTGGGTCGCCGGCCACTGCATGACGTAATCGTAGACCGGTTTATCTTCCCCAGTAAATGGGCGCAATTCGTCGATATAGTGCGGATTCGGCAGAAAGCGCACATCGAACACCATGTCTGCATCCACCGGCACCCCGTACTTAAAGCCAAATGAGACGACGTGCACCGGCATCCGCCCTGCATGTGCCTCAAACCGGCTAGTCAGTTCCTTCTTCAGAACAGCCGTCGCCATATCACTTGTGTCAATCACGATATCCGCAGCCGCCCGTACCGCCTCGAGGGCAATCCGCTCCTGTGTAATACTTTCCGTCAGGCGCGCCGTCGGAGACAGCGGATGTCTGCGCCGCGATTCTTTGTAGCGACGCACAAGTGTTGCCTCATTCGCGTCTAGAAAGACGAGTGTCGTATCCATGTCCTTCCGGCTCCGCAATTCCTCAACAGTCGTCAACAGCGGCTCAAACAGTGCGCCACCGCGTAGGTCACAGGCGAACGCAACCTTGCTCAAACTTCCAGACGCATGCTCCGCCATGTCCAGCAAACGTGGCATCAGCGCCGGTGGCAGGTTATCCACACAAAAGAAGCCAATGTCCTCCAGTGCCTGCATCGCGACTGATTTCCCAGCCCCTGACATGCCAGTCAAAATCACGGTTTCTAAGCGCACTGTCACGTTTCAGCCCTCCATTCCGAAACAAGTGTCAAGTCGTTGCGAGATAGCCTTCTGGGTCAATCGTCCAATGCTGAACCTGATGGTCTGCATCATATGTAAAGTGTCCAAAAAATACAACCGGATCTTGGCGTGTATGCGCAGCGAGTGTGTGCCGAATCATCAATCTATCGCCCTCATCCATCGGCAACTGCGGCAATTGTTCTGGTCGAATGACCGCTAACTTCCCCTCGCGGTGGTCCAGCGCCAGTGTTCCTGATGCGCCATGCCCGATAAATTGAGCAATTAGGCGGTCTTTTGCAGCCGTGTCCGATCCGGCCGCCACCTGCACCCGGTAGATTCCACACAGCGTCGCATCTGCCAATTGCAGACCGGATTCCTCCGAGAATTCACGCATGGCCGCCTGTCGCCACAGCTCATTATCTTCCACTTTCCCCCCTGGCAAGTACCACCAACCCCGGCGAGGTTTTTGTAACATCACAAATCCGTCTTGCCATGGAACGAAGCAATTCACAATCAGCTGCACCTGCTCCACCTCTCTAATGAAAAGCATAGCATGTGGCGGTTCGGACTACCAGCGACACCGGCGCCTTCTCCAGATTCGCAGCGCTCGCTTGGCTTTTCTGGCGAAAAAAAAAGTGGACGCCTGTCGGCGTCCGAAAGTTATATTAAAAAAGGGGGTCAAATGTGCTACATCTGTATCGTACGCTGACCATATTTCAATCGTGTTACAAGCGGATTAAAAAACTGTGACATCTACAGCAAAATTGCACGAACCTCGCGCTTCAAATGCCTGACGTGAAAAGCGACTGTTCCAATCGTGCACTACACTTGCGAATCGACGAGGCCGCCACGGAAAACTCCTCTGCAAGCTCTCTTTGCACAATCGGTACACCAAAATACCGCAACGTGATATAAAGTAACCCGGCTACCCAAATATCAGCTTTGCCGATCCGCCGGTGGACATGCAGGAACATATCGTACAAATACGTGAGCCAAAGTCGCTTTGCCTCCGGCACGAGCCTTTGCAAATTTTCCTTCTCAAGCCACGTCTCGGCCCGCTGCCACACTTCCCGCCAACTCGGATTCAGCTCAAAGATAACATCTGGATTGATCTGCTCAATGGCCACCTCTTCAGCATCTCCGCTGAGGCGGACTTTGCCTCGTGCCCCAATTCGCTTCAGCGCCACAATTGCATATAATCGCAGCGTATCGTCGATATCGCGTCGGCCGACAAACAATTGCAAAGCCTTCTCCGCATCGTCATCAGCGACTACCGCGAGCGCTCGAATCACCCGGCGTCTCGTCTCGTGGTTCCCATGCCGTAGCCCCCAGTACAAAGAGGCTCGCAAAAGCGGATCACGGCGCCAAGCCTCCATCTTCGGGTCCTTGAGCTTATCCTTGACCACCGCCAGTTGCTCCTCAACCGGCAAGTCTAACTGGTAGCTCACGCGCAGTTGGGCGGTGTGGCCGGCGCGGACTTCCTGTACCCGCCGCAAGTAATGTTCGGCCACTGCCTGATATTCAGACTCCCGCGCGAGCATTTGCCAATAGCGCTCAGCGATGGCCCAGTTTTCACAGTTCGCTGCAGCAGCGGCAGTCGCGTGAATAAGCACAGGGTCAGCCTGTGCAGTCAGGCGCATCAAACGCCGGAACTTTTCAAAGGCATCAGCGTGATAGCCGATGATGCCAAGTGTAGTTCCCACCTTCATCGCCAAGTCATAATGAAGTGGAAACACCTTACAGAGTGGCTCGGCAGCGGCATCTAGGACGTCCTTCCACCCAAAATGCTTGACGAGAATCGCGCGATTACACAGCGCATGCAAGTTATCCGGCTGTCGGTGCAAAACGTCGTCCGCAAGCGCGAGTGCCTTATCGTGTTGACCAGTATAGTAATAGGCCAAACACAAATTGTTGTACGCAGCGTAATTTTCCGGCTCTTCCTTGATGACGGCTTCAAGCCACTCAACCGCGGCTTCAAACTGCCCGTTTTCCAAGAAGTAGCGTCCATCTTTTGCCGCTTGTTCCGCATCGAGTTTCCGCTTTTCCTCTTGCCATTTCTCAAGTGCACGGCCGCCACCGAATTCGTCGAGGAGCACGCCGAGCATCTCTTCCGCGTCGTCCGCGTACTCACCATTTGGGTCTGCATCGAGATAGCGAAGCACGTATTCCTCCGCCGCGTCGTACTTCCCCATGTTTGCGTAGTTGTTGGCAAGGTAAAACTGGCATTCAGTCATATTGGGATCTAAATCGCAAAGTACGTGCTCGAGCAGTTGATTCGAAGCTTCGAAATCACCCATTTCCGAGTACACGCCTGCTAAATTACAATAGTTAATGGGGTTGTTTGGCTCATATTCAACGGTTTTTCGAAATGCTTTGAGGGCCTTATTCAAATCATTCCGCTGCAGGAAGCGGACGCCCCGCTCAAAGAAGTACGCCGCGTCAAAGTTCATCGCGATGACGTTGCTGCTTCCATTGCTGGACGATTTGCGAAAATGACGAGTGTCCATGAGGCACCTCCTGAAGCTGCTGCCCAAGCGCAAATCAGCGCATTGACCTGGCGTTATGTGAACTGGTGGAAAAAGTATACCACAACCAACGAAAAGCGCGAAGTACCTATGCGATATACCCCATGTTATAATGGAGAATTAGTGGAGCGTAAATCGGCAGTATGTCCAAATCTATTCTGGTCATCTGAATTTGGACGCTGCGCGTTTTCCTTAACATATTGCGACAAACTGCCGCAATCGAGCGCATTCATCGTGGACAAGCGTTCCACGGCAGTTTTCATATAGGAGGATGATTGGTGAAAGCGGTCAAGGCCACCATAGCCAAAGCACTTGTGCCCGCAACGGGCCTCGCTGAAGACGAACTCGTGCAAATGCTCGAGTACCCACCCAACCCAGAACTTGGCGATCTCGCCCTACCCTGCTTCAAACTTGCCAAATCGCTGCGCAAGAACCCAAATGAAATCGCGCAGACGCTGGCAGAAGCACTGGTGCAGATTCCAGAAGTGGCATCTGCTGCGCCAGCTGGCGGATTCCTAAATATCTCTCTTGCCCGCTTGCCCTTTGCGAAGGCCATCGTCGATGTCGCAGTGCAAGATGTTCACGCGTTGTTTTCGGCGGATCGACATAGAGGCCACAGGGCAGCCGTCGACTACTCGTCCCCGAACATCGCCAAACCGTTCGGCGTCGGGCACCTTCGCTCGACTATCATCGGCGAATCCATCGTCCGACTGATGCGCGAGGACGGATACGAGGTCATTGGCATCAATCACTTGGGCGACTGGGGCACACAGTTCGGCAAGACCATCGCCGCGTATCTCAAGTGGGGCGACGAAGAAACCGTCCGGGCAAACCCGGTGCGCGAGTTGTTCAAGTTGTATGTCAAGTTCCACGAAGAGGCCGAGCGGGATCCATCCCTCGAAGAAGAGGGGCGCTACTGGTTTAAGCAGCTAGAGGACGGTAACCCGCAAGCGGTGAAACTCTGGCAGTGGTTTATCGACGAAAGTCTGAAAGTGTTCCGAAAGACGTACGATTTGCTCAACGTCTCATTCGATCACTATCTTGGCGAAAGTTTTTACAACGACAAGATGGACGCAATTGTCGACGAGTTAATCGCCGACAATCTGTTAGTCGAGGACCAAGGGGCAGAGGTGGTCAATCTCTCCGCCTACGACATGCCCCCATGCATTATCAAAAAATCAGACGGCACGTCGATTTACGCGACCCGCGACCTGGCGGCCGCTGCCTATCGCCACGATGAACTTGGGGCAGACACGTTGGTTTACGTCGTCGGCGGTGAGCAAAAACTGCACTTCCAACAGCTGTTCAAGGTGCTCGAGCTAATGGGCAAACCTTACGCATCGCGCGCCGTCCACGTCAGTTTTGGCCTCATGAAGTTCAACGGCGCACGCCTGTCGACGCGGCGTGGTCACGTCGTCTATCTCGAAGACGTGCTGGCCAAAGCAATCGACGAAGCGCGCAAGATTATCGAGGCCAAGAATCCAAATCTCGCCAACAAAGACCAAGTGGCTAAAAGTGTGGGCGTCGGAGCAGTCGTCTTCAACGACCTGAAGACCTACCGTTTGCACGAAGTGGATTTCCGCTATGAGGACGTGCTGAACTTCGACGGCGAGACAGGCCCCTATGTTCAATATACGCACGCACGCGCTTCCAGCGTCCTGCGCAAAGCCGGTGGCGATATCGATACGCTCACCTTCCCAGCACCCGCGGGCGCAACCGACGACGCGCACGCGCTCAACGATACCGAATGGGCACTCGTGCTACAACTCGGCCAGGCGAACGAGGCGCTCAACCGCGCGGTTGACGAGTACGATCCGTCCGTCATGGCCCGCTACACCTTGCAGCTGTGCCACGCGTTCAACCGGTTCTACCACCACAACCCTATCCTCCAATCCAGTCCGGAGGACAGAGCACGCCGGCTCGCCCTTACGCTCGCCACGCGCAAGGCGTTGGCCAAGGCGTTGTATCTCATCGGGATGGACGCCCCAGACGAGATGTAAGCCGCGCCGCCAGGTGCCACGCATACGAAAAACAGGGCCCATTGTGGGCCCTGTTTTTCACGTGCTACAGCCGGGATCAGAACACATGTTGACATAAGTTTCGCCTCTCGCGTGCCTGAGTTGGCGCGACGACAACCGTGCATTTCGCTCAGATAACTATCTGCTAGTCCTGTGAGCTGAACTCACGTCCGTCCACTCCTCTCCCATGTCTGAAACGACGACAAAGCCCCAAACGCAGGCGCATCGGGGGCTTCGGTTGCGATGAATATCAACATTTGATATTAGGGGGTTATTGTTTGTCCTTGTCCGCCTGCTCGGCAATGGCCTGCTCAAGCTCATCGGTGAACGCCTTTGCAGCATCATACCCCATGCCCTTCAAGCGGAAATTCATCGCCGCAACTTCGACGATGACCGCCAAGTTGCGACCTGGGCGGACAGGTACTGTGACATGCGGGACCTCGAGATCGAGAATCTTCGTCGTATGCTGCTCGATGCCCAATCGGTCATACGCCACGTTCTCCCGCCACGCCTCAAGGTGAATCACCAGTGCGATTTTCTTATGCGTGCGCACCGCACCCGCGCCAAATAGCGTCATCGCGTTGAGGACGCCAAGTCCGCGAATTTCAAGCAAGTGCTGCAGCAGTGGCGGGGCCGAACCAATCAGACTCTCATCAGAAATCTGACGAATCACCACCGCGTCGTCAGCCACGAGGCGATGACCGCGTTTAATCAGCTCTAATCCCGTTTCACTCTTACCAATTCCACTTGCACCCGTAATCAGAATGCCAATCCCATAGACGTCCACGAGCACACCGTGAACCAGCGTTTCCGGCGCGAGGCGCTCCTCCAAGTACGTGGACAACGTGGCCGTCAGACGCGTCGTCACCATGTTCGTTCCGAGTACAGGAATCCGTTTCGCAGCCGCCTCCCGAAGCAAGACGGATGGCGGTGTATCGTTCCGAGTAATCAAGATACAAGGCGTCTGTTGGTAAGAGCAAAATGCAAAGACCCGCAAAGCCTGTTCTCGCTCGTTCATGCCACGCAAAAACGACAGCTCTGTACGGCCTAATACCTGGACGCGCTCTGCCGGGTGGTAGCGCAGGTACCCAGCAAGCGCCAATCCAGGTCGGTTGATATCCAGCGTTTGAATCATCCGGTCAAGATCAGAGTCTTCATTAAACACGTGTAAGTCCAAATCCTTGACCAATTGGCGAACAGTCACACCGCGTTCTTCGGTCAAACCGCACCCCACCTCATATCATCTACAAGCCGGTGGAACTCACCACTCGTGAAATGTGTTAATTTGCAGCGGCATTCATTTCGGCCATGCGGTCAGCTTCCGCAGCCCGAGCGAGCGCGCGCTGTTTGTCGCGTTCCAGAATCGGCTTCAAAAACCGCCCTGTATACGACGCGTCAATCTGACAAATTTGCTCCGGCGTGCCCGCGCCAACTAATTGGCCGCCGCGGTCGCCGCCTTCCGGGCCGAGATCAACAATGTAGTCCGCCGTCTTGATGACATCCAGATTGTGTTCGATAATCAACACAGTATCGCCGTTGTCGACGAGCCTGTGAAGCACTGTCAGCAACCGCTCAATATCCGCCACGTGCAGACCCGTCGTCGGTTCGTCCAAAATGTACAGCGTTCGACCAGTGCTACGGCGATGCAATTCAGAAGCCAATTTCACACGCTGTGCCTCACCGCCAGAGAGCGTCGTCGCTGGCTGCCCTAACTGCATATAACCCAAGCCGACGTCGAGCAACGTCTGCAATTTGCGGTGAATCCGCGGGATGTTCTCGAAGAACGACACCGCATCCTCAATCGTCATGTCCAGCACTTCCGAAATGTTCTTGCCCTTGTACC
This sequence comes from Alicyclobacillus suci, assembly GCF_017329615.1. Taxonomy (GTDB): domain Bacteria; phylum Bacillota; class Bacilli; order Alicyclobacillales; family Alicyclobacillaceae; genus Alicyclobacillus; species Alicyclobacillus suci. The sequence continues at coordinate 11,937 of NZ_JAFMTW010000007.1, read as the reverse complement.
GAACTTCCAATGTCTCCCGGTTGTACCGTTTTCCTTTGCAAACCTCACACGGAACATACACGTCGGGCAAGAAGTGCATCTCAATCTTGATGATACCATCGCCCTTACACGCTTCACAGCGCCCACCGCGGACGTTAAAGCTAAAGCGCCCTTTCTTGTACCCGCGCATCTTCGCCTCGTTCGTCGTGGCAAACAAATCACGGATGTCGTCGAAGACGCCTGTATACGTCGCCGGGTTTGATCTCGGCGTCCGCCCAATCGGCGACTGATCAATGTCGACCACCTTGTCCAGGTGCTCCAGACCAAGAATCTTGTCATGCGCCCCAGGGCGCACGCGTGCACGATTCAAATCACGCGCGAGCGCCTTATGCAGAATCTCGTTGACCAACGTCGACTTTCCCGACCCGGAGACGCCTGTCACACAGGTGAAGACTCCGAGCGGAATCTTGACGTTGACGTTCTTCAAGTTGTTCTCGCGCGCCTTTCGGACTTCCAACCAGCGGTCGTCCGGCTTGCGCCGCTTCTCCGGCACCGGAATAAACCGCCGACCTGACAAGTACTGACCAGTCACCGACTCTGGGTCGTTCATCACTTCACGAGGCGTACCTTGACTAATCACCTCGCCGCCGTGAACGCCAGCGCCTTTCCCCATATCAATAATGTAGTCGCATGCCATCATCGTATCTTCGTCATGCTCAACGACAATCAGTGTATTCCCCAAATCCCGCATATTTTCCAAGGTGCGAATCAGGCGCTCGTTGTCTCGCTGGTGCAAACCAATGCTTGGCTCGTCGAGAATGTAGAGCACACCCATCAAGGAAGAACCAAGCTGCGTGGCCAAACGGATACGCTGCGCCTCACCGCCGGAAAGCGTGCCGGCAGATCTGGAAAGCGTCAGATAATCCAACCCGACGTCGCGCAAAAAGCCAAGCCTGCTTTCGATTTCCTTCAAAATCTGCCGGGCGATTTGCATCTCCTTCTCAGACAGTTCGAGACCTTGAACATAATTCAGGGCCTCCACCACCGACAAATCTGTGACCTCAGAAATATTGCGATCATGGATGCGAACCGCCAAACTCTGCGGCTTCAATCGCCGCCCTTTACACGAAGGGCATGGTTTCGCCGCCATAAATGACTCAATAAACTCGCGAATGCCATCCGACGCCGTATCCCGAAAGCGCCGTTCCAAGTTCGGAATCACGCCCTCAAACGGAATCTGCGCTGTTTTGCGCTGACCAAAGTCGTTTTCGTACGTAAACTGAATCGGCTCACCCGTTCCGTAAAAAATCTTCTTCAACGCGTCTTCTGGCAACGCTGCAATCGGAACGGTCGTGTCGATGCCAAAAGCCTGGCACGCGGCCCGTAGCAGCTGTGGATAGTACGTCGATGTCGATCCCGCCCATGGCACAATACCGCCCTCATCAATGCTGAGGGAGGTGTTCGGCACCACCAGTTCCGGGTCTACTTCCATCTTGACACCGAGTCCGGCACACGCGTCACAAGCTCCGAAAGGACTGTTAAAGGAGAACATGCGCGGCGCCAACTCGTCAACGCTAAAACCGCAATTCGGACAAGCCATATTCTGACTAAACATCAGTTCCTCACCGTCGATAACTTCGACGATAACAATACCGCCCGCCAGGCTCAAGGCGGACTCCAAGGAATCAGCGAGGCGGCTGTGAATGTCGTCGCGCAGAACAATCCGGTCGACGACGACTTCTAAATTGTGTTTCTTGTTCTTTTCGAGCTGAATGTCCTCTTCCAGCTCACGAACCTCACCATCCACGCGCAAGCGCACGTACCCGGCTTTGCGCATCTGCTCGATGACCTTTTGGTGCTCACCCTTGCGCCCGCGGACAATCGGCGCCAACACCTGCAGACGAGTACGTTCCGGCAATTGCATGAGGCGGTCAACCATTTGTTCAATCGTCTGCGAGGAGATGGGAATGTCGCAATTCGGGCAGTACGGATGGCCCACGCGGGCAAAGAGCAAGCGCAGGTAGTCATAAATCTCCGTCACTGTTCCGACTGTCGACCGTGGGTTGCGACTCGTCGTCTTCTGATCAATAGAGATAGCCGGCGATAGGCCATCAATGCCATCAACATCCGGCTTGTCCATTTGACCGAGGAACTGCCGCGCATACGCCGACAGACTTTCGACATATCGACGCTGCCCCTCTGCGTAAATCGTGTCAAACGCCAGCGACGATTTGCCGGATCCACTCAATCCAGTGACAACGACAAACTTATCGCGTGGAATTTGAACGTTGACGTTCTTCAAATTGTGCGCACGGGCTCCCCGTACGTAGATGTAATCTTGTGGCACCAGTTTCACATCCCTCTATGAAAGGTGCCCCCCTGTCTCACAATGTCGCGTGGCACGGGGCACCCCATTGCTTATGACGCGTTCGTTAACTCGGAAATCATATCGCGCAACTGCGCAGCGCGCTCGAATTGCAATTCCTTAGCTGCTTCGCGCATCTCAGCTTCCAATTTCGCGACCAACTCTTTGCGTTCCCGTTTACTCAACTGCTGCGCCTGCTCAGCCACAGAGACGTAATCCTCCGTCTCCTCAGCGACCTTCGTAGACTCAATCACATCGCGCACAGCTTTGCGAATCGTCGTCGGCGTAATGCCATGTTCCTCGTTATAGGCTATCTGCTTCGCGCGGCGGCGCTCCGTCTCGTCAATGGCAATGCGCATGGAATCCGTAATTTTATCCGCGTACATGATAACAGCACCATTGGCGTTGCGGGCTGCGCGTCCAATCGTCTGAATGAGCGACCGGTGCGCACGCAAAAAGCCTTCCTTGTCCGCGTCGAGAATCGCGACCAAAGATACCTCCGGCAAATCGAGCCCCTCCCGCAAGAGGTTGATGCCGACAAGGACATCAAAAGCGCCCTTGCGCAAGTCTCGCAAGATCACCATGCGTTCGATGGTTTTGATATCGGAGTGCAAATACCGCACGCGGATGCCAATCTCTTTGAGATAATCCGTCAAGTCTTCCGCCATCTTCTTTGTCAGCGTCGTGACGAGAACGCGCTCGTCATTGCGGATGCGGGCGCGAATTTCGCCGACGAGATCGTCAATTTGACCCTTGATGGGACGGACGGAAATGGTTGGGTCAAGCAGCCCGGTCGGACGGATAATTTGCTCGACAATCCGCTGTTGATGCGCTTCTTCATACGGTCCGGGCGTCGCGCTGACGTAGATGCATTGCCCGACAGCCCGCTCAAACTCTTCAAACGTGAGCGGCCGGTTGTCCGCCGCGGATGGGAGCCGGAAGCCGTGTTCAATCAGCGTCTCTTTTCGAGATCTATCACCGCCGTACATACCGCGAATCTGCGGTAGCGTCACGTGCGACTCATCAATCAACGTCAAGAACCCCGGCGGGAAGTAGTCGAGCAGCGTGTTCGGCGGCTCGCCAGCCGCGCGGCCTTCGAGATGTCGGGAGTAGTTCTCAATCCCAGAACAAAAGCCGATTTCCAACATCATTTCGATGTCGTACATCGTCCGCTGCTCCAAGCGCTGGGCTTCGAGCAATTTGCCATTATCCCGAAGTTCAGCAAGCCGCTCGCGCAGCTCTTCCTTAATCCGCGAGATAGCCATCTCCAACCTCGGCCGCGAGGTCACGAAGTGAGAAGCCGGGAAAATGCTCACGTGGTTCCGACGTGCCACCACCTGGCCTGTCACCACATGGATTTCGGTTATCCGGTCAATCTCGTCGCCGAACAGCTCGACGCGAATCGCATTCTCGTCGCGGGACGCAGGAAAGATCTCCACCACGTCGCCGCGCACGCGAAACGTGCCACGCGTAAAGTTAATGTCGTTGCGCTCATATTGCATATCGACGAGCCGTCGCAAGATTTGATTGCGGTCCATCGTGGCACCCACACGCAAAGACAATACATGCTGGCTGTACTCAGCGGGACTACCTAACCCATAAATCGCAGAGACACTAGCGACGACGATAACGTCGTTGCGCTCCAGCAACGCCGCCGTCGCAGAGTGGCGCAACTTATCGATTTCGTCGTTGATTTTGGCATCCTTTTCGATAAACGTATCCGTCGAAGGAATGTACGCCTCCGGCTGATAATAATCGTAGTAACTGACGAAATACTCCACCGCGTTGTTAGGAAAAAACTCCCGAAATTCTGCCGCCAACTGCGCAGCCAACGTCTTATTGTGCGCAATGACCAACGTCGGGCGATTCACTTCCTGAATAATGTTCGCCATGGTAAATGTCTTCCCGGAACCCGTCACACCTAACAGCGTTTGGTGCCGAAGTCCCGACTCGACGCCGTCAACCAAAGCATCAATGGCCGCAGGCTGATCTCCCTGCGGCTTATATTCTGAAACAAGTTCAAACTTTCCGGGTTGCGTCGCCAAACCAAGCCCTCCCGTCAAGTGCGATATTTTATCGTTCGTCGTTATATCACGCAATTCCGCTAAGCGGAATGCGAAGTCTGTATACCCATTAGGATTACCTTATCACGAACACGGCAAAAAGGGAACGTGCGTTCCCTGTTGCAATTGAGAAATGTCTCTGTTTGGAATTATAGAGAAGTCTGCATAGAGGGTAAAGGAGATGTCACTGGAAATCCGTAAGCTCGGTCGACCACTGCAACTATGCTAAACGAAACGACAAGGGCAAATTTAAATCACAAGTGTCGTCACGGCGACGTCTGCGCGGATGACGTGGTCTGTGGCATAGCCGCTGGCGTTCCCGGCGCCGCATCTTGGCGCAGAATCACGATATTGACCCGCCGATTCTGTTGACGATGGGCGGGTGTGTCGTTTGGCACAATATTGTGGTATTGCCCATACCCCGTTCCAGATAGTCTATCCGCAGAGATCCCGTCGGCGGCCAAAAAGCGAACCACACTCATCGCGCGTGCAGAGGACAGTTCCCAATTGGAAGGATAGGTACTCGTGCTAATCGGCTGATTATCCGTATAACCTTCCACCACAATATCGTTCGGTAGTGACTTGAAAAACGGAACAAATCCACGAATCAAATTTTGCGCATTGGGCTTGAGGACAGCTTCACCCGTGTCAAACAGTGCGATGTCCTTCATCGTAATCTGGACACCCCGCTGCTGGTTCGTAATTTGCACTTTATCTTGCAAATGGTGTGAAATCACGTATTGGTTTGCCATCTGGTAAAGGTCTTGAAGCTGTTGATCATTATCCTTGGAAGATTGGGTCGGCGTCGTCTTCGCTGGCGTCGGCACATTCATTGGAGGACTGTCGCCCGTGTCGTTATCACCCGAGAGGAGCAACGAACTCTTACCAAGCCCCTGTAACGGTATTTCGTTGCTTTGGTGCAAGGCGCTCGCCAACGATTCAGCTAACGTGGCAAACTTCACCTTGTCGATACTAGACATTGCAAACATGATGATAAAAAACACGAGCAAAAGCGTGATAAGATCAGAATACGTCACCATCCACCGCTCGTGATTTTGCGGTTTCCTAGGCTTGCGCGGTCTCGGCATCGGTCTCACCCGCCTTTGCATTCTTCCGCGCGCGCTGCGAGGACGCGAGGAACGACAGAAGCTTCTGCCTCAGTACGTTCGGGTTCTCACCCGCCTGTACGGACAAAATACCTTCCAAGGTCATTTCCCGCTCAAGGATTTCATCTTCAGATTTCGTCCTCAACTTATTGGCGATTGGTAGCCAAAATACGTTAGCGCTAGCCACACCGTACAGTGTAGCGATAAACGCGGTTGCAATTTCCGGCCCAAGTGTTGTCACGTCCTGCAGGTTCCCAAGGACGTGTACCAATCCCATGACCGTACCGATAATTCCCATTGTCGGCGCAAATCCGCCCGCCGCCTCAAACATCGCTACACCAGCTTCGTGCCTCCGCTCAATGTACGCAATTTCCGTCTCCAACATCTCTTTCACCAATTCAGGGTCCACACCATCGACAATCTGACGAACGCCATTCTTTAGAAACACATCGTCATAATCATCAACCTGCTCTTCAAGGGCTAAAATCCCTTCGCGTCGGGCAGTTACGGCCATATCAACCAGCAATTCAATCGTATCGTGGGGGTCTTTTGCCTTCGTAAAAAAAGCGATTTTAAGGTATTTCCCAATCGTCGAGAATGATTTCATCCGGCTCGATACCAACGTCGCGCCGAGCGTACCACCGAACACAATCAATGCCGCAGAAGGCTGAACGAGTGTGCCGATACTCCCCTTGTCCAGAACAAAACCGGTCAGCAGCCCGCCGATACCAACCACTAATCCTATAATCGTTGCGAAATCCATTGTGGTTCCTCCCCCATGCCTAGCCGAATCCGCCCATTTCCTGCGTGTCCGAATCCAGCCCAACTGGCTGTCCGGCCGCCTTTTGTACTAGTTTGGCCTGTCGGTTACCACAACGTTTTGCTTGTCACTGCTGTTTCAAGTACAACGTTTCGAGGAATCCGAACGGTCGTGCCAATTTCAATACAGGTGCCTCACCTGACACGACGACAATCAGGCCTAGCTGGTGTCGTTCGCCTTCATACACCGGATTGCCAATCAGTCGAACTTCACCACGCTGGTCAAGCACCTGAAATTTCGCGTAAGCCGGGTTCTGTTCAAACGCAAAGTGCAGGTCGTACTCCGTGTGTACCGCCGTCTGATTGATATGCGTAATCACTTCGCCCGGTAAAATCCCCAACTTGTGTGATAGTGAGTTGCGAATGGTATACAGTACCATAACACCCTGCGAGGAGGGTGAATACGCCGGTTCACTCGCCTCATCCACACGCCGCCATACGTACCGCACCACTTCCATGACCACAATGAGAACGGGCGCTGCCAAATAACCCATGTCGGAGTGCAACCAGTAAACCACAGAAAAACCCGCAGCGAGTATCGCGGCATAGAGTAAGTTCCAACGTCGAAACTGAATCAGAACGCGCTCAGGTTTCAATGCCGTGAAGAGTGCATGAATCCCAAACACCGTCGGCATCACACACAAGGTGACCGGATGGTGAAGTTCCATCAGCCACGGTCTGACACCATCGTGAAAACTTATCCCCACACCCTCTATCGGGGACATCCAAATGACGAGCGGCATTGAAAAACCCAATTGTAACTTGAGTGCCCCAATTCGACGTCCGCGTTTGCTCGTGACCAACGCTGGAAATACCGCATCACGAGACGTCCACCACTGAAGAAATAATTCAGCCAAGCAGACGACAATGGCAATCAGCACCCAAGACCTCATTTGAAAAGTCTGCAGAAACTCAATAATTCTTGCATACCAACTATTCCCCGATACAGGCAAGTCGTGTGCGACAAACGAGCAGGTCAATGCAATTGGAATCGCCACAATGGAACTGAGGAAACGAAATCGGAAAAGCCCTAGTACGAGGGACAAAACGGCGACAAACAGAATCGTTTGCCAGGACGCCGTTGCCCCCAACAACACGAGGGCGACAGAACCAGCTAAGCCGATAACACAAGCCTTGATATACCGCAAAATCACAGGCTGAATAATTCGCGTAACGCGGACACCAAACCACAGTCGTTCATGTTTAATGTTCCGAACCAAATCCCAAATCACCAGCGCCGTAGCCACATAGTGGAGGGGATTGAGTAAAAATGCGACTACAGCGACGAGGACAATCTGCCCCCAGCCACCTGCTACCGTCCAGTGCTGCATGCCGTAGGATTCCTTTCTATACGCCGTGTATCACCTGTCGAGCTGACAGACCGTCACAATGTGCACCCGTTGACTGTCCACACTGATGAATTCGCGCGCGCACGTGCAATTTCCTGTCAGCTCGGCACCGTGAAACGAATTAAACACGTAGGAATTTCCTTACGGACATGACGCCGCCCCAGACACCAAGCAGGATGCCAATGCCAAGCAACACCACTGCGAGTTTCGCAATCAAGGCACCACTCGAAACTAGATTGATGGAAAGGATCAGCGGAATATCGTGGATTCGGTCATACACCACATGGTAGCCGTACCCTAAAATCACAAGCGGAACCACCGCACCAAATACCCCAATGAGCATGCCCTCCACGATAAACGGCCAACGGATGAACCAGTTTGCAGCGCCGACCAGTTTCATAATCTCAATTTCTCGGCGCCTCGAAAAAATGGTCATGCGAATCGTGTTGGAAATGAGAAACATAGATGTCACCAACAATGCGATGACAAACACTATACCAATGGTGCGCAAGACGCTCACCGTCCGAAACAAGGATTTGATATACGATTTTCCGTCTCGAACGGTATCGATATCCGGCATATGCCGAACCTCGTTGGCCACCTGCAACGTCTTACTCGGATCTTTGGCCTTAATCACCAGTTGCACCGGCAGTGGACTCGACTTATACTGCTCCAAAATGTCCTGATACTGGCCAAATTCCTGCTTCATTTCGTTCATGCCAGCCTCTTTGCTAATCACCTGAACCGAGGCGATATCCGGCATCGAACGAAGTTTCTGCGCCAACTGCTCACCTGCTTGTTCCGAGGCATTCGGGTGCATGTACGCCTGTACCTGAACCTGGTTAGTCACATATTTCGACATTTGTTGTGCGTTCATCGCCAAAATCAGCGTCAGACCTAGGACTGCAAGGGTCACCGTCACGGCGCTGACCGAGGCGAATGTCATCCACCCATTGCGCAAGACATTCCGAAACCCCTCACGGAGGTGACGCAGGATTTTACTCATCATATCCATATAGCCCCTTCTGCTCATCGCGAACGATGATGCCCTGTTCAATCGCAATCACGCGGCGGCGCAGCGAGTTCACAATATCCCGGTTGTGTGTCGCCATCACAATCGTCGTCCCCCGGTCATTAATGCGCTGAAACAAGCGCATAATCCCCCAAGAGGTGTCCGGGTCAAGATTGCCAGTGGGTTCGTCAGCGATAATCACGGCAGGGTTGTTGGCAAGCGATCTCGCCACCGCCACCCGCTGCTGCTCCCCACCCGACAATTGCGACGGCAGCATGTTCATCTTGTCTTCAAGCCCCACCTGCGTGAGCACATCCTCCACGCGGCGCCGAATTTGGCGCTGGCTCAAACCGATGACCTCCAACGCAAATGCGACGTTTTCTGCCGCAGTCAGTTTCGGCAGCAACTTAAAATCCTGAAACACGACGCCGATACTGCGCCGCAACAACGGAATCTTCCTGTCCTTCAAACGCTCAATGTTAAATCCGTTGACGAAGATATGCCCCTTTGTCGGGCGAACCTCGCGATACATCAATTTGATAAATGTAGACTTACCGGCCCCACTGGGACCGACGACATATACGAACTCACCCTTTTGAATGTGAACAGAAATTCCATTCAACGCAGAGGTGCCGTTGGGGTATTCCTTCCAGACATCCTGCATTTCTATCACTGTGCAATCAAACTCCTCTACTCGAATGTTTCGGTGTCGAACGAGAACTCGCCCAGTAACAAGAAACGCCGAATTCTAATCCACCTAATGAATTTCGACGTCATTCGGCAAAATTCCTGTTGTAAATTCTGGCTTCCTCAAAAGTCAATCTGCTCCGAGTGCACCGTATACCGCTGTAGACTCCGCCAGTCGACGCGCTCAGCCACACCACACATCGCCTCCACGCGCAAAAAACCAGGACGGCAGAAACGTACAGGAGGCTCGACGATATCCTCGACAAAATACTGATCACTCGGCCCCACATCCGTCGGTAATTGAAACCCCGGCAAACTACAGAGCGCAATGTTGTGCAAGCGTCCGATGCCCGTCTCATACATCCCGCCACACCACAACCCGAGTCCGTGCGCACACGCCTGGTCGTGCGCGCGGCGCGATTGCGTAAAACCGCCAACGCGGCCGGGTTTTAAGTTAATGACGCCACATGCACCAATTTCGGCAGCACGACGGACATCTGCGGCGGATCGGATACTTTCGTCGAGGCAAATGGGGGTCTGAATGCGGTGCTGGAGCCGGGCGTGGTCGACCAAATCGTCAGGTGAGAGCGGCTGCTCAATCATCATCAGCGACAATTCGTCTAACTCGGCAAAAGTGGATTCTGGGGCATCCTGATAGGCACTATTTGCGTCAGCCATCAACGGCAAGTCAGGCAGTGCGTCGCGTAGCACCCGAAGTGGCAATACATCCTCACCGGGCGCGACCTTCAATTTAATCCGCTGATAACCAGCGCGATTTGCCGCCTGCGCCCGCTCGACGAGCGTGTCGACAGCGTCCTCCATACCTAAGCTGATACCAACGGGCACGTCCCGTTCTTGACCGCCGAGCAATTGGTACAACGGTGTCTCCGTCTCGGCCGCAAACGCATCCCAAACGGCCATTTCGAGACCAGCGCGGGCCATCGCATTGCCGCGGATAGCCAGTAGGCTATCCGCAAATCGGTCGAGATGATCTACCGAATGAAACACCTGACCACGCAGGCGGCCAACCAAAAAGTCCCGCAGCACGTGCCAGGCGGTCTCCACCGTCTCCTCGGTATACGTGGGTTCTCGCATCGCCACACACTCCGCCACCCCGCGTGCACCCGCCACCGTCTCCAATTCGACAATAATCAGATCTCTACCCGTATGTACCCCGTACGACGTGCGTGTCGGCTGTCGCAGCGGCATCCGTAATCTATGTAATCTGCAACGCTTCACCTGCAATCCATATTCCCCCCGAACGCCTATAGTATCCGTATGTGTTCCTTATAATCTGGCCGTCGACACCACTACAATATCTCCCACACACCGCATACCCGATTCCCACCCCGCACGTGCAACGACATTCGGCGCAGAGGCCAAGGCCTCCTATGTGTCACTCTATAGTGTCTCCACACAGACAAACGCCCGCCTAGGCATTGGCAGCGGACGTAGGAGGATTTATCACCGATTTTTCAACACATCTCTATTTTAAAGATTCCCTTTCAAAGTACCGCATCAATGCAACAATCATCGCGCCCATACGCTCCTCCTCCGGCGCGACGATGCGCCGCACGCCACTCTCCCGGAGGCTCTCCGCAGTCACTTTGCCGACGGCGGTCGCGACGACTTCGTCGAAGCCAGCCACCACTGCATCCACCTGATTTTCTATCGCCGCGTAATTGAATAGAAAGCGGACCTGTTGCGCACTGGTAAATGTCACGGCGTCCACCCGGCGATGGACAATATCCATCAACAGCGCCTGTAATACATCGGCTTCCGGCGGCAAATACGTATAAGCATGAATGAAGCTCACATTCGCGCGCTGTTCGACACACCACGTGTCCAACGACTTCGGCAGGTCCCCATGCAGTTGCACCACCACTCGCTTTCCCGCCACATCGAACGGTTCCAGGGCCCGCAACACGCCATACGTCGTTCCATCGTCGTCGCGGGCGGCCGGTTCAATGCCGTGATCGACCAGGAATTTTGTGGTCTTGCGCCCTCGCGCGGCCACTCGCACCGTCTGCAAAAACGCCCGCAACGCCTCAAGGCAACCGCAGCGCTGAGCAATCTCCCATACCTTCTGCGCCCCCACACCAGTGGTGAAAATCACCCAGTCGGCACCCGTATCCAACAGTTCCTCCAGCTCCCGCACGACGAGCGCCTCATCTGTGCACGACGTCCCTTGCAACGGCCGGAGCACAGCCTCACCACCCAACTTCTTCACCAACGCGGTAATCTCATCACTTCTCCGATCCGCCGCCACAGCGATTCGCTTCCCCTCCAACTTCACACGCCCACTCCCTCTCTATCTGCGCGCCAAACAATCACGTTCAATGTGTACCTGTAGCCTACCTTACGATTCCACTGTAGCAATTGCAATGTCCTACGAAGTGAAAGAAATGTGACGGGTGCGGCGCCAGCGGCCGGGGTGGAAACGCCGGGGCGGCTTAGACGACCTGGCGGCATACCGCACCTTTCTGCCTTATTTGTGGCATCCAACAGATTCGCGACATATGAAACACAAATTCTACCCCAACACAAAAAGAGCCCC
>NZ_JAFMTW010000079.1 GCF_017329615.1 Alicyclobacillus suci | reverse complement strand
TTGGGTTACTTGAAATTTTCTCGAAGGTTGGGGTGAAGTCCTTTTTCATGCCCTCAGAACCCTTGCCCTGCGGGAGTTTATAAATCTGCAAAACGCTCAAATAAATTGATAGTTTGCTGCACCATTGTTTTTACTTCTGCTTGCTGCGTAACGTCAGCCTTGATGTAGTATGCTTGTCCCCCAGACGCGCGGATTTCATCAACTGTTTGCACCCCATTCTCCTGTGAAATATCATTAACGACGACTGTTGCCCCTTCGTTCGCAAACAATATAGCGGTCCTTCTTCCTATTCCAGATCCTGCACCAGTAATCAGCGCAACCTTCCCATCAAGTCTCAACATAGTTCACTCCCTTATCACGGAATATCCATAGGATTGGGACAACCTTTGTGCTAGTTCCCGAATTGCTTGTAAAGATCTTTCGAATTTGGCTTTCCAATTCCTTTCTAATAACGTGACGCTAACAGCAGCCATAATCCGTCGTTCATGGTTGTATACAGGTGCGCCAATACAAAAGAATCCTTCTACTGTTTCCTGACAGTCACAAGCATATCCAACGGCCTTCACCTCCTTAATTTGATTCCAAAGTTCATCTCTGCTAGAAATAGTAAATGGGGTCAACGGTTCCAAGCGCTGCTCAGGATACAAAGCCAGAAACTGATCCCACCCAACATCTGACAGAAGTACTTTTCCCAACGAAGTAGCGTATGCAGGAAGTTGCTCACCTGGGTTCGACGCTAATCGAATTGGCGATGGACTCTCCTGCTTTGCTAAATACAAAACGTTACTGCCATTAAGTACGCCGAGTTGAATGGTTTCACCAATCCGTTCTACGGTGTGTTTTGCGGCATAATGAAAAGCGTCGATCAAATTAAATTGCTTAAAATAAGAGGCGCTCATCGTACCCAAAAATGGCCCTAACGAATAAGTTCCATCTTGCTCCTTTTTCACCCATCCTAAGTTTTCCATCGTTGATAATAGAGAAAACATCGAACTTTTATTAATTCCGGTTAGTCTACTTAAGTCAATCAGACGCAGTTGCGAAGAATGCGCCATAATTTCCGTGAGAACGAGACTAGCCCTTTCTATCGCCGGTACCCAATATTTGCTCATTCGCTTCACCTATAATACATTTGGTTTTTTATAATAAACTTAGTTTATTATTCTGTGATTGAAGTATACCAAGCTAATCAACCGCTTTCAATACTCGTTTGTCGAAATAATTCAAATATCAAAATCTGCAAACATGGGCATGGCATATCATTAGACAGTGATTTTCACGAGCTATGCCTAACATCTGACAACACTGAAGCAAACGTAACCTAAGGGACTCATTGATCATCTCAACAGATAATCTTTTGAGTCCCCCTAATGGAGAGTTGACTGAAGTGCAGAAAAAATTCTCAGTGAGGGCATTCTGAAGCAATACACGAGCGGTCAATCGTTACAAGGATATCCAAAACCGAAGTACCACATTACCATTCTCTTCAACAAAGCTCGTATCCTGAATTCCTCCATGATATTGAACCATGCCCTCAAAATCTGACGGATCCTTGGTAATCACCCATGAGATCATCGGCTCTCCGCTGCGACTCCACTCCTCATAGAAGGCCAAGTATGCATCGCGATACGCCATCGATGGTTTAACTAAATAAACCGGTTTCATCAATATTCCACCATTCTAATTTTGTGTGGCTTCCGTCCATTTCAGTTCGGTCACTACATCATGCGGTGCACCGTGCCGCAAAATGTATGTATTATCATCAAGTGGAATTCGCACACAGTAGGGGCAAAAATGTCTGCCTGAATCCGACACTCGGTCGGACGTCGGCCCAATAAAGTCGCCCACGTTTCCGCAGCAGCCGATACATCCCGAGTTGCAATCGCAATGCTCCGCAAATTCAAGGCTACTGTTGGTGTCTCCTTTTAAATACAATCACTAGCTCGTTTCTTGAACTGCGCGTGACATTCAACACCTTTATCTCATTCTGTTGAATTTGGGATTTAATTTTCTCCATTTGCACAACCATTTCAGGCAAATGGTCCTTGGACAAAACTACCCTCTCGAAGCCATCCGCAATCTCCAACTCACGCTCACCTCGTTTCCTGCAACATTCACCGCGCCCAAAGACAAAAGGCGACGGAAACAAGTCCCGTCGCCTCTTCGTGTAAAGTCGGCTACCCAATTTTATTCCGATTTCCCCGCTGGATATTCTAAGTTTATTTTGCGAAGCTCATTTTGTCAACTGAACACTACACCTGCGTACAAAAAAATGCCCCCGCATCTCTGCAGAGGCCAAATAGGGGGTAATGCGACGAAAACCATCATGGCGTCGTCTTAACAATAGACAGTGTAACGCGCCAACGTTGAAATATGATTGAAAGTTCACACGAAACGGTGCATTGAGTCTCCCACCACCGATAAAAAAGGGACAGTCCAAAATCTTGGGCTGTCCAAAGGGAAGATGTCTTTCAGTGGCATACACATGCCACAAAAGCATTATCACAAATGAATGTGAAAAAGAAGTGGAAAGCGCGTGGCGTTTTTATGGTCTCACGTTTTTATGGTCTCACATTGAACTTTAATGTGACTGACGACGACGCGGTCAATTCAACCACTTTCCATGCCAAATCTATCTCTCATCAACCTTCGAAACATCGTGCTGTCGATTTCTGTTTTCTGCACGTTCCCGTCAATTCTCTCGGTAAACGATGTATCCGTTAAAATCATGGGGCCTCGCTCTGTTAGTTTCGTAACTAATGGTCTTTTATTAAAAGCAGATTCTGGATGCTCTAAGATGACTTTTTGTACCTCGTTCAGTTCGGCAAAATTCGCAACGACTTTTGTGGAATCAAAAGCATAACCAAGCTTCCATTCATCATCCTTATGCTTTAATTTCATATACAAAAAGTAATTACCGTACTCACTGTTCACCTTTTCGATTCGAAATTCCCCGTTGCCTGATTTGACGATATCCCCGTTTAATGGCACCGGCTTCAAAGGTAAATTCCCTCCAAATCCAGTATCGATCACATATTGTTGATGATGGTGCATGATGATGATAGTTACATGCGTTCTTCCCGTTTGACTCCACTGTTGAGTGGTAGGATCAAATATAATGCCTCGAACGAGGTTCGCATTGAATCCATTTTCAATTAAGAACAGGTAGAAAATCGCATTTAGCTCGTAACACAGCCCTCCCTCGTTACGCTTCAGTATTTTGTCTATTAAATTGCCTGGTGTAATATCGGTTGTCCGATTCTCCATAATGCACAAATTTTCAAATGGGATGGTTCTAGCAGTCTTTTCAAGAATTATATCCAGGTTTTCAAAAGTGACATTCTCGTTCTCCGGGACGCCTATTCTATTGAGAAACAGTGTTCTTAAACTGTGCATGACCTCATCCCCTTTTCATCGTCGATAGTGAGCGTTTGAACAAACATAGAAACTAACGTATCAACCATCTCCGAGGACTCATTTTGCAAGGATATGACATCATCGCCAAAGCTACACATCATCAAAACGTGATGAAATAATTGACCATAAAACATGCGAGCCAACAGTTTGAAATTTCTATTTCGAATCACATGCTGCGCTGCCAGCTTCGCCATATATTCCGCTAAGTGTGCTTCTAGACGTTCAGGAATCACATGGATTACATTCGCGAACGCTGGGTTTCTTGGAGCTTCCATCACTCCAATGCGAATGTAATCTATGTTTTTGTACTGAACTTCCAAATAACGCTGAGCGAGAAAGGTCAAATCTTCACGCAAACACCCACTCAATCGTTCATCTAATTCCTCTGTTAACAACGATGTGGCTCCCTGTCGGGAAAGAACCTCACGAAATAAATTCTCTTTGTTCCCGAAGTGACGAAATAAGGTAATTTCGTTTACGCCAGCCCTCTCGGCAATATCTCTCGTCGAGCTTCCTTCGTACCCTCTTTCCGAGAACATGGATAACGCCGCTTCCATAATCCGCTCACGCGTGTTCAATTTGCTCAATCAAAAGCACCTCATATGGCCTAAACCGTCAACTTTAAACTTACGGCCGGACTTCGGAGAGATCATCGACACCTTGATTTTAAAGTGAGGGACACGAACATGCAAGTATGCACTTGCATTCATTTATTGAATAGAAGCGCACGTACGCACTAGATTCCCATAAAAATAGCAGGCCTCACATGTCGAGAAGCCTGCTATCTATGATATTCATCAAAGGACCATGTCCGCACAACGACTGTCCGCAGCATCCCTCTGACATTTAGTTACCATCTTGGACAGTGCTACATCGTTACGCCTAGCGCAGAAGGGCTGTCCGTCAAAGCCTGCCGCGGAATCGCTCAATCGCTTCCTCGGTCACCGGCGCAAACAGATTGACGAGGTTTCCATCGGGATCGCGCAATATTGCAGAGCGGTTCCCCCACGGCATCGTAGTCGGTTCCTGTACCCAATCGTCGACCAGCGGTTTTAAGCGCATATACTCTGCATCGACATTGTCGACGCAGAACTCGATGATGACAGAGTGATTGTCGGCCGCACGTGCAGCGTTGCCGCCGAACAGTTGCACCGTCTGAGAGTGGCCAATCGCCAGGGTAAACGATGAGAGGCATAGCTCAGCGAAGACGGGCGCGGGGCGCGTCGCTGAAACACCCGTGACTTTCTCATAGAACTCAACTAATCGATCCAAGTCGTCGGTAATCATGCGTACAGAAGCGAATTTCACAAGACATCGTCCTTTCGATAACGAAGTTTCATTTTTAATACGATACTGTATCGTATCATTTTTGAATTATAACACAAATTCGGCGTCAGGGATGCACCTGTGATATGATGTGAAGGATCATTCATTTGGAGACAACGAACCCAAGTTTAAGTACCTTTTTGTTGGAGGGACGATGGTGACTACGTCAAAGGCATCTGAACCTGTGCCGCACGCAAAGGTGGATAAACGCGTCGAGCGATCACGACATACCGTCTTGGTTACTGCGTTCAAGCTGCTTAGTGAAAGCGGTGTGGCTGGCTTTACCGTCGACGAGGTGGCGCGCCGTTCTGGGGTCGCGAAGACAACCATCTACCGCCATTGGCCAACACGGGAGGCACTGGTGATGGACGCCTGCTCGCAGATGATTGCGAAGCAGGAAACGCCCGACACCGGCTCGCTTGAGGGTGACGTCTCGGCTATCTTGTTGGAAATTGCCCATCTATTACGAACTGCGAATTGGTCATTCGTGCTGCCGTCCATCGTCGACACGGCCGAGCGCAATCCGGAGTTCGCGGAAATCCACAGTCGGATTCAGCGGGGACACGCCGCCCCTCTGCGAGAAGTCCTGGAACGGGCAGTAGACAGGGGCGAACTGTCAGCAAACGGTAACGTGTCAACGCTTGTCGCAGCACTGCTGGGCCCGCTCTTCTATCGCCGCTGGTTTTCACGCGAACCGGTCGACGACCAGTTCGTAAAAGCAATTATCAACCTCGTACTCTCTACAAATTAAAACGAGGCGCCAACCGCATCTTAACCGAAAATCCGTGACGAGTTTTAATGTCGTTCGTTCCTGCTCAGACGTATTGGGCCAGTCTATAGATGTTGGCGGACTCTTACCAGAAAAAATCGTTACACCACACTAGTGCTTAGCATTCTTTTCGCACTGTCTGAGAGTCCCATTCGCGGGTCCGTCATCACTTAACTCGTCTCATTTATCCGTTTCTCACCCCTACATCAAAAGCAGACGAGTCGACAGGTCTCGGAATTTTCCATTGAACCATCACACGCTTAACTACTGCTTAACGACTATAGAAACGAATCAAGGACAGGCCCTGTAGTCACCTAGATTTACAGGGCCTGTCCTTTTTTGTCACAAACTGTGACAATATATATTTCGTCACTAAAATAATCAGCTATGTCGGTCACAGTTTGAATTCCATGATCTTCACCCTACCGTGGTTGTTAGAATGCGGGCGATGATTCGAAGACAGTCCGTCATATATTAGGGCAGAAGAAAGGCATACTAGACCCCCCTTGATAAATCAAGGGGGGTCTAGTTTCATATGGGCCCACTAGTATAGCGCATAATAAAAGTGCAGAACACCGCAACGTAAAAATGCAGACTCAGTGCGGTGCCTGCGGATAGTGAATAGGCACTTGCAACACCACTTTTCCAACTCTACCCTAGGATTTGGTTAAGAATCCTGGGGAGATGAGAGAGGATGTTGAAAGTGCCACAGCAGCAGTATATCAAGTTTCTCTACGAAAATGGGGACTATTCGATTTCCGAAATTTCCAGGTTGTATTTGTCAAGCGAAAAATCCCCCACCTAAAACTGGGCATCATGCAAGGTTTTGCTTTTCAAGCCACTCCTTCGTCTCTTTCATGCGAAACGAATTTCCGTTCATGTTAA
>NZ_JAFMTW010000078.1 GCF_017329615.1 Alicyclobacillus suci | reverse complement strand
TTGGTCACTTGAAATCTTCTCGAAGGTTGGGGTGAAGTCCTTTTTCATGTCTTCACACCCCTTGTCCTACAAGGCCTTATAAATCTGCAAAACGCTCAAATTATAGTTTTTAACGGCCAATATCAGGACGTCGGGATGGTCTATGTCGTCAGGGGATACGGCTAGTGTCGGGGCAATGTGGAAATCCCCGTGGCTGCTCTGGACATGGAGACCTGTCGCTTTCAGTTGCTGGTATCGGCGTTCGCGAACTAGAAAAGTCACCTTTGTGCCTGCGGCTGCGAGCCTGCCACCAAAGTATCCGCCGACGGCACCTGCGCCGAGAACTACAATATGCATCGTCATTCCTCCCAAAGCGTCCGATGGACAATCGCGACTAAAGCGTGTTTGATTGTCAGCCAGTTTCTGTGCAATATCGTCGGAAATGTCTTTGTATTCATGATAACACGTAGGTGGGGGTGTTCTGTCCGAATCGCGTTAGGGAATACCTTAATTGACACAGAACGAACGATCGTTTATTTTAACTGCATGAGACAGAAAGACGAAAATAAGCGAGAAGCGATTTTTACAGCTACCTTACAACTCTTGAACGAAATTGGGTTTGCGGATATCTCCATGTCGAAAATTGCCCGTCATGCTAACGTTTCATCGTCGACCATTTACGTGTATTTCGAGAACAAGGAGGATATGTTTCGCAAACTTTACTTGAATGTAAAGGAAAAGATGAGTCGTGGTATGGGTGCGAATCTCACGTTGTCCATGCCAGTCGTCGATGCCCATGAGCAGATGATTCGCAACCTAGTGGACTTCGTTGTCAGTAACAAGGATTATTTTTTGTTTCTTGAGCAATTTTCCTCGTCCCCTATGATTGTGCGATTGGGCCTTGGGGAGGAAGCCAAACAGATGTTTCATCCTATTTATGAATTGATTGAGCGCGGTAAACGCGAGAAACAGTTAAAGCCCATTGATAACTCATTGTTGTTGTCGTTTATCTACTATCCTGTAATGAGTTTCGCCCGATCCCACTTTTATGATGGAACCAAAGCGAATGACGAAAATTTAAATATGGTCATTCGGATGAGCTGGGATGCCATCAAGGCGTGAGCGTCTGCTCCCCTAACGTTCAATAAACGAACGAACGATTATTTTAGGATGAGGAGCTGGTAAGGGGGTGATGATTCAGGCGGATATCGTAACTGTCTGTATGCTGCGCGCCCTGTTCTACGACCGTGTAGAAGCGACATCAAGTGATAGATAAGGAGAATTAAGTGCATGAAACAGAGAGTTCTCGGTAACACAGGTATGTTTGTGAGCGAATTTACGCTGGGGACGATGATGTTCGGTGCAATGGGCAACCGCGATTACGACGATTCTATCCGTATCATTCACAAAACACTCGACGCTGGCATCAATATGATTGACACGGCGGACGTCTATTCGAATGGCGAATCGGAGGAAATCGTCGGCAAGGCATTGGCGGGCCGTCGGCACGAGGTAATTCTTGCAACCAAGTTCGGGCTGCCTATGGGGGCGGACAGCAATCAACAGGGCGGGTCTGCACGTTGGATTAAACACGCGGTTGAAGATAGTTTGCGCCGACTTCGCACCGATTATATCGATCTTTATCAGATACACCGTCCAGACTATCACACTGACATCAGTGAGACACTGTCGGCCTTATCGGATTTGATTTGCGACGGAAAAGTGAGAGCGATTGGTTCATCGACATTTCCTGCTGAGCGCATCGTCGAAGCGCAATGGGCTGCGCAGCGAGGCGGCTATCATCGGTTTGTTTCGGAGTAGCCGATTTATTCGATTTTCACGAGAAGAGCGGAAGCCGCCGTGTTGCCGACAGCACAGCGCTATCACATAGGGGTTCTCACGTATAGCCCACTGAATGGCGGCTGGCTATCGGGGCGGGCCAACCAGATGGATAGTCATCGGGTGAAGGGACGGCCTTCGATGTACGACACGGCGTTGCCTGCGAATCAGGCTAAAGTGGAGGCGCTTTCGAAGCTGAATGCCCTCGCCAATGAAACGGGTATTTTGTTGCCGCACCTCGCGCTGGCGTTCGTTCTGGCGCACCCGGGCGTCTCTTCTGTGATTGTGGGACCTCGCTCGCAGGAACAACTCGACGGTCTCTTGGCCGGAGTAGACATCACATTGAACGAGGAAATTCTCGATTGCATAGACGAAATCGTTCCGCCCGGTACCGATCTCAATCCAGCAGACAACTACAACGATACACCGCCGGCGATTGCCGATAAGCACCTTCGCCGTCGGCAGAGCAGATAAAGTACGATACTTACACTATTTGCAGATTTTGTCGGGATTGACCGATGTAAGACATGCCTGTGTCTTATTAGGACACTTAGGTTTTCCCATAAAGACGCCGGTTTAGTGACTGGTGTCTTTTAGCTAGGCCTTATGTGCAGTTTTGCGCGAAATATATCGAATTTTGCGAGTGGAAAGAATAGAGTAGTGATATACTTCAGGAAAGTTGATATAGTTATCGAAACTATATGAACCAAATAGTAAATTGCCGACGGGGGTTGACGATGATGGAAATGCGGAAAGAGAAAAAGTCCGCCATGGCTGTAGTTGTAGGAATGGGCGTCATTGCGAGTATCATCTCGGGCTGTGGGACGGCTGCGCCGAAGCAAAGTTCTACTGGTGCGACGAATGCATCGAGTGCCTCCGATGCATCGATTGACAAGAACGCGACGATTCAAATTGACGAGGCGGATGATTTTGCGCATCTAGATCCTGCGCTGGCCTACGACTATGGTTCTGACGAAGCTGTGTATCAGTTTTATGATCAACTTGTGACGTACGCGACGAACTCCACGAAGATAGTACCAGATTTGGCTTCGTCTTGGACGGTGTCGAAGGATGGGCTGAAGTATACGTTCCACATCCGTAAAGGTGTGACGTTTTGGAACGGTGACCCCGTGACGGCTCAAAGTTTTATCGACGAGTTTCAACGGGTGTTAAATCCAAAGGTCGCTTCTCCTGGTGAAGGCTTTATCGATCCCATATTGCAAGGTTCAACTGCATACTTTAAGGGACAAGCCAAGTCAATTTCTGGGTTATCCGCGCCTGACCCATACACTTTGGAAATCACGCTGACCAAGCCGCAAGCGTATTTTCTGGAGGTTCTGGCGATGCCGTTCTTCTCGGCAGTGGACCAGAGTTATATCGATAAAATCGGCAACACCCAGTTTGACCATCATCCAATGGGCACAGGGGCTTTTGAGATGAAGTCCTATAAGATGGGGAACGAGATGGTGATGACGAAGAACCCAAATTACTTTAAGAAGGGTGAACCGAAAGTTCAAGAGGTGGGCATTTCCATCAATAAGAACGAACAGTTGAGCGCACTGAAATTTCAGCAAGGGCAGGAGTCCTTCTTAGGATGGAATCAGGATATCGCTTCACAAGCGTTCATCAGCATGAAGAATAATCCGAAGTTTAAGAATGATTTTCAAAGCGAAAAGTTGGTGGCCACCTATTATTTAGCGCTCAATTCCAAACCGACTGGGCCTATTCAAAATAAGTTGGTCCGCCAGGCCATCAACATGGCGATTGACAAACAGCGTCTGGTCAGTTTGCAGAATGGTCGCGCGGCAGCGGCTAATCAAATTCTGCCACCAGCCATGCCAGGTTATGAGACGAAACTGCCAAGCGATGTAGACTACCAGTACAACCCTACGAAAGCCAAACAGTTACTGAAAGAGGCAGGGTACCCGAATGGGTTCAGTACCTCTCTGATGTGTCCGAGTGACCAGACAACTCGGAGCCTCGTACAGTCGATTCAAGAAGATCTTCAGAAAATTGGAATCAAAGTGTCTATTCATCCAATCGCCAGTGCTTCGTATGAGGCTGACGCCGAGTCAATGAAGTATCCGATGGTGTACACGGCATGGTTCCAGGACTTCCCTGACCCCAGCGATTTTCTAAATACCTTGCTAAACGGCAATGAAATTCCTTTAAACAATTGGAGCAATTATAACAATCAGACTGTCAATCAAGAATTGGCACAGGCAGCTGTGATGCCACAAGGTCAGGCTCGTCTCGATTTATACGACAAAATTCAAAATCAAATCCTCGCAGATGCACCTTGGGTTCCATTGTTTACGCCAATTCGCTATGCGGTTGTCCAACCATACGTCAAGGGATTCTCGATGAGCCCAGTACTGATGGATCCGCTTCAAAATGTGTACGTCGTGAAACACTAAAACGTCTGTATTGCGCGATGGCGGTTTGATACGAACCGATTTTGGCGTATATGGGAAAGGGTGCATGACAAACAAAGGCAGTCGGCGGACGCTGACTGCCTTTGTTTAGTGGTTGAGCTTGGACTGCGAACCTGACAGGAGCTCATACAACGTAAAATATACATGTTGCAGTCGACTTCTAACGACTGCTTTTTTTGTTATACACAAAATAAACAAAAATTTATGAATATTGATTGACAAGAGATTGTGGATAATTTAACCTTATTCACGGAAACGTTTCCATCAATCAAGCTGTTATGTTTATATGATTTGCAAAAATAACAGGGAGTGAGCGTATTTATGAATGGAATCGATACCAAAAATCAACCGAAACTTAGGATTGAACGAATTGAGACAGATATTGTTCGGGTTCCATTGGAAACAGATTACAAAGGAAGTCATTACCATATGACTCATAGATCTACCATTTTAACTCGTATTTTTACAGATCAGGGGATTGTAGGTGAAATTTATACTGGAGATGAAGATGATGGGAATGGACAAATTCAGCGTATTATTCATGAGGAAATTGCGCCCAGAATGATTGGTCAAGATGCACTAGCTATTGAACGTATTTGGGAGCTGGCACGTCCTGCTACGTTCAATATTTTGCGGGACCGACGTCTTGGGTTGGTTGCTATGGCATGTATTGATGAAGCGCTATGGGACATCTTTGGGAAAGCCACTGAGCAGCCACTTTGGCGAGTATGGGGAGGGTACAAGGATACGCTTCCCATTATTTGTACAGGTGGATACTATGGAACGGGTGTAAGTATAGAGGAAGAGTTAACGCGGGTGCACGATATGGGGTATAGAGGAATGAAGTTCAAAGTGGGTGGCCTCAGCCCGGAAGAGGATGCAAAACGCTTTATCAGAGCAAGAAAAGTTGTGGGCGATGATTTTGTATTAATCGCGGATGCAAATCAAGGGTGGACTGTCGATGAAGCTGTTAAGTTTGCCAATTTGGTCCGAGATTACAATCTGTTTTACTTTGAAGAGCCGTGTAGATGGGACAATGATCGTAAATTTATGAAAGACGTTCGATATAAGTCTGGGGCCCGAGTGTGTGCAGGCCAGAGTGAAATGTCGGCTAGTGGCTGTCGTGAATTGATGCAGGAAGGGTCTATCGACTTTTGCAATTTTGATGCCTCTTGGTCCGGTGGGCCTACTGAGTGGCGGAGGGTAGCAGCAATCGCGTCTTCCTATGGCGTTCGGATGGCTCATCATGAAGAAGCACAGATTTCTATCCACCTCCTTGCTTCTATTCCTCATGGTTCATTTGTAGATACATTTGTTCCCGAGCGCGATCCAATTTGGTGGAATATTCTTGAGAATCGACCGGAAATTAAGGATGGGATGGTTAAAGTTGGTGAAGAACCTGGATACGGATGGGTGTATGATGAAAAGTTTATTAAGAAGTACTCAGTGTCCCAAATGGTGACTAATAATCAGAATTCATTGTTACAAAAGTAGGTAGAAGGTCGAGCTCCGGGGTGATTTTGTGGAGTTGGTTAGCCCCGGAGCTATTAACCCGTCAAATTTGAAAGCGTTATCATAAGGAGCGAGGGCTCGATGGACAAAGGCTTATTGAAAACTATTGCGGCTAGCATGATAGGTAGCGTTTTGGAATGGTATGATTATACCATATATGGTACCGCGTCGGCTCTGGTTTTTGGTACTTTGTTTTTCCCTAAGTTGAGTGGTGTCATTGGTACTCTTCTCTCATTGGCCACCTTTGCTATTGGCTTTCTTGCTCGCCCAATTGGTGGTATTATTTTTGGCACATTGGGAGACAAGGTTGGGCGTAAGAAAGTATTGATGCTCACTATCATCATCATGGGATCATCGACTACCCTAATTGGTGTGGTTCCAACGTATAACTCCATCGGTTATTGGGCACCTTTGCTATTGGTTCTTTTAAGAATTTTACAGGGGATAGGATCTGGTTCAGAGTATGCAGGCGCGGTGATCCTAATGGCAGAAAATTCTCCAACAAAGCATAGAGGATTCATGTCATCGCTCCCTTATCTCGGGGTGTCCCTTGGGTTAATGCTTTCTTCCGGTGTTTATAGTCTTTGTAAAATGCTCCCGAATGCAGAATTTGTGTCATGGGGATGGAGAATCCCTTTTCTACTTAGGGTCTGCTGAATGAACCATAAACCTAATCGTAGCAAGGATTTCGCGTGCCAATTGTCGAAATAAAGTGTATGGATTTTGAGCGGAACAGGCGAAA
>NZ_JAFMTW010000077.1 GCF_017329615.1 Alicyclobacillus suci | reverse complement strand
AAAACAAGCGAACTTCTTGTCTGCGCAAGCGCGTGCGATGTCGGAGTTACGGTCAAGTATTAAGACGTTTCTTGAACTTGCCGATGAGTCTGATTTGCGGCGTCTGAGATTGCAACAGATGCAGAAGGACATCGAACTCAAGAACATAGAAATTGAGCGCGTGAAGAACCCGGGCGGCGAAGAACAAGAAGATGACGGATTTATGGACGCATTGCACGCAGAAGCAAGTGAGGTGTGGAATGATGGTGACAGCGACGGCGCCGAAGAAAGTTAAGCCTGCTGCATTCAAATTCCAGCCGTTCAGTCGCAAGCAGAAGCAAGTCCTCACTTGGTGGATGCGCGAGAGCCCATACCACGATATGGATGCCATCATATGTGATGGTTCTGTTCGTGCAGGCAAGACGGTAGCAATGTCTCTGTCATACGTGATGTGGGCCATGGAGACGTTTGATGGTCAAAACCTCGGTATGGCTGGGAAGACAATATCCGCATTGCGCCGGAACGTGATTATCCCACTCAAGCGTATGCTCAAGTCTCGCGGGTACATGGTCGATGAACACCTGACAAGCAACAGCATCACCATCGGGCGTAATGGCCGCTTGAACGAGTTTTACCTGTTCGGCGGCCGCGACGAGCGAAGCCAAGACCTCATCCAAGGTATCACGCTGGCTGGCATGTTTTTCGACGAGGTTGCGCTGATGCCTGAGTCATTCGTTAATCAGGCCACAGCGCGGTGTTCGGTTGACGGCGCGAAGTTCTGGTTTAACTGTAACCCGGCAGGGCCGTTTCATTGGTTCAAGGTCGGGTGGCTCGAGAAGCTGAAGGAAAAGAACGCGTTGCACCTTCACTTCACGATGGACGACAACCTGAGTCTCACCGAAAGAACCAAAGCGCGGTTCAAGAGCCTCTACACAGGGGTGTTCTATCAACGCTACATCCTAGGTCTTTGGGTAGTTGCGGAAGGCGCCATCTATGACATGTGGGACGACGAACTGAACACATTCGATGACGATGATATCCATCCAGCACTCAAGGTCATTGGAAAACGATATATCACCATCGATTACGGGACGCAGAACCCGATGGTATTCCTCGACTGCTACGACGACGGAGATACGCTCTGGATCATGAATGAGTATTACTACGACGGGCGCGCGCGAGGACGTCAGAAAGAGGACAGCGAGTACGCGGATGACCTTGAGAAGTTCATTGCTGATGGCCCCAAACCTCGATACGTCATTATCGACCCATCTGCAGCGAGTTTTAAGACTACTTTACGCAAACGCGGATTACATACCAAGGACGCCGACAACGACGTCATAGAGGGCATCCGCGCCATGTCCACAATGATTTACCTACGCAAGCTGCGTGTGCATCGTAAGAACTGCCCTAACTTCTTGATGGAGCGCGCTGCATATGTTTGGGATGACAAGGCTGTCAAACGCGGTGAAGAGAAGCCTGTAAAACAGTCTGACCATGCGATGGATGCATGCCGCTATCTAGTTAAGACGATTATTCCGCCGCGTCGATTACATGCCGCATAGAAAGGAGGTTTGGCTTTGTCAAAGGCACGTAGGCAGCGCAAACGGACGAGCCCTCCACCAAAGGGTTATACGACACCAGAAGGACTAACAAACGATCCTGCAACGCTTGAAATATTACGCCGGATGGTGACGCGTGACTCTTTCAGTAACCCGATGGCGCGTCAGGGATATGGGACACCGAACATATCGGAAGGTACCGAGTATCCACTCACCCGCCTGACAAACAACTACCAGCTTCTGAATAGCCTCTATCGTAACCATTGGGTCATCCGCAATGTTGTCGATACAATCCCCGAGGATATGACGCGTAACTGGATCAAGATTCGAAGTGAGTTACCGCCGGAGGACATCGACAAGATTAATCGCGTTTGGACAAAACGACGGTTCAAACAGCATATCTTGCATGGGCTTAAATGGGGCCGATTATACGGTGGCGCGCTTGGCGTCATGCTTATCGAAGGTCATGAAGACATGCTCGAAGAACCGCTGAATCTCGATGACGTCATGCCAGGGACGTTCAAGAATCTGTTCGTTATCGACCGATGGACAGGGTGTTATCCATCAGAGGAACTAGTAGATGACCTGAACAGCGTCGAATTCGGTCTGCCGAAGTACTATGAAGTTACATTTGACGACGGCAGTACGCAGAGAGTGCACTATACGCGCGTGATCCGCTTCGTTGGTCGCGAACTTCCCTATTGGGAGAAAATGGCTGAGGTTTACTGGGGCGCATCTGAAGTTGAGATTGTTTTTGATGAACTGAAAAAGCGCGATAACGTCTCATCAAACATCCTGCAGCTTACATTCATGGCGAATCTCCGTTTCATGAAAGTGAATGGGATTGATGCCGTGATGTCGCTCATGGATACAAGTGCTCAGAACGACTTGTATAACGTTTATGAGTCGCAGAACTGGCTAATGAGCAATGCGAGTATGCAGATCCTCGGCGATAAAGATGAGTTCCAGCAGTTTCAGTATAGTTTCGCCGGAATCAACGACATCTATCAAAGTTTCATGATGGATTTGTCAGGCGCCACGAAGATACCTGTTACAAAGCTGTTCGGGCGCTCTCCTGCCGGTATGAACGCGACTGGCGAGAGCGACATGCAGAACTACTATGAGACCGTCATGCAGGCGCAGGAGGCCGTTCTCGCGCCGGTGCTCGACAAGATACTGCCGGTTATATGTATGAGCGAGTTGGGGCACGTGCCTGACGACCTCGATTACGACTTCGAGCCCATCAACCAACCCGATGACCAAGAGGTAGCGGATTTGGTCGAAAAGAAGACGAACGCAATCATCGCTTTGTACAACGCAGGCCTGATATCTCAGAAGTCCGGCATGAAAGAACTCCAACAGATGTCCGAGTCAACGGGCATGTTCACCAACATCACAGATGAGGATATTGAGAATGCCGATGATTCTACATCACAAGGCGAGGTGATACCGCCAGATGCCTTCTCGTCGATCAATCCTATGGGAACCCAAGAGACGAATCGAACAGGAATACCGCAACGCAATCCGACAGGCGATGCGAAAACTTTCAAGTTTACTGACTGGTTTAGACGATCCAAACGAGATCATTAACCGTCTCTACAACGCCACCAACGATCCTTGGTTCCAACAATATGCTGAGGCCACAGCCATGAAGATGGTCACCCACCTATTCACGGATGCCGGACGAACATGGCGCCAAGCGGCTAAGGTGAATAGCAAAGGCGCGCTGATATACCAAGCGTTGATGGAAGAGATGAATGGCCCGCTCGGCGGCGTCCTGGCCGCTCAAATCCAGCGTAATGCGCAGTATATCAAGGATGTGCCAGCAGATATAGCTCGGCAGATGACAGAGCATATCATGTCTCAGTCGATGCAAGGCCTCAGGCATACAGACATCGCCAAGAACCTACAGCAATTGTTCCCGCACATGACAGACGTCAAAGCGAACCTCATCGCTCGTACAGAGACCGCGAAGACGGCCACGGCACTGACGCAGTCACGAAGCGAGATGATGGGTATTCAGTGGTATCGGTGGCGAACAAGCATGGACGACAGGGTTCGTGACAGCCACAAGATCATGAACAAGGTGCTTATTCCTTGGGATGCCCCTCCTAGCCCCGAAGAACTCCATAAAGAAGCGTCTGTTGGTACATATCATGCGGGATGCATCTGGAACTGTCGGTGCTACGCTGAACCGCTGATTGACTTGGATTTCATTGAGTGGCCGGCAAAGGTGTATCTCCATGGTTCCATTGAGGAGTTGTCTCGAAAGCAATTCGAGCGACTGTTGCCAAAAACTCAAGCCCAGGTTGTTTAGGGGGTGATGCCATTGACAGGCGGCGCAGACGCAACCCCACGATTGTAACTAGCCCTGATGATATGAGGGACGCCCCATGAAGCCCTACGGGGCTATTTTTTATGCCTTGAGAGGGGGTGAGAAAAATACATGAAGGCATACTTTGGTTCGCGAATCTCACCCAATATCACGCGTACCCGAGAGGGATTCCTCGTGTGTCACAACGTCCCTATTGCGCGGACAGGTTGGTATGAGTATTTGCCGCAGGAACTTGGTTTGGACGGCGACGGTGTGATCCAGGTTTATCGCCCTGAAGATGAGGTATTCGATGACAAAGCGATGGCCTCGTTTGAAGGTAAACCGCTCACGAACGACCATCCTCCGGAAGGTGTCGACCCATCGAACTTTTCGCAATATGCGAAGGGACATGCGACAAACATCCGGCGTGGTAAGGGCCAAGACGATGACCTATTGTTGGCCGACATTGTCGCAAACGATGAACAGATCATCAATGGCATTGTAAACGGCAAACGAGAGATCAGCGCTGGTTACGAATGTGACTACGAGCCAAACGACGATGGCACTTATACGCAACGGAATATCCGTGGCAATCACGTTGCGCTTGTGGACGCAGGGCGTGCTGGAGACCGCGTGAGAATCAACGATAGACGCCCTGCGCGAGATGCCAACAACGAAGCGGAAGAGGCATCCAAGAAGTATGGAATCGCGGTGAAAAAGGATGGCCACCGTTCGCCTCCTGAAGGTTATCCACGTGACCGCGAAAAGTATGCAGACCCCGTCAACTTTAAGTACCCACTAACCGGCGAGCACAAAGAGGCTGCCGTTGTTTACTATAACCGCCCCGGCGAACGCACTAAAGGTGAATATACGAATGAAGAGTGGTCAATCATTGGGCGGCGTATTGTGCACGCATTGGGCGATGGGTACGCGCTGAAAGATGGCAAGATCGTCACTCCCGACGAACGGGAACAACAGAAAGTGAGGGATTCAGGAATGAGTTTGAAAAAAGCACTCCGTAAGCCATTGCACGCTTCACGAGTACTAATGGGTGCGGGATGGAAAAGTTTCGTGAACGATGCCGATCCTGAAGAGATTGCGGATGCCATGGATGTGGTTGCAGAGGAACTCCATGGCGGCGACGACACCCCGACAGAGGAACAGAAGAATAATCAGCCAACCGGTGACGACGCTGAGGATCAGACAGACCTCGAAGAGTTGAAAAAGCAGGTGTCCGCTTTAACCGAGTTGGTGCAAAAGGCTTTGGCGCCAAAGAATGAAGATGAGGACCCGGAGAAAGCACTCGACGATGCCATTGCGCAAATGGAAGACCCAGAAACTACAGTCGACGAAGACGAAGAGTCACAAACCATCGAGTCACAGGATGAAGAAGGCCCAGTAACCGATCCTGAAGATCGTCCACAAAGCGGATTTAAGGCTGCCGATAGCGCCATGGCCGTTGCCTATCTCAAGGACATGAAAAAGGCCATTGCTAAGTTGAAGGATCCTGCCGAGAAAAAGATGATGGTCGACGCTGCTCTCAAAGCGGTTAAGGGTCGTCCAACTAAACCATCCAATACCTATCAAAAAATGACCAAGCCTAAGAAAGCTCAGGACAACAAGGTCACAGACATCTCTGAACTAGGTAAGCAGTGGATGAAGGCAAACAACCCTCACTATAAAAACCGCATTTAAGGAGGACTGAATACATGGCTAACAGTGGATTTTTCGTCATCGGCAAAACGCTGAACCTCGGTTACCCAGGTACTGTTTCCCGATTGGCAGACGCCATCATCGAGAACCGACCTGTGAGGTCTACTGACACTACTCCGATTGAGTTCGGCGCGCCGGTTGTGCTGAACAGCGACAACACATACTCGGCATTCGGAGCATCGAGTACTGCTGCGGATTTTGCTGGCATTGCTGTCCGTGAAGTCGTCCAAGGCACCAACTATTTGAACTCGTATACGACTGGTTCCTACGCACCGGGTCATCCATGTGATGTGCTCCAGCGCGGTTCTTGCACTGTTACCTGTACGGAAGGCACGCCACAAGCTGGGGCGCCCGTATACATCGTAACCGTTGCTGGTGATGGTGCAGTCAGCGAGGTTGGTAACTTCGTCGCAACGGCAACTCCTGCTGGCACTGGTTCAACGGCGGTAGAGTTAACCGGCGTTGTATGGAAGACAGGTGCACTTGATTCAAGTAACACAGCAGAACTCACTATCTTGAGCCGCCCAACGGCCTAATAGGAGGTAATGGAACGAATGGCACAAGCAATCAAATTACCCGAAAAGAGTTATACCGTGCCGGGGCTCGGCGGCGCATCAATGACGATGGACGCGGCGGCAATTGGTACAGGCCTGGCATTCCTGAATGCCGAGTTGGAGAAACGCGATCCACGCGTGATGGAACCACTTCAGAGTGTTACCTGGACGCGCGATATCCCGGTTCGCACGGGTGGCGGATGGGTCGAATTCACGACGCATTATGGCGTGGATTATCAGACCACAGGCGGTGAGAATTACGGTGTGGTCGGCGGCCAGACCAATGACATTCCGATCATCCAAGCAAACCTCGCCAAGCAAGTATGGCAGGTCTTCACCTTCTCCAACATCCTTAAGGTTCCGTTTGTGGATCAAAAGAAGTTGGAGGGCATCGGACGGTCCCTAAACGATATCTTGGACAAGGGCATCCGACTGAATTGGAATAAGTCCATTGACCAACTGGTTTATATGGGATATGAGCAATTCGGCACTACGGGCCTTGTCAATAACCCGAATGTCGCTGCTTCGGCTGCTGCTGAAGGTGCTTCTGGGTCTACGAATTGGACTAAGAAGACACCGCAGGAGATTCTGAACGACGTAAACGCTGGTATCGAGACCACG
>NZ_JAFMTW010000076.1 GCF_017329615.1 Alicyclobacillus suci | reverse complement strand
GTTTTCTCCAATCTCACATTCTACCAAAGAGGGGCGGATGGCTCATATTTTATGCCCCGGGGTGCCATCCCTTTTTACACAGTATATTGGACTCTACTGTCCCATGTCCATGTGGATCGTTCGTTTAACACATCTACAAATGCCACCTATGCATCACCCTTGTTTTACAAGTCTGTGAATCCCGGTGATATTTGTATGCAGTTTCTTTAATTCCATGACAAGAAATCCTTTTTCCAACCTATTCCGTCAATAAAAGAGATATCTTGCCCTTTTTCTTTTCTAGATTAAGTTCGACCTCAAAACCAAATTTCTCATAGAAGTGTTTTAATCGCTCAACATGTTCCCAATCCGTTTGTACGATTTTCCCGTATATTCTCTTATATTTTCTCGCACGTGCAAGAGATATTAAATGATTCATAGCAAGAGACCCATAACCTTCGTTTTCGTGTGTATTACTCCAAATATCCTGAATATAAATTTCGTTCGGGTCTAAGTCTCCGTTGGAATAATGAATCGTGCATAGCGCTTGACTAGGATATCTACGTACCAAGTGAATTGAGCCGTGGTCATCGTAGATAACGACCTCGCGTTCCACATCTATACCCAATACTTGATAGCCATGACTTTTTAATTTCTCTGAGGTTTCTTCAAGTTTTCGCATGACCATCCTACGTTTATCTTGCAATATGTCCTCCTGAGATTTGATTGGATGGTACCATCGGACACTTTGGAACGGGATGAATATTTCTCTTTCATCCGTATTGAGAATAAAACCTCGCGGGATAACCCTTGTTATTTGTCCTTTCACAGTGTGTGTAAATAGGCGAAACCTTGCGTACTGAAGATAAATGCTCTGATTTAGTAGTTCCTGTGCCTTGGCAAAGGTTAAATCACGTGAATAACCACTCAACGAGTGCGACCACCTTTTGAGTCTGATTTTAACGATAGCCCAAGAGTCGTTTGCACTATCTGAACACGCCTCATCGGCCGTCTGCATATTTTACATACAGGTCCATTGATGACAACACCTATTGTGCGTACCACCTGAAATGCATCACACTTTTTGCAGTAAAAATCGATTACCGGTAGAGTCTTGGTATTGGACATGGATCTAGTCCTCCCGAAGCAGATACATACGATTGTGCCGGTCGAAAGTTGGGCATTGTTCTTCTTTCCCAGACGTAGTCGGGGCTTCCACTAACAACTGCACCCACGTGAAACTCTCACCCACTATCCGCCGAACTGGAGCTGTCATGTATATCACAACTCGAGAAAAGGAGTTCTTCGGCAAATACACGAATATATTCATACGATTTAGTACCATCCAGAATCGATTCAGCATATTTCGGTTTTATTGGTAATATCTATATAGCCGCTCCACCATGTCACGAGCGTGATTGAGCGCCGTTCGTTATGATTAAGTTATCACCATAATCCTTTACCCCTTATTAGACTACTGAATGATGTTCTCAGTGGTCTATTTTTTAGGGTCTCATTCCCCAAGATAGAACACTGAAGGAAAAACCCTACACAACAGAAAAAGGCCAGCAAAACAAATTGCCGTCAAGCAATAAGTTTGAATTCATAGCTCGATTGTAACTGTCGAGATTTCAGAAAACGTTCTATATTCGTTCCATAATTATACAAAAAACACAAAAGAGCGCAGGTATGCCCTGCGCCGTTAAAAGGATTTATCAATATGCCCAAAATTGAACGTATTGGATGTCTGCTTGACTTCAGCCTAACTGACCCATATACACTCTTCAGGTTTCTTATCGAAAATAAAGCGCTCAAACGTTGCTAAACGCAGCGTATGACGCTCCGTTCGTTCAAGGTATTTCACACGCGCCACGATTCCCATCTCGATCCAATAGATGCTCTTTTCTTCACGCAACGTGATACCACGTGCAATGCGCTT
Source organism: Alicyclobacillus suci (assembly GCF_017329615.1). Classification (GTDB taxonomy): domain Bacteria; phylum Bacillota; class Bacilli; order Alicyclobacillales; family Alicyclobacillaceae; genus Alicyclobacillus; species Alicyclobacillus suci. The sequence goes on along the minus strand of NZ_JAFMTW010000076.1, from coordinate 4,987 downwards.
GAATGTCTGTTTTTCTACGTCGCTGAAGCCATTCTCCACCCATGCCAACGCCTTTAACCCCGACTGAAAGCGCGCGCCGACAAGAATACCGAAACGCGGTTGTTGGCGCCATGCTAAGATACATGTGTCCATTGTCTTCCACAACTTAATTTTGACCCAGTCGGTTGGGTGCCGCTCATTGAGTCGGTATGGGGAATCAACATGCTTTGCACACGTCCCCTCCCAGTCCATCTCCTTCATCTTTTCGTGCAGTTCGGTACCGTTTCCGACAATTGTCAACGTTGGTAGTAGTGTTGCTGTCCGCCCAACGGTCTGGTCAAGAATCTCCATACGCGCCCTTAACGGAAGTCGTGTATGGTCTTGAATACCCGTTTGCAGCACATCCCACACAACGTACGTCACTGGATGCGTCAACACACCTGCATTGATTTTGTACGGATTAGTCAACCTGGCACGGACCATAACATCATCGAATGATTGACGTCCACCGCGGAATACGACTGCCTCACCGTCGAGAATGCATGTGTCCTCGTCGAGCGTTCTTACCGCTTCTACAACTTCAGGAAATTTGGTTGTCCATATATTCCCATGACGCGTGTAAAGTTCAACTTTATCCCCTTGTTTATGGGCTAGAATGCGAATTCCGTCGACTTTCGGTTGGAAACAGTATTCGGGAGAATCGAAAATCTCTTCTCTCATCGTCAAAAGCATAGGTTTTATAGGTGTAAATAGCATATTCATCACCCATACCATTGTTACAGCTAATTACAGAGGGATAAATAGAGGTTTGCTGGAAGGACTCTTATGAGGATAATAGGTCGCACCGGGGATTGGTCATCATAGGTGTAAGGCACCGCTGATTCGATAGCACAGTATAGAACTTCGAAACTTATACCATATTGAAAACTATGGCCGTAACGAGGCACACCCGGAGACGAAAAATCGCTTGTCGGAGTCTCCGGGTGGCGGTCAATAAGCGGCCCTAACTCCCCCATCCAGTTAAACCGGCATGCAGTTCCGTCCAGTACCACACCGGTTTACCCTTACGACGCGCATAATGAATTTCCCGCTGCGTGCTCGTTCCAATGTAGCCATCTACGTCAATTACATATATGCATTGGGACATATCGATTTTCCGAAGGTGCAATTCTTCAAGTTGGCGTTTTTGGGTCTCTGTCAATTTAATTTGATCCGCGTGTGCAAACACTCCAGGCGCAAGGACGATATGATTAGACATCGTTAATTCCCGGGTGATTTGCTCAAACTCACTCTTGAAACGAGTCGAACCACAAAGGGTAATAATCATCATTGGCGGCCTCCCTGGGGAATTGATTTTCTTATATCCACTTTACTGAAGATACCTATTTGAAATACGCGAATTTCGCGATGATTTTTCTTACTGAACCCTGTCATTCTGCATCTGATCTAAGAGTGTTGCTAATTTCTTTGCTACTCGCTCACACGTTATGACCAATTGTTCCCACGGCGCCAACACATCTTCGTAGTTTTGTGGAGTAAGAATGGCCAACTCGGTTACGAGTTCAATTTCCGCTCGTTCTAGGGCCAATTGGTAAGTTCGAATGGCACTTTGCATCTTACTTACTGCAAATGCCTGGCGCGCCTCTGCGTCCTCGATAGACAAGAGAGATTGTAGTTTTTCTTGGACACCTTTTTGAGTAGCCAGTAGGCGCTCTCTATGGTCTTCTTCATTCATAGGTCTGTTTGTAAATTCTTGTTCGACTTCACTTGCGACGCCGAGAACGTCAATATTACGATTGGAAACCTTTATAGCCAATGAATCCAATGGGCTTCTTAAGGCTTCCTTCACGTCAACTTCGGAGTGGTCCTCAGCCGTTTCTTCGCCTCCTTCAGAACTAAGGTAAAACTCCTCGTCCCCAGGCACATTTACGCCCTGAACAATATCGCTGTCAGATGCTTCGTCTTCGTCACCACGTCCAAATGCCTTGCGAAAACCTTCGGCATCCTGCTTGGTCATGTTGTACGTCTTTGAGACAGAGAGCTCCTTAATACTGTCAAAGACGTTTTCCTGACCTTCTTTTGACAAACGAGACAGAATCGAACCGGCTGCAATTCCTATTTTTCCGTCACTCACTAATTTCTGAAGCGATGGAATCAGCTTATTAAGAGAGATGTACCGTTGAAATGTTCGCGAGGACATATTCAATTTCGCCGCAATACTGTCTAAAACCACGACATCATGTCGTGTTTTTTTGGGACGCCCCTGTTCAATACCCTCTAACTCTTTCAATCGACTACACTGCCAAGCCACTTTCATGAGATCTTTTTCGTCTTGTGCGCGGTCAAGATTATCCTCAATAAGCATGTATTCTGCTTGGTCATCATCAACGTCAACGTACTGTACTGGAACAGATGGAAATCCCAAATCAATAGCAATCTCACATCGCGTGTGTCCTCCGATAATCATGTTCGTGTTTCGTTGTACAAGAATCGGTGTTTTAATTCCGTTAGCAACGATACTATCTCGAATCATAAGATAGCGTCCGTGTTCTTTGTTGGGGATTGTGCGCGCTTTCTCACGTAGAGGGTTTATAACTAAAATTCGGGGATCTACCATTTCAACCGAATCCATTTGCTCCACCTCGCACGGATTTTAAATCCATTTTCATACGAGGCATGGACAAATTCCGTTCCAATAGTGTGATACAACGATTGAAACGCGCGTTCACCGTTTGAGGCTTTTCACCCTCTTCACATGCTGCTTTTCTAAACCAGACACACTTGAATACGCCTCGTGCAGCCAACTGTCCAGTACTCCAACTTGGTCCCATGTGAATCGAACTTTGCCATATTGACGAATCTTACGACAAACTTCATCAGCGCCCACAACCCACTCTTCTGCTTCAACTTGCACCGTTGCAGTACTGCCAAAAACGACAAGGTTGACGTATACCGTTGGTGTCAAATCACCCAATACGTTTCGGAGAGCCCGTATATGCCCCTGATTCTGTCGAATTGGATTATACAGGTCATATGTACCCTTATTGGTCCATACCGTCCAAAATCGGTCGTTCTGACGCCCTATAACGCGGCCATGAATGTTCTTGGTTTCCACTACGAATATCGCGTAGGGAGACAAAATGACGTGGTCGATTTGAGCCGTATCGGAATCTCCATTGGGTATCAGAACGTTGTTTCGGATAATGTACTCTGCGGGTAGTTTGGATAAGGTATGGCTGGTTAAAAGCTCCCCGACTTTACCGGCCACGTTACGGTTATGGATTAACGACTCGACAAGGAACTTCAGCATGGTTAATTGCCTCCTATATGTTCATTTTAGTTCCCCTTTCGGGTTGTAACGGCCACTTTGGGTTTAAAATTTGCATTCCTTTGGTAACAAGCGACTGCAGTACCATTTCCCTTTTCGATCCCTTCATTGGAAAATAATATCAGCCCCTTGCTCGAACACACGTTCTTGTATTACGATCTTAATGGTGATGTCGATGTGCGGCCGTTTTGCAATTACGGAAAGTTGGACGGAAATCCTCAAATACTACGGAATCGTAGAGTCAAACTATGCTTTTCCGAGCAAATACAATATTGCTCCGTCTACACTGATTCCTGGAATTATCACTGGCACCAAAGGTGAGAGACGAGTTGGCCCATTCAGATGGGGACTAGAACCACGAGCGTGGAACTCCGCCGGTCCCAAGCCGATTAACGCGCGCTCTGAAGGGCTACGACAGAATCGCGTATTTCGCAACCTCGTTGAACGGCGCCGGGCGTTAATTCCTGCAACAGGCTATTTTGAGTGGCGTAAGAACGACAAGCAACCCTTCTACATTCGTGTAAAGAGTCGTCCTATCTTTTCGTTCGCCGGCTTTTACGATACCTGGGTCAACGATAATGGTGAAAAAGTCAATACGTGCACCATCATCACTGTCGCGCCTGGTTCAAATATTCGACTAAAGTCGATTCATAACCGAATGCCCGCAATTTTACGCGGTCACCAAGACGAACGTTTCTGGCTTGACCGGAGCGTCACAAACATCGACGACTTACTCCCTATCATTGAACCTTTCCCGGAGGATGACATGATATGGTTCCCGGTGAGCAAGATAGTTGGTAACGTAATCAATGACTCACCTGAGTGCGTTCAGAGGATTGACCGATAAGTTTTTAGACAATCGAGGCACTGACTTTTTACTAAGTCCCTTGCGAGATTCGGTACCCGGCTACCAGCATTTACGATGTCCGAAGGCGGAGACGCGCGGGTCTCGCCTTCGGGAGCACCTGTCTTCTCCCCAGCAATCCCCCCTTTGTGTCTGTTTGGCTCGACAGAACAAAAATAGATGTTAAAGTATCAAGTATATCGAATAGTCAAACTACACTACGGAGGTTTCTTCTAAAATGAATGTTGTTTTGAGTGACGAGGAACGCCTATTAATCCTCTCTAAACTTTCTACAGCACAGCGTGAGTTTCTAGAACAAATTCGTGTTAGTCGCCGTTCTCGAATTATTGAGAGTCTTGCTAAGAAAAGGGGAAGTGGAGTTGACTCTACAAAAACCTTAGAACAATGGGATTTTGTAGGTTACGATGACTCTGGTTTCGGCAACCGTCACTTCAAGTGCGACCATTGTGGGATGAGCTTACGATATCGATTCACAGTCGTTAGTCTTACTAGTGGCGAGAAAACGCACATTGGCCGAGATTGTTTAGAGTCTTTCTATGGGATTCCGTCCTCTGTGGCCGAAGCGATATATCGCGGGAATCATTCGATACATCTAGACTTGGACGAATTGCTTTACAAATTCGAGAATGGCTGGAACCTTGAAGACGAGCATATTAAGATTCCTGACGGGTTCAGATTAGATCCTAGCATTGAACGACATCTAAACTTAGGACTTCGTTAAAGTCTCAAGTAGTGGTGTAAATTCTTCAGGAGGCTGAATCTTGACGAAAAAGCCATCGAGTGCAATCTACTAAAAGTGTGCAGCAATCAGTAGA
>NZ_JAFMTW010000075.1 GCF_017329615.1 Alicyclobacillus suci | reverse complement strand
AGGCGGTATTTCAGCCGAGAGTCTATGGCTAAACTAACCGGCAACGACGAACAACAATTGCTGGCGCCAACGTCAGTTTTGCATAAATAGCAGACACTGAGTGGTTGCACTCAATTTACACCACTACTTGAGACTCTAACTGCTAAGGCGTTGCGGGAGAATATCCATTTTATGTGGCTAAGCGCCCGCAAGACACCCGACTTCCGTACCATCAATCGGTACCGCTCGGAGCGAATCAAGAACCTTGTAGAACAAGTTTTGCGGCGGTACTTGAACTGCTGATCGACGAAGGTGAGCATTACTTCTTGGACGGAACCAAAATTGAGGCGAACGCGAATCGCTGCACCTTTGTCTGGAAGAAGTCCACAGATCGTCTTCAGGCCCGGTTACAAACACAAAGCCGGGAGTTGTTAGCGGAAATCGAAGAAGTAAACCAACGGGAACAACTCGAATATGGAGAGCTAAATCTGGCGGAACTAGGAAGGGAGCAGCCCATTACTTCAGAACAACAACGAATGAATTCCCCTAAAAAAATCTCTTCGCAAGGCAATACGCAAGATCCGCAAGGACTACCTGCCTCGATGCGAAAAATACGAAATGCAGCAAGCTATGTTTCAAGGCGGCGATAATAATTACAACAAAACGGATTCGAACGCCACCTTCACGCGAATGAAAGAGAACCACATGAATAATGGACAACTTAAGCCTGACTACAATGTCCAGTGGGAACGGAAAATCAATTAAGTTCAATACACTGGACATACGATGCTGAACGAGATGTGTACATTTGCGCGGGCAATCAGCGAATAACCTTCCGGTACGAACGAACGGTCAAAACCGAGACTGGATACTCATTGAAAAAACGCTATTACCAGTGCGACGCTTATGACTCGTATCCGCTAAAAAGTCAATGCACCAAATCACAAAACAACCGTCAAATTGGAGTCAGTGTAGCTTTGCTAGAACATAAGCAAAGAGCACGAGAGAACTTGAGAAGTGAACGAGGACGAAAGCTATCCGCACAGCGCATGGTGGAGGTGGAAAGCGTGTTTTGTCACGCCAAAGGAAATCGGGTATTTAGACGATTCCTTCTACGGGACTTTCCCAAAGTGCACATCGAAATGGGGTTGGTAAGTGTTGCTCATAACCTACTGAAATTGGTAGCGTTCCTCGCCTAGACGAGGAACGCTACCAATTCATCACATATTTTCTTCGTTCAACGCAGTTCAAACAATCGAGAAGGATGTCCCGCTAAGCATCAAAAATGCCTTTTGGGACACTCGCCACTAAAATCGAGTACACACATTGTGCTCGTACCACATGCAGGTTTCGCAGTCGCGTTTTTCGACATTATCGTCTGCCATTGGGCAATACACCAAGGCATTATTCGTGTCGATAAACGATTTCACATCAGGGTGAATACTGATAACTTGCGGTTTTGTTCTATTTGAAAAGTGTATTTCTGAGTCCAATCCTCATCTTCCTACCTTCAGAACATTACGTCCACATTATATATCAGAATGAAGGTCCGGAAAAATCGAAGTTTAGCGGGGTCGTCCTCAAGCATTCAACACGTCCTTGCGCGTGAAATACAGAAGTGAAGCGATGAGACAAACTATCCCCCACGCCGCCAGTACAACGAGCCCCGTGGTCAAGGTGACGCTCATCTTCAATTGTTCGGCCAGTGCCCCGGTCCAATTGCTAAACAGGTTGAGGTGCGTTGGAAACAGCGCCACAACGACTTTACTATGCACAAAGCTGACAGAAATGCCGCCGATAATCACCACACCCAGCGCAACCGCAGTGCTCGCCATCGCCGATTTGAACAACGCACTACACAGAAACGCGATGGTCGCGACAACGAGCATCGCCAGCGTGGTGAGTAAGATGCCATAGACGACAAACTGCCACTCAGGAAGGATGAGGGTATGTGCGTAGTGCGCAACCGGATCCAATTGGGCAGGGCCTGTATTGACAACCTGGCCGCTTTGTTGCGGCTGTTGGACGAATGTATAGCGGGTTCCAACCAACTCCGGCAACTTGGCCCCACCTGTGCCCAGAATGCCGCAGCCAACCAACAGCAGCGCAACGCACACCGCCACAGTTAACGCCGCCGTGGCAGCCATACTCGCGAGCCATTTGCCGAACAAGATTTTAAAACGCGACACGGGTCGAATTAAAAGTAACTTAATCGTTCCACTCGTCGTCTCTCCAGACACCATATCCGCTACGAGAATCACTGCCAACAAGGGAAGGAAGATCTGCGTGGCCACCGAAATGAAACTCGTGAATTCTTGATAAGCCGATTGTTCTCCAGGGACAAGCGGAGGGACATCGTGTGCCAATTGATAATTTAACCGTAGCAAACTGCCTTGATCCATGCTCATGGTCGTGCTGTCGTGCTCTGCTGCGGCCATCTTCTCGTCTTGCTTCGTTTGGGTGATCTCGTCGCGCACATTTTGGCGCCAATTCTCGTTGCCATTCTGATAGGCCGCAATTTGTCCTTGCAGGCTCTTGATTTGCTGATTGTCGGCCTGAATCTGCGCTTTCGTCTGGTCTGTCATCTTTTGCGCCTTCTGCTGTGCGATATCCTGTTTCAGTGTAGCCACTTGTTGTTGCCAGGCGCTTGGCGAATTATACCGCAATTGCTCTTGATGGTCGTGGTAAGTGCTCAAAGCGAACAATCCGACCACGAATGCGCCGAGAACTGCCGCCACCCACATGCGCTTGCGACGCATCAGTTTCATCCATTCGTTCGCAAACACGCTTGCTAACTCAAGCATTTGCGACACCTCCCGCAGGCGTCGAGGAAGACGACGCCAACTTGTCATCCGTGAGTTCCAGGAACGCTTCCTCCAAGGACTCTCGTGCCGGTTCCACGGCATATATGTCGATCTCGGCTCGAACCAGATCTCGAATCAACTTTGGAATGGCAGAACCGTCTGTCCGCACGCGAATCACATGCGCTGCAGACACTTCGGCGTCCCACTGCCTGTCCTTCAACACGCGCACCGCCGCATTTTCATTCGACACGCGGATCATCGCAGCGCTCGCCGTCCCATCGACCAACGAACTGACCGAGCGCTGTGCAATGATGCGTCCCCCTTTGAGGATGGCAACGCGATCGCACATCATTTGAATCTCGCTCAGTAAATGGCTGGAAACCAAGACACTCATGCCACCTTGGGCAAGGTTGCGGATCATTTCGCGGAATTCGCGTATGCCGGCGGGATCGAGCCCGTTGGTCGGCTCATCGAGCACCAGCAGCTTGGGATTCGCAAGCAACGCTTGGGCGACACCCAGGCGCTGACGCATGCCAAGTGAGTAGCGCTTCACTTTGTCGTCAACACGCCCTGTGAGCCCGACGAGGTCAACCACCTCTTCAATGCGCCGCTTCGCATGAGGGATACCCGCCAGGCGAGCGTAATGCACCAAGTTCTGACGGGCTGTGAGGTAGCTGTACGTCTCCGGATTTTCGACAATTGCACCAACGTGAGAGAGCGCCGCCCGCCTGTCGCGCGAGATGTCGTGCCCCATCACGCGGATACTGCCTTTGGTGGGACGAATGAGCCCGACAATCATTCGGATGGTCGTCGTTTTACCGGCCCCGTTTGGGCCCAGAAACCCATATACCTCGCCGGGTTCCACCGCCATATTTACGTCGTCCACAATCAGGCGTCGGCCAATCGTCTTCGATACGTGTTCGAGCGTTAATACGGACATTGATCAGTGTGCCTCCCTGTGGTTTCGATTGCCCATCCACCGGCTTGTATAGTAGAAAATCCCCCAAATGATGAGGCTCGAAATCGGAAACCAAACGACAAATGAAACGTCTGTCGAGTTGGTGATTTGCGTTGCCGCAATGAATGACCCGACGACCAGACTGAAACAAACCGAGAACGCGCGCCACACCCATGGAAAGATAAACAGGTGATTGAAACGTTCGGGCCGGGCCCGTTGAAAAGATCCTTGCGCAACCATGTAGAACAGAACAATCAGTGCGAGGTACCAGACCAAAAATAGCCCGTTATAGCTGACAGGGTGATACAACATGCTGTACGGTGAAAATCTGGACAGAAATTCCGCCAATTCACCTGGGCGAGGGAGTATTTCCGTTGGTCTGACGATATTCACCCATATTTCTTCACCCAGCATGCCAAGCCATATGGGCGCGAACGGTACCGCCAGGCTACACAGGCCCGCTGCAATCACGTTGCCAACGCAAACTGAGACGGCAAAGGCAATCGCGAACACCGACTCCAATAGCACAAACTCGCCGACGAACCAAAGCAAAATTTGCCCCGGCGACACAGGCAACGGATTAAATCCATTCACGACGAAATTCACGATGGTGATAATCAGAACCGCCAACAACAAAGTGAAACTGCCAAGGAAAAACTTCGTCCGCAGCAGGGCTTTGCGCGACACTGGGCCACACAGCGAATACCACAGTGATCCCTGCCCCCTATCCAGGCAGACGAACACCACCGCTAAAACGACCGCCACCAACATCGCCATAAACCCGACGCCGGAACCCGCCCCTTTGGATCCGCCGATATACAAAACGCTGTCGCTGAAGTTCTGCCAGAATTCTTGGCGAACGACCATGACGTTCTCGTGATACACACCCGTTGATGCGGCGGCCTTGTGCTGCAAGAACATCAGCACATTCCAGACTGGCGCCCAGCAGATGGCGACAACGCAGAAGACCATCCACCACCGTTGCAACTTCCACTCCCGATACAAAAGGGCCTTAGGAAAGTAAGATGCCATCGCGCGAATACCCTTCTTTCTGCATAACGTATCGGAACAATTCCTCGAATCCTACGTCCATCACCTCGAGGTATGTCGCACCGGATTCCCGCAACCGCTTGGCCAAATCGTCGCCAGTGCCCTCGACCACGAAGGTGTAAAATTGCCCCCTGCTCGTCCGCTCCAAGACACCCGGCCAATGGTCTATGTCTGCGGGCGGTCCACCAGGAAGAACCGCTTGAACGTGTTTGATGGCGCCCTTCAGGTCGTCAAGCATCCCATCCATCACCATTCTGCCGCGGTATAACAGGCCAACCCCATCAACAATTCGCTCCACGTCCGCCAATTGATGCGTTGCGATAACGACCGTGCTCCCCTGGGCCGCTTCTTGCACAATGAGTTGGAGAAACTGGCGCTTCACAATCGGATCAAGTCCATTTGTCGGCTCATCGAGCACAAGCAGATCCGGGCGCGCGGACAATGCAATCGCGAGTCGCAGTTGCATCGTCATGCCGAGCGACAAATTGCGAACGCGACGATTGAGCGGAAGTTCGAGCGCCCGAACGAGCATCTGGCAGCGCGTGTCATCCCATCGCTCGTACAACAATCGCGAGTACGTCAGCACATCTTTGACCTGTAATTGTTTAAAAAAACTCCCATCGGCCGCGACATAATGGACACGCTGACGGATTTGCGCCGAGTCGCGCTCGAGCACTTGCCCGAAGAGGCGTACCTCACCCGCATCTGGCCACATCAGTCCGATGAGCATTCGCATCAAGGTCGTCTTACCTGCCCCATTCGCGCCGACAAGGCCATAAATCGCGCCTTGTGGAACATTCAGTGATACGCCGTCGATCACGGTGACATCACCAAATTGTTTTGTTACATCGTGCGTCTCGACGATGGACGTCACAATTTTTCCCCCTCTTCCGTTGATTCCGGTGCCTCCGTCTCCCTACTCAATCGCCATTCCTCCATCACCTGATGGAACATCTGCCACAACTCCTCGTGACTCATTCGCAGGTGGTGCGCCTCAATCAGCAACTTGCGTATCGTCTCACGCATCTCCTCTCGCCGCTGTTCGGCGTTCGGAGCTGTCGGCTGCAGCGTAATGAATGTGCCACGGCCGCGAATCACTTCAATCACGTTTTCCCGCTCCAATTCCCTGTAGGCCTTCGCCACCGTATTGTGATTAATGGCCAACTCCACAGAGAGTTCACGCACCGATTGCAATTTGTCACCGGGGTTCAAGATCCCCTTGGCGACGTTCGCCTTCACACTCTCCACAATCTGTTGATACATCGGTACCGGAGAGCGTGGATCCACGTGTATCCACATGCCCATGCCCCTATCCGTCATGACGCTGTGTTCCTCTTGTACTATGTGTACCGCTTCATGTGGTACACACGAACTGTAGTATACCCAGTAGCAAGCTGTCAAGTGTTCTATTGAAAACGCTCTGTTCGGTTAAACGGGGGATTTCTTACACCATGAAAAGAGGGGCGTAATTTGTCCTGGATGCGAGGCAAATCAACGGTGCGGTATGGCAAGTTCTACTTTGCCACGACGAGTGTCACCAGAACCCGACGGTGTTGAAAGTCATAACCCCCTCGGCTTACAGCCACTCTAGGAATTCAAGGCGGTTTCCGAACGGATCGTTCAAGTAGAAACGTTTTACACCTTCATCTGCACGAGCGTCGTCGTCAATTACGTTGACACCTTTCTGTAATAGGTACTCCCGCAACTCGCTGATGTTTTCGACATGAAATGCGGGGTGTGCCTTGATCGCAGGAACAAAGTCCTTTTGAACACCGATATGTACTTGGTGTTTGCCACATTGAAACCATACGCCACCACGCTTACGAAGGGGTTCTGGTTTGGGGATTTCCTCCCAACCTAACAGGTCGACGAAAAACCTGCGTTCTTCGGCTTCGCAACCTTCGGGAGCGGCCAATTGAACGTGGTCAATGCCAGAAAACTTGAATGCCATTTCCATCCCCTCTTTCTTTCCATCTACTCTATTATTTTACACGATATTAGGTCTTCCATATTTCGTCAAGGTACTTTTTATCCCGGATTTCGACGATTAGGTGATTGAGGTCATTGACCGGGGCATGTTTTCAAGTATTTGGTGGATTTGTTAGCGAACACGGCGAAATCATGGTACG
>NZ_JAFMTW010000074.1 GCF_017329615.1 Alicyclobacillus suci | reverse complement strand
GAGTGTGTGGAACCTGAGCGGAGCGGAAGCTTTGTCTGGTGATAATGGCGGAGGGGAAACACCCGTACCCATCCCGAACACGGACGTGAAGACCTCCAGTGATAGCGTGACTTTGTGCGTAAGCACATTAGCACGACTTGATACCCGTAGGGGTGCGCCGAGGATACTTGGAGGGAGACCTCCTGGGAAAGTAGGACGTTGCCAGGCGAGAGAGAAGGGCCCTGAGGGGAACGCTGAGAAGGCGGAACCTTGGGGCTCTTTTTGTGTTGGGATGGAGATTGCGATAGGCTCTGATGTTGGATGTCTCTCGGAGCGGGTATTACGCGTGGCGCAGGCGCCCAGATCATGACATTGTCGTTCTGTGGGCCAGCTGTCGACACCCCTTAAAACAAGAACTGGACATCGTTGTGCGAACATTGGCAGCAGATGTGGTATATTGATTGGGTGATTTCATGTCTGTAGTGTCAATTCGGATGGACGTATCCAGTGTATCGGGTAATCGGTTTATGGCCGGTTGTTTCGGGTTCTAAAGACCCTTGTTACCGTGGTTGTTAAGTGGGATTCTACATTTCTTTATCGCAGATTTAACCAATTAAATTTTTCATACGTAAGAGTTGCGCATAGCTAAAGTCTGTGATATAGTAATACGTGCTCTTCCACTTTGCCTAGTGGCGTTTCGGAAGAGAATAGGTCGAAGTGGCGGAATCGGCAGACGCGCACGTTTGAGGGGCGTGTGGGGAAACCCGTGCGGGTTCAAGTCCCGCCTTCGACACCAATGTGCCCTTAGCTCAGCTGGATAGAGCGTTTGACTACGAATCAAAAGGTCGGGAGTTCGAATCTCTCAGGGCACGCCAGTTATGCGGGTGTAGTTCAATGGTAGAACTTCAGCCTTCCAAGCTGATAGCGTGGGTTCGATTCCCATCACCCGCTCCAGTTGTGAGCCATTAGCTCAGTCGGTAGAGCACCTGACTTTTAATCAGGGTGTCCCGCGTTCGAGTCGCGGATGGCTCATCTTGCCGAAGTGGCGGAATTGGCAGACGCACACGACTCAAAATCGTGCGGGAAACCGTGCCGGTTCGAGTCCGGCCTTCGGCATTTTTGTGGGGGCGCTTAGCTCAGCTGGGAGAGCATCTGCCTTACAAGCAGAGGGTCGGCGGTTCGAGCCCGTCAGCGCCCACCACACGCGGAAGTGGCTCAGGGGTAGAGCATCGCCTTGCCAAGGCGAGGGTCGCGGGTTCGAATCCCGTCTTCCGCTTATGGTTGCAAAAAATGGGTTGCTTCGTTTACTTGAGTAAGCGTGCATCAAGTGTGCCATCTAAGTGGCCGATGCAACCTGGCTTTTGCGGCAATGGAGAGATGTCCGAGTTGGTCGAAGGAGCACGATTGGAAATCGTGTAGGCGGCTAAAACCGTCTCAAGGGTTCGAATCCCTTTCTCTCCGCCAATCATGCGGGTGTGGCGGAATTGGCAGACGCACTGGATTTAGGTTCCAGCGGGAAACCGTGGGGGTTCGAGTCCCTTCACCCGCATTTCATGGCGCCATAGCCAAGTGGTAAGGCAGAGGTCTGCAAAACCTTTACCACCGGTTCGAATCCGGTTGGCGCCTCCAGTTTCTCAGATATACCGTAGATCATGTGATGTTCTGTCGCGGGGTGGAGCAGTTGGCAGCTCGTCGGGCTCATAACCCGAAGGTCGCAGGTTCAAGTCCTGCCCCCGCAACCACCTTGGCTCGGTAGCTCAGTCGGTAGAGCAGAGGACTGAAAATCCTCGTGTCGGCGGTTCGATTCCGTCCCGAGCCACCAGCAACACCTGTTTTATTTGCTAGACTTGCGACGTGTTGCAAATGCGGCTATAGCTCAGAGGGAGAGCACCACCTTGACACGGTGGGGGTCATAGGTTCAATTCCTATTAGCCGCACCAACGCGGAGAGATGTCCGAGCTGGTCGAAGGAGCACGACTCGAAATCGTGTAGGCGGGAAACCGTCTCAAGGGTTCGAATCCCTTTCTCTCCGCCACTGTGGCGGCGTAGCTCAGCTGGTTAGAGCACACGGTTCATACCCGTGGCGTCGGTGGTTCGAATCCACTCGCCGCTACCACGTATGCCACCTTGGCTCAGGGGTAGAGCGGCTCACTCGTAATGAGCAGGTCGTCGGTTCAAATCCGACAGGTGGCTCCATCCGGAGGGGTACCAAAGTGGCCAACTGGGGCGGACTGTAAATCCGTTGCGAAAGCTTCGAAGGTTCGAATCCTTCCCCCTCCACCATTTGCCTGTGGCAACCTAAGTGTTGTTGTTGGGCGGCAATGGCTGAATGTAGGTTTCAGATGTGGTGAGTGTGGCGAAGGGGTTAACGCACCGGATTGTGATTCCGGCATGCATGGGTTCGATTCCCATCACTCACCCCACGTTGGGGAATAGCCAAGCGGTAAGGCAACGGTTTTTGGTACCGTCATGCGAAGGTTCGAATCCTTCTTCCCCAGCCATGTGCCCTTAGCTCAGCTGGATAGAGCGTTTGACTACGAATCAAAAGGTCGGGAGTTCGAATCTCTCAGGGCACGCCATCTAACGATATAACGGAGCATAGCGCAGCTTGGTAGCGCGCCTGCCTTGGGAGCAGGAGGTCGTGGGTTCGAATCCCGCTGCTCCGACCAATCGAGGTCGCTTTGGCGGGATCGATGAAGATGGGGGTATAGCTCAGCTGGGAGAGCACCTGCCTTGCAAGCAGGGGGTCGTCGGTTCGAATCCGTCTACCTCCACCATGGCCCTATCGTCTAATGGTTAGGACGCCGCCCTCTCACGGCGGTAATAGGGGTTCGAATCCCCTTAGGGTCACCAAGTTTGGGTCATTAGCTCAATTGGCAGAGCATCCGACTCTTAATCGGCAGGTTGAAGGTTCGATTCCTTCATGACCCACCATATCTGACGCGGGGTGGAGCAGTTGGCAGCTCGTCGGGCTCATAACCCGAAGGTCGCAGGTTCAAGTCCTGCCCCCGCAACCACGTGGAGCTGTGGTGTAGAGGCCTAACATGCCTGCCTGTCACGCAGGAGATCGCGGGTTCGAATCCCGTCAGCTCCGCCAGATTCAAATGGTGGCACATAAGCGTGACCCCTGTATATGCGGTCGTGGCGGAATTGGCAGACGCGCAAGATTCAGGTTCTTGTGGGGGCAACCCCGTGGAGGTTCAAGTCCTCTCGACCGCACCAATTTGGGCCCATAGCTCAGCTGGCTAGAGCGCACGACTGATAATCGTGAGGTCGGTGGTTCGAGTCCACCTGGGCCCACCATAGGATTTGAAGAAGACCTTTGGGAAATCTTCCAGGGGTCTTTTTGTTGCGTTTGCAGTTTGTGTAACGGTGCTGCCGTCGTAGTTAATGCGGCACGGTCATTTGGCAGGGAACGTGCGTCCGTGGAGGCGGACGCGTGGGGATGGGTGTTGGGGCCGGGTCGAAAGGCAAAAGCGGTCGCAATTGGTGGGAATAGGATTCGCTGGTGTGGATGTGGCGGCAGGGCAAACTGCCGCCACAGTTATTTTGCAAACACCAGTGAGTCGATTTGTGTGATGGTGGGTTGTTGTTCCACCCACGATCCCGCTGGCACCTCATTTGGGTTATAGAAGAAGAGCGCATTTGGCACGATGTTAAGTCCCTGTAAGTCGGCGGATGCGGCGGCGATGGCGGATGCGGTGGGTGTATCGTATATCGATCCGTTGAGAACAGGCGTAAATTGGTAGGCACCATCTACCACCTGAAAAATGACATCGTGAACGGTGTTGCCGTAGCCGCCTGCATGCAGACGGTTGAGTACGACGTCACCGACGGCCTCCTGTGCCTCTTGGGACTCGCCTTGTGCCTCGGCGCTGATGATGTGGGCCAGCCAGTACAAGTCGTCTTCCGTGGTCGTTTGGCCGTTTGGCAAGGTGATTTTTTCTCCGACTTGAATTTGGTTGAAATCTGAGAGTTGCGGATTGGCGTCTTCTAATTGCTGTAATGTCATACCGTTTTGTTGTGCAATGGACCATAGGGTGTCCCCGGGTTTTACCGTGTACGTAGCAGCTGCATAGACGACGGCCGGGACACTGAGGGTTGCTAACATCATTGCGCACGTTCTCGTCAATCGTTTCGCTTGTCTGACCATATGTACCTCCAAACACGACAAGGTGGAAATACTTCGCGAACCCTTGCGGCTCACGTTATCATTCTTACCAACCCTCTTGGTTGAGATACGTGAGCCGCACGATGACGACGAGATGAAGAGCGCCTGACTGGATATATAGCGTGCTTGGCAGAATTTCTATTTCTCCTGAAAACTTTTACAAAAGAATATTTGCGACCTGCCCGACAATCCCATATACTGATGATAGTAAATACCCGCTATACATTACGGGTTAGTCGGCTTTAGTCGACGCGTTTCGGCACGTTGCTGAGATATGCGAACTATCCGACAAACTGCGACCAATGGGGGAATCACATTGAAGACGGTTGATAATATTCTCGACTTAATCGGCCAGACACCCGTTGTTAAACTGCGGAACATGACCGGCGCGAATGATGCAGACGTGTACGTCAAGCTGGAATGGTTTAATCCTGGTGGGAGTGTGAAAGACCGGATTGCGAAAGCGATGATTGAGGCGGCTGAGCGCGATGGCCGTCTGAAACCGGGTGATACAATTGTAGAACCGACCAGCGGAAATACAGGTATCGGATTGGCACTTGTCGCGGCCGCTAAAGGTTACCGTGCAGTGTTTACCATGCCGGAAACCATGAGTCAGGAGCGCAAGAGCCTCCTTCGCGCCTATGGTGCGGATTTGGTGCTGACGCCAGGGAGCGAGGGAATGAAGGGCGCCGTGAACAAGGCTGCAGAATTGGCTAAGGAGCACGGTTACTTTATGCCGCAACAGTTTGACAACCCGGCTAACCCGTTGGTTCATGAATTGACCACAGGCCCGGAAATCTTGGAACAGCTCGATAGAAAAGTAGATGCGTTTGTCGCGGGCGTTGGTACCGGCGGTACGCTGACGGGCGTAGGTCGCGTGTTGCGCAAAGAAATCCCCGGCGTTAAAGTAGTTGCTGTCGAGCCAGCGGCATCTCCGATTCTCTCCGGGGGGCAACCTGGTCCGCACAAAATCCAGGGGATTGGGGCAAACTTTGTTCCGTCCATTCTAGATCGCGAGATTTACGACGAAGTGCGCACGGTAGAAAACGATACTGCGTTTGAATATGCGCGTCGCCTGTCAAAAGAAGAGGGTCTTCTCGTTGGAATTTCCTCTGGTGCTAACGTATACGTGGCCCTTCAACTGGCGAAGGAATTGGGTAAGGGCAAGCGCGTGGTAACCGTGTCGCCGTCGAATGGCGAACGCTATTTGTCCACACCACTTTACCAATTCGACTGAGCAGCGGTGCGTGTGCCTGATGGGCACTGACATGAGGGAGGATCACGTTGGGCAAGGTACTTGTCTTTGGACACAAAAATCCGGACACGGATTCGATTACATCTGCGATTGTTTATGCGGACTTAAAACAACAACTCGGCGTTTCCGCAGAGCCTGTCCGTTTAGGC
This sequence comes from Alicyclobacillus suci, assembly GCF_017329615.1. Taxonomy (GTDB): domain Bacteria; phylum Bacillota; class Bacilli; order Alicyclobacillales; family Alicyclobacillaceae; genus Alicyclobacillus; species Alicyclobacillus suci. The sequence continues at coordinate 1,376 of NZ_JAFMTW010000074.1, read as the reverse complement.
AATGTCAACGCAGAGACACAATTTGTACTAAATCACTTCAACGTTGAAGCTCCACGGCTCGTCGAGGCTGTGGCGGCTGAGGCGAGCGAGGTTATCCTGGTTGATCACAACGAGCGTCAACAAAGCGCCGACGATATCGATCAGGTGCAGGTGATTGAGGTGGTGGATCACCACCGGATCGCAAACTTTGAAACGAGCAATCCGCTTTACTATCGCGCAGAGCCTGTGGGTTGCACGGCGACGATTCTCAATAAGCTGTACAAGGAACACAATGTGCCAATTCGCAAGGAGATTGCAGGCTTGATGGTCTCGGCTATCATCTCCGACACGCTGCTTCTGAAGTCACCAACCTGCACACAGGAGGACGTCGCTGCGATTCGCGAATTGGCAGAAATTGCGGGTCTCGACATCGACGATTACGGATTGCAAATGCTTAAAGCTGGTGCAGATTTAAGTGACAAGAGCATCGAAGATCTCATCTCGCTCGATGCCAAAGAGTTTACGATGGGCGACTTTAAGGTTGAGATTGCGCAAGTCAACGCGGTGGATACAAATGATGTGTTGTCGCGCCAAGCTGAATTGGAGAATGTGTTGCAGAGTGTTATCGACAAGAAGGGATTGGATTTGTTCCTGTTTGTCGTAACGGACATTTTGAACAACGACTCGATAGCTGTGGCGCTTGGTCACGCGGCGCATGCAGTGGAGACCGCGTATAATGTCAAACTGGCGGATAACAAGGCTGTGCTGAAAGGCGTTGTTTCGCGCAAAAAGCAAATTGTGCCTGTTTTGACCGATACGCTGAGTCAGCTGAAGAAGTAAGCAGTACGTTCACGATTGTTGATTTGCTATCGCGTGAGACGACGTTTAAAAGATGATTAGATGATAGGCCGCCCGCCGAGTAGGTGGGCGGCTTTGGTTTGCGCGGATTTGCGTAGTTCTCATAGACGGGTTGATATCCGTAGGGGCACGCTATCGCCTTCGTGTGTTGGCTTGTCGATGAACCTTGATGAGCCTGATTTTGTGCCCTGACCTAGCATTACGTTCGAATGCATTACGTTCGAATTGCGTCTGGCATAATTTCCATGTATTTATTACTTGAAGGTGTTCACAGTATGTGATATATTAGTCAACGTCGCTTCGGCGGTGCGTGCGAAACTTGCGCTTGTAACCTGTGGATGATTGGATGCGCTAGTAAATTTGATGCTATCATCAGTTGAAGCGTGTAATACAAAAACCACTCGTGACAACCGAAAGGTTTCGTGGTATAATAATAGAGTTGCTTCGACAGAAGCGGCACTTGCTCGAAAGAATCACGTCATCTGATTCCGCGTTATGCTTCGCTGAATCCGTGTTCGTGGGGCTTTCATAGCAGGTTT
>NZ_JAFMTW010000073.1 GCF_017329615.1 Alicyclobacillus suci | reverse complement strand
AGCAAAGGGATACCGCAACGTCGAGAACTATATCTCTATGATTTACCTCTTACTGGGGAAGTTGTCTTTTGACTTACCCACCTAAAACAGCGAGGAGGCCATCATTTTAGCATTATTCAAAAAAACAGAGAGGATCGTTATTGGCGATATCTGCCCCTAAGTACGATAAGATACGAATAGCGTCAATGTATATTTAAACATTCCCAGGGTTGAATTCTGCAGTATAGCCAGTTAGCCCTTGTACTTGAATCTCCATAAGCCAGCAGTCATGATGCTTGCCTTCGTGTAGTTCCCGTTTCGGCAACAGTTTTACCTTTCGAAAGCCACATTTTTCGTAAACGTGTATCGCTCTCGTATTCTCAACCCGTGGGTCCATGACCACTCGATCAGCTTTACACTCTCGAAATAACCAGTCTACCACCGTGTGGACCAGCAAAGTTCCAATCCCTTGATTCCACAAATCAGGTTCTCCAAGAAATTGGTCCATGCCGTATATCCGACTACTCTGCGGATATCCGTATAACGTCAATTCCTCGCCTACTACAGGGTAGACCTGAACATATCCCGAAGGCGAACCTCTCCATGTAACTAAGCAACCAAGAACACGACTTAAATCAGTCTTGCTAAGAAATTTTTTATGTACCATGTCCATGTCATGCGGTTTGTCCCGCCCTTCATAATAGGCGAGAACACGTGAGTCATTGAGCCACTTGTGAAGTATAGGACCATCTTCATCCCTAAGTGGGCGGATTTTCAAATCACCCGATGCCAGTTCCACCATTTTACACCTCTCATTCCTATTGGATATCTATGTAGCGGTCATATTGGATTAAACTGCCCGTTTACGCCGTAGGGACAGTCAAATTCGAATGTATTTTCATGCAACCATTAATCTTCCGTTAATTCAGGTCCCCACGTATCATAAAGCGACTTTATGAATTCCGCCGCAAGATAATCCGCACCTTGATTCAATTCCCGACTCTCTAAATCGCGACCTGCGACCGCGTATAATGCGTACGCGCCAGTCATTGGGTTGCCCAGTACTCCGACGTCAAGTAGCGCATGCGGCAGCCCACCCGTCATGTTCCATTGTTTCTGTGGAGGGATACCCGACGTCTTACCTGCCATTCTTACCAGTCCTGCCACTACTGGCTCAAATATCTGCAGTTGTGCATGGTATCCATCAAGCACGTATTTGACTACACGAAGTAGAGCGCCCAACGTCCCTTTGTTGTTTTCTTCATCGCGAGCACTCTTATTGATTTTTATCCCAGGAAACTTGCTGCTAACAGATCAAGTCCTAAATGTGGTGTAAATTCGTCCCTCGGTAGTTTCGAGTTATGTCAACCGATTTGACTGACCCTCTTCGCCACTTTGGCCTTCTTTCGTTGTTGCTCCTCACGCCACGCGACATACTCCGCCATGTCGAGATACTTGTGCCCCGACTGCCACTTCTCGTCCATCTCCATGAGTAACGCGCCAATCAGCCGTACCTGTTTTATATCGCGCTCGATTACCCACTTTCGTCAAGCTGGCTTACCCCAAATAATCGTTACAAACTGGTAATTCGTCGGGCACTTGACACGGAGCCTCTACGGGCATGAGTAGGCCGAAATGCGCGCTGCAGCAAAGATTTCAGCGCCGAACCAGGCTATCATGCCCGCCTCTCCGTATAAAGCGCCCTGGTTCTGCTGGGAATTCTGTTGACATAACGCTGGCGATGAATCCGGGTATTTTTGCTCGACGACAAACACGTACCACAGAATCGCGGTTGGGGTAGATGCGAATCACCCGATCCCGCCGCCGAATCTCCTCGTTCAGCCGCTCCATGCCATTGGTTGTCCGCAGCCGCTTCCGGTAGCGCTCTGGCAACGACAAGACCGCCGTAATGTCGTCGAATCCGTTCTCGAGGATCCAGATTGCCTTCGCCGCCTTCTCCCCGTACTCCGCAACGACTTGATTCAGCAGCAACCGCGCGGTCTCCACGTCCGGTGCGTCTAAGATGGCCCGCACCTTTCCATACAGCTCATCGTGCAAATGCTTGGGCGTCGCGTCTAAAAAGTTGCGCATGAAATGCGTCTGACATCGCTGCCACGTTGCGCCTTGAAACTGCCCCTGCAACGCCTTCACGAGTCCGCCGTGACTGTCGGATACAACGATGTCCACACCTCGCAAATCACGGCGTTTGAGCCACGTGAAGAACTCAGACCAACTCGCTTCGGATTCGCTGTCTCCGAGCATGATGCCAAGGATCTCACGGTATCCCTCATCGTTGACGCCGGTTGCGATCATCGCCGCTCTCGAACGAACCCGTTCATCCTCCCGAATCTTCAGAACGATCGCATCCACCAGTACGAATGGATAGCGTCTATCCTTTAGGTTCCGGCCATTCCAGGCTTGGACGATGGGGTCAAGACGTTTGCACAAGTCGGACACGGTGGATTTCGAGAACTCCGCGCCACACAGTTCCTCTGTGATCGCAGTGATTTTCCTAGTGGAGACACCCTGGATGACCATCTCCACCAGTGCGAGTAGCAGGGCTTGTTCACTACGCTGATAACGTGCAAACAGTTCCGTGGAGAAGTTGCCGTTACGCAGACGCGGTACACGTAGCGTCATCGTGCCCACGCGGGTCGTCAGAGGATGTGGGCGAGTTCCATTCCGGTAGCCCTGGCGCTCCTCAGAACGCTCATACGGCTCCGCCTGAAGTTGCTCAGACGCCTGCGCATGCAACACTTGATTCAGGACCTGCTCCAGCAACAGTGCCATCCCCTTATCCCCAGAAAACAGCCCTTTCAAAACATCATCGTCCACGGTAATGTTGTACTGTGCCATTCTCGTATTCCTCCTAGTAGATTTGTTCTCGGCAAACTCATTCTACCAGAGGGGCGAGGTGGCACTTTTCATGTTAAGTCACCCAGTGCGGCCACTGAATTTACACCAATTACACGGACTAAACTGTCTCTTATACCATCATTATACAATCGGTTCGATTGACTTCATATTGGATTAGCCTGTCCGATAACGACGTAACCCAGAAAACTCCTCGTTAGATATTTATGCACACACGGGAGTGAATCCTTCTTCGGGATCAGCCTCCGTTACCTGAGGAAGAGGCACTCTTTCAAAGCAATCCAGCCGGTCAGTGTATAATAGATATACCCAAGTGAAGGAGTGGCGTTTTATGGCATACGCAATGAACAAAAAAAAATTGTCTGGAAGCAATCGGCGACTTATAGTCGGAGACGTTCTCTGAGCTATGAGGGAATCCTCATTCTGGGTGAGCATCAGATATGCCTCCGACAACGTAGGAGGTAAAACATGATAGCGGGAAACCTTGTTCAACTTAAGCCTATTTCACGTGACCAGTTTCGAAAGGTGTACGAATGGCAGGTAGATCCTGAAGTTTCTTACTACGCATATGGAGAACCATACGCATACACTGCACCAGAAGAGGCATTCATGCAGTCATACGATCCCATGTATTTGGAGAACAACCCTCGGGAAAATGGGGTTTTCGGGATTTTTGTGAATGAAGACGACGAGTTTATTGGCACAGTGGACTATCGGGATGTTGATTTGGTTGTCGGTTCAGCAGTGATCGGTGCTACGATTGGGAACAAGCAATATTGGGGGCGTGGTCTCGGCACCGACGCCGTACGGACGCTCTGCACATTTCTGTTCCAGCGTTTTGCATTATCCAGGATTCAACTCGATACGTGGGATGGGAACACACGGGCCATCCGTTCATATGAAAAAGTAGGCTTTCAGATTGAAGGACGACTTCGCAAAGCAACACTTGTCAAAGGGGAACCAGCAGATGTAATCATCATGGGGCTCGTCCGTCAGGACTTCGACGAATAATGATTCGGACAGCCACCCGCCCAGGGTGGCTGCTTGTATGTTGAGTGTCTGTATCTCGTACAAACCTGCCCGATTACCTCATAAAGCTATAACTTGAACACCGTATTGTCACGCAGAACAACAGGCGTTTCCGCCTTGGGAATGTGCTCCCGTTGACAGAAGAAATTTTGAATCCATTTATAAATTTAAAGCAAGTCGAACCATGTCACGGCACTGTATTCCGTTTTCATAAATCGGTTCATCGTAATGGAGAGTGAAGAAATCCCTGTCTACACCGACAATACGAAAACCACATTTTTGATACAAAGCCAACTGACCAACGCTAGAGTTCCCTGTACCAAGTTCAATCGTTTTATATCCCATGGAATTTGCTCTCTCAATTGCATGAAGAACCAGTCGTTTCCCAATTCCATTACCCTGTTCTTCTTCCGCAACCGCAACGTTCACTAGCTCAACAGTTTGTGGACGTGTATCAATAAGCACATAGACCCCAATGATTTCACTGTTTGATTCGGCAACGAAACAATACCCACGGTGAATGTAGCTCTCAACTGATTTTTCCGAAGGGTCTGCAAGCATAAGCAGTGACATGGGGAACTGTTCCTCAGAAAGTAAACATCGAATTTGAAAACCATCCATCGCCCGATAACTCCCACTTTTTTAGCGTATTCCTGTCCCATAGAGACACAACACTAGGTTAGTAAAACCGAATATTCATGCATTTGTTGCCGTACCTTCTTCTCGGTCAATGCACTCTTTACTTGAAGGCGGGGCTTACGAAATGATTGGAGTGAGTTTACTAGACAATAGATTTTCAAATATTTCTTTCTGACCTGGGAACAACTTAACTGGTAATTCTTCCAGAGGGAAAAACCGGACGTCTAGGGATTCTTCCGTTGTTTGTGCCAATTCACCTTCGTAATCTCTACATATAAACTCGATGAGCACATTTGCGACCTGATCACCATTCGGATGAGTCCATTCGTTTTTTACTCCCGAATAAATCCCGAACAGAACCATTTTTCCGAGCCGCAGACCTGTTTCCTCAAGTACTTCACGTCGAGCAGCATCTTCGAATATCCCACCGATTTCCAGGTAACTTCCTGGCAACCCCCAATACCCGTTGCCTCCACGTTTATGGAGGAGAATGCGACCCTGACCGTCAAAGACTAATGCTCCACACGCAACCATGATGATTTTTGTGTGCCCAACTAATGATCGAATTTCTCGGATATAATCTGCCACGATTTTTCTCCTTTGGGGCGCGAGTTTTGTGCTAAGTATAGTCCAAACCAGAATAGGTATCCTATTCTGCTTAACGATAACTGGGCACGGTTGTATCGCTGCACATTGCATGTTCATGCAAGCACCCATCAATATTGTTATCGCCGATATGCGCACTACCTGTTATGTGTCAACGCAGGATTTAATTTGACCCATTTCTCCGGGCTAATTTTGACCCACCCGGCGGCGTTAAATCAGGATGTCGTCACAGTTTCTCGTGGGGCGCCATAAACGCCGACTCTCACCTTTTCCCGTAATCTATAGCTCTGTGGATTCGTCTGCCGCTACTGCGGGCGTATGTTCCGTAACCATCTGCTCAACGCTTTGGCGGTCATAGCGCTTGTATGGAAAGAGGATGTATGGCAATTCGTGATGAATACGCCGGCACTGCTTGCACCGCATTCTGCAAATGACGAGCTTGATGTGTGCTCCCGAGCTTTGAATGCATGTTCTCGTCCTATTACCTGCTACACTCAGCGTGCTCTGGCAACAGGGACAGGGAACAGAGTCCTCACTCCAAACAAAAAACGCATTTGCATTCATTCCAAACCAGCTTAAATTTTGGATATACTCACCATACGTTTGTTGGAGACGTCTCCTTGGCACTGCTCGATACAGTGCCAAGCATAGGGGGCGTCCTTTTCCATTCCCAGGATAAGGACATGATAAACGTCAGTTATTGGACAGGCAATCCCGTCAGCTTTCGGGCGTTATGCGCTAGCAGAAACACTAGAACAATCGACGGAGCCGTCATTTGACAGCCCCGTTCATTGATTATTTATACGCTAAACAGATCCAATGAAGGCGTCCTGTCTGAACCCACTGCACGGAATGAAAACCAGACGCATACAAATTCTCACTCAAGTCGCCGACCAGTGAATAATCCTCGCTATCGTCCCAGTGCGACAGCATGTGGCTCTTGGCTTCTGCCATTGCCGAATGTGACGCAAACATAATGTCGAGGAGACAGAGATGCCCCCCGTTACGAAGTACACGATTGACTTCCCTGCATGCATCAAGTCTTTGACTTGGTGAAACTTCATGAAAACAGAAACTTGATACGACGACATCAAACTTGTTCTGAGCAAACGGTATTGTTTGAAATGTACCCATTCTCAGTTCATAGTTCGGGTGGAGTTTCTTGCACTCTTCGATCATTGCTTCCGAAAGGTCAATTCCAGAAATGACGGCACCTTTCGCTTCAAAGCGTTGGGCGAAATTCCCCGTACCAATACCAATGTCGAGAAGTTGTAGTATGTCATGAGTCACTGGACACACTTCAGCGGCAGTATCAATACTTGTCTCGTATCCTTCTAAGATACCGTTGGCATTTTCCAAATCACGAGCATAGGTTGAAGCCCATGTGTCAAAAAGTTTTTTGGTTTCCTCGGCAGTTCGTGTCAAAGAAGTTTCCCCTTCCAAGGTGTAATGGGTCTTTGGATATAGTAAACAGACGAATCTCGTTGGTACAAAGCATGGCAACCACCCCATTTATCGGATGTTTTGAATTATACAATAATTCCCGTGTCACAGGGTATGTATTACGCTTCTTCCGTCGCTCTTCTGCCCGAGAGCGTCGGAACATGGTCACGCTGAAAGTGTATATCCATGCGTATGAGGGCGAGCTGATGTCCAAGAATCTGTCACTGTTAACACGATGCGATGGTTAATCGTTGTCTGAATTCAGCGAAAGTCGATGAGTTGCATTTTCAGGGACATGAACCGTCGAAAATCCAAGCCCACGATAGAACTGGTCAGCCACTGGATTATCTGTTCTAAGTGTCAGGGTGGCATAAAACCGTTTTGCCTCCAAAATAACGCCAGATACCAACCTTCTGCCCACACCAAATTTCCGAAGGTCAGGATGCACGTACAGTCTGCGAACCCTGCCCACGCTAGCCAATAGTGAATATGGATCTTGATTTAGTCCGCAGATTCCAGCGATTTGACCCGTATGGGCAACGAACAATGCCTCTCCGTCACGGTCGAACCGATTTGCTCCATTTACATACTCATCGTAGAGTCGCCTTACAAAACGAAACCCCTCCTTTTCACTTTCAAGTACCAAAGGGTACACATCATCAACGTTTAACCCGGATTTCGACGATTAGGTGATTGAGGTCATTGACCGGGGCATGTTTTCAAGTATTTGGTGGATTTGTTAGCGAACACGGCGAAATCATGGTACGGA
>NZ_JAFMTW010000072.1 GCF_017329615.1 Alicyclobacillus suci | reverse complement strand
ATCGCCTTCGGGAACTTCTCTTGGAGTTGCTCCACAACGACAGACAGTTGCTGCTTGGCAGCTTCCTGCGTCGGTTGAGCAAAGATCGTTCGGACAATGGATGAAACCATCGCCTGTGACGCTCTGGGCACCTGGCTAAGAATATTGCGCATTGTGTGAACGCGGCAGCGCTGCCACGAGGCTCCGGTCAACGCAGATCCAATCGCACTGCGAAGTCCCTCATGTGCATCGCTAATCGCCAACTGCACGCCTCGCAGTCCACGTGCGACCAGGTTGCGGATGAACGTGAGCCAAAATGAGCCGTCTTCGCTTGTGCCAATGTCAAATCCCAGCACTTCACGCTCACCGGTGTCTCTCACGCCAATGGCAATGACAAACGCCATACTCTGTACCCGTCCGCCTTCTCGTACTTTCGGGAAGGTTGCATCTAGCCACAGATACGGATACATCCCTCCAATGGGCGGTTCTTGAAGTCCTGGACTACGTCGTCGAGCTCTTTGCAGATTCGAGAGACTTCGCTCTTGCTGAGCCCCTGAATGCCCATGGATTCAACTAATTCATCCACCTTACGGGTGCTCACGCCATGTACGTATGCCTCTTGGACAACGGAAAGCAGTGCCTTCTCAGCCTTGCGCCGAGGCTCTAGCATACTCGGAAAGTAGCTCCCCTTACGAAGCTTTGGGATTTGCAGGTCAATCGTTCCAACACGGGTATCCCATTCCCGGTCTCTGTGTCCATTGCGGCTATTGCTGCGCTTCTCACTACGCTCATACCGTTCAGCGCCAATGAGGGAACTCACCTCCGCTTCCATCACAGCCTGGGTGAGGACTCTTAGCCCCTCCTTCAAGAAATCCACATCACCATCTTCTAATCCGATCTTGCGAATGAGCTCCAAAAGTGCGATCTTGTCTGTAGAAGCCATCGATGTGCCTACCTCTACTATTTGCTGGACACTTTTAGTAGATTGCACTCGATGGCTTTTTCGTCAAGATCTAGCCGTGGAATTTACACCACTACCTGAGACTCTAACAGCGTAAGAGGGAAGTAGAACAGCATCTCCGTAATATTACTTCTCATAAAGTAAACTCGGAGGCTGTAGAACGAGTGCTGCTCGAATTCCGCATGTTGTTCGCGAAGCAGAGTTTCGATCGAAAAAAGCAAATAATTCACGCACTTATTCATAAAGTCACAGTTACATCGGATAGGAAGATTGACAAAATTGAATTCAGAATAGGAATATAAATTGCATGATAAACATGAAAACCAAAACAAAGTTCCTAGTGAATTCAAAAATACCCTGTGGATACTCCACAGGGGTCTAAATCACAGTTGTGGTAATTGAATTAAAACCAAACTTTATCCATATTCCTCCGTAATATCTGCTCAAACCCAAAGCAACTGCGCATGTAAGAAAGCAGGTTTAGGGGGCACCAATCGCTTGAACAAATTGTTCAAACGCTTCTTCAGCCATCGTGAGACTGGTTGGCTCTGAAGCCCAAATAGTAAACAACGCCGAAACACACTGTTCAAATGAGACAGCCACATAATCAGGCAGTATTGTCAACCAATCGTGGTGATTTACGCCGTCGAGTAACGAAAGAGCTCGGCTGATAGAGTCTACATCCCGGCCAAGGAGATCGGCCAATCTTTCTTGCGAAGAATAGGCCGCTTTCATTAGGAAGTGTTCTGGCGCCTCAGACGTAGGTAAAAAGCTAAACGGCCATTTATAGTCGTCTTGAATCTTACCACGCTGGTCACCATCAAATAGGCCAATAATTTCAAGCCAATTAGAGAGCTTGATAAACGGGATGTCCTTGAGAAGACGTTGGATACTAGTGGTTGACCCAGCCCACACGATATCGTAGTCCTGTATAAGGGATGGTCTAAACAACCCTAACCAGCAACGAGTTAACTGTTCGGCAGCTTTGTCTTCGACCAGTATTACGCCCTTCTTGCTAACTGGAACTCCGAGCGGAAGCAGAAAATCAGTTTGTTTACTAGGTGTGCTTATACGCACATCTCCTGCAGCTCTGGCGACAAACCTAATGTGCTCTGGGGGTATTCGGTTGAGTATAGCAGGCGAATGGGTGGTAAATATAACCCATATTCTTTTTTTAGCACTAAATTTTGCAACTATATCCAACAGTGCCGACTGTGATTTGGGTGCTAGAAAGGTCTCTGGTTCTTCGATTAACAGGATAGAGTCCTTTAGAATACGGCGAAGATGCCACATGATATAGAAAGCCGCAAATTCGCCCATCCCCATATCTTCCGCACCATAATCTGCTGATCCTGTTGACACGGTAAAGTATGGGACATAATCGAGCTGCGGGTGTTCAATCTCATATATTTCACCAGACTCATAGTGTCGCCCAACGATATAGGATAAGTCCTCCAACTCCTCGTTGTCTGCTTCGCGATATCCAGACGCCTCCAGAAGGTCAGCGAAGTTTGCCTGCTTGTAGAAATCCAATATCTGGGAAATTTGATGAAATAACTCTATCCACACTGTTTCGATAGGCGAATTTTGAGGTTCCATTGAAACGTTTTCTTCCGACACTGCTATTGTTCTACCCGACTCTTTCCCATCAATAAACAAACTAGCAGAAATATTAGAACCTCTGAGCCGGTTAACAATCTCATCGTCGAGTCCTAGTTCATCAGGGTCTTTGGATAACACTCCTAAAATCGCTCGAAGTATTGTTGTTTTTCCAGCTCCATTCAAACCACATAAGGCTGTAATTCCACCAGAAAAACTAATGGTCCCTTTTCCTATTCCCCGGAGCTCATTGAGCTCAATACTAGTTACTTTGTATCTATAGGAATTTTCGTATACGTGTCGCCAGTGATCTTTAGCACGAGCCATTCTCATAATGTTGAACCCCACCCGTATTGAAGTGCTATTTCATACATGGCACGATCAATGTCAACATGAATGGGTAGAGCCATAAGGCCATGTGTAATCTCGGTAATATTTGATTGGAGTTCAGAACTCAGATGGTATAGGGTGTCGCTAAAGTTTCCATAGAACACCCACAAAACTAAGTCTCGGGCCACCACCGAAGTCACATCATTAACCCTTGAACTCGCACGATCATTAAATACAGAAATCAGTGCCTCAGCGGTAGAGCTGCCGATAGGAATATAGTCAAGTGGAGATGTTTTATACTGAACTCTCAACCGTTCAAATTCCCTTATAAACTTCCCGATATTTGGGTCCTGACCAGGCTGAAAACGTGCTACAAATAACAGCCATGAATACATGGTGGCCTTATTAAACTTTAGCGGACTACCCGAGATTAGTTCTGCCGCGAATAAATCAATTGTTCGTTCAACACGACTGATTGTTTCGTCCGAAAACATTTCTTTCGATCTAAACTTATTTGTTATCATTGCTGAGGTAATTTTTTCGTATAGTGTACCCATATCAAGTGTTAAACACAGCTTGGCTATTACATCGTCATACGCCATCCTTGAGTTCGAAAACCCTATGATATTTCGACCTAGACCATTTCCCTCAAATCTTTTAGCCAGTTCTTTAACTTGCTCTCGTGCGGGCCCAAAAAACGCATTTCTTTGTTCCGCGGAAGTTAAATTCGTAGGCTGATTTAACCTATAGAACAATTCTCCCGGTTCATCCGGCTCATAATTTGTAATTTGAAACATTCGAATAGTAAATTGATTAAACTTCCGTTGCCATTTTTGGGGCAAGGTGTGATAGGTACAACCATGCAATTGACGGATTTCCGAGTCATCCGGTCCTATAAATCCGTCAACTGATATTCTCCCCATGTAAAAATCCCTGATTGCTGCCAAGCGTTGCTGTCCATCCAATACTTCTAACTCGGCAGTTTCCTTAACTTGGACCACATGTATGGGCGGTACATGCCACTCCCGTAAAATGCTATCAATTAGCCGTCTCTTCTTGCCATCCCCCCATACCTCTCCACGCTGAAAGTCAGGTTGTAGGTTAAGATCACCCGAAACTATCCGTGCAATAATAGTCTGCATGTCCGGATCAGACCCTGACATTTTCATCTGTAAGCCTCTCCTCCATAACTAGCACAAATCTAAAAGAACAATCCAATAATTTCATAAAGCAATGTAGACAAATTATATACTAAATATATACGAGAACTTACCGTCGTAAAAAGGTTACTACTTCGACTGTTGCCGTTACTTATGATACGGTTCACCGTAACATCTCAAACGGCAAGTTTGTGTACGAGTTAATGCCTTACAAGCCAAAACGCATCGAACGAAGACCATTAAACTTCATTCAGAGTACCACAGGCTCAAGCGACATCGCTTGGGCCTTTAGTTTTGCCCTAAAAGGAGGCTTTCTTGTGAACAACGAAGACGATGTGAAATGGACAGTCTGTGCCATCTCCGACGCCGACGAACCCGGCGACGCGGCGTACACGGGGATGCGCCACCGCGACTTCGACGGCGTGACGCTGGTCCTGTGGCCGGACGACGATGGATGGCTGCTGACCGAAGCGTTGGGCCAACCTGCGAGGCCGCTGCTGCTGTTCTTTCGTGGAGGTGACACTGAGGTGGAGGATGCCCTGGCCTGGCTCAAAAGGGGCGGTTTGGACGGCCCGTGCGGCCCTGCAATGCCATTCCCCACTACGTTCGAAACCAACGAAGGCGGCAGCGAAGCGATCCAGTCAGTCGAAGCACACCTAAACTATCCGCCCTACCCTTGGCTCGAAGAGGCGAAGTTGGGAATGAAGATGGGGCACTACTTCGACCGTGTTGAGTTGGCGGACTGGACTGACCCGACTGAAACGCACACCGGATCGTACACGTTCCGGTTCTACCGTAGCGATGCCGGATCGGGCGAAGGCGTACCTCACATGGAGATCAAAGACGATGGCCTGCCTTACTGAGCCGCAGTGTTCGCCGCGCCCGAACGACGCGGATACCGAGGTTTGCGACAGGTGCGGGAAACGGCTGGATCGGTGCATGAACGAGGACATATGGCTTTCAAAGATCGGCGTCGTGCTCTGCACGGAGTGCCACGGCGAGCACAAAGGGATCAGGGTTTACTGGTAGCCAAATTGCGAGAACCCAACGCTCTTTAGAGGAGGTTGGGTTCTTTAGTTTCATGACATGATGTACAATCACAAGTGAAATATTTGGCACGTTCTTGCGGGCAGAATAATCCGATAGGAATGAGCACTTTTCAGAGTATGTTACGGCTGCAAGAAGTGAGGGTACATACGAGATGATGGAAATACCGAACTCAAAACTGAAACTTAAGGACATCCCAACGAAATTTGAATGGGACAAGTGGGAAAACTTTGCTCTGTCCTTCAACGGCTACAAGTATGGTGGAGATGTCAGTCTGAGTTATCCAAATCAGGTGGAGTCCCATTTTGAAGAGCATACGAAATTGCCAGGTCATTTAACCCTCAGCGAAATCCGAATGTGCCTGTTCTTCGTTCAGCGGCGATTCCGTCACAATGGGTACTTACCGGAAGCGGAATACATAGAGAGTCTTTATAATGCGATGAGGGAGAGGGTTCGAACAAAACCCTCAGCACTCCCCCAAAACCAATATGTCTCATACAGCCTCTACAACAAACGTGCGACGTTCTTTGACCTCATAGACGGAGAATGGGAGTCGAAGCAGACCAAAGGTCTCGCCTACGTGTTTCATTCATGTCAACGTTTCTTGGAACTCTTCCTTGATAACACCTTGTCCGGACATGGTGTTTCTGCAAGAGACTTCGACTATATCGCTGTTGACGCAGAAATGATGTCCGCTGATACGCCTCCGATCCGGCGAGACATTACGCTCTCGTGTTTCTCGCAAAATATCAAAAAGTGTGTCGTGGTCATCGAGGCAAAGAGCATCAAGGGTCCCGGAGGAAGTACGGTGGAGACACAACTCCGTAACTACATGGACGAAGGGCATTTTCCGCAGGATGCTGGTGTTCCGATACTGGGAATCTCTCTCACCAAGGACAGACACGCTTTTGCACCGTGGTCTTCATTGGTCAGTGTCACGTGGATAGAGCTAATTGAGTGGCTATGGGACTTCACCTCCCACGAAGAGTCTGCAATGGCCAAGGAGTATCTCAATTTTCTAACTAAGGTGGATCACGGTATGCACTTTTACGAAACGGAAGTTTTATCCCTTGCAGCTAAGAAGACAGAACGAGAATTAAAACAGTACCACATTTACGCATGCGCCAATCACAAGAAGCATCCCACTGCCTTGTTCATGGCTTTCCGTGGTGAGGGCGGCGTGATGGACACGTTGTACAAGGTTGACCGGGTATTTGTGGCGGACCCGAAACACCCATCCTTCGAAGAAGAGGTTGGCTTTCTACCCGAAGAACAGCGTAAACGGGTTCTCGAATTTGTTGAAGAGAGAATCAAAGGGTACGGATTCGAACACGGCGAGGCCTACCGCTTCTACGTCTTATCGGAGTCCGAGATGATTCGATTGCCTCATCATCCTCGTCCCAAGGTGGCGAATCAGACAGCGTATCGCTATAGTCTGGCAACGATATTGAATGGGGCCGAGGTATTATGAACGCAAGCTTTTGTGAACAGTAGAACGTAAGCATCAAGCTAGACCCAATTGACGCCATTAGATTTGTCGTGCATAAGGGAGCTTTTGTTCAATTACAAAGGACCTCAGCAAAAGCTCTTCCCCGCCTTTCCCGAACTCCCTCACGACGTCAAAAAACCCAGACCCTGCAAGGGGACTGGGTTCCAAACCACTGTTTTGGTCGTGGTTTTGCATGGTGGGGCGTGTCACTCCAAAACACGAACCATTCGGTATCTTACGAAGCAAGACGTTATTCTTCTTCGGGCAAGGCCATCACCCATATTTTCTTTAACGGTATCTCTGTTTTTATATCATCTTCTAGGTTTTCGTACTCATTCAGAAGTTCCGTAATGATGGACTTTTGATCCCAAAGTCTCACATTAAAGAACTGGTTTGGTATCTCCCTATCAACTGTGCTCTTAAACCCGCTCCAAGACACCAGCAACCCGAAATCTGCCTTGAAGTTGTGCATCGTGCCAATTAGCTGGTCCAGAGTTGGTCGGTCAATTGTCGCGTCCGTGGTTTTGACTTGCACGCATATTCTTGGGCTTCCAAAGCCAAGGGTACCTGGTGAGGCCAAAATATCAACGCCTTTGTCCGCCCCTTCTGGACTCCGGTAGGTTGTGTAGCCTTTGGCCTTTAAAATGGCTTCAACAATGTACGCCATGCCGTGGCCTTTAAACTTGCGGATGATGTGTTTTGCGATTTCGTCTATTGCGAATTGCTCTAGGTCAATGCTCTCTTCGTTTCCATCCGCTTGTAGGGCTAGAGCGCGGCCCGGTACTGACACCGATGACTTTTCCCAGTTGTTCGCTTGCATGGCTTTGATTCTGTCTTCAGCATCGTTCCTTTGAATGCGGCAAACGGTCATAAAGGCCCCGAGCGAATATAGGATGTCCTGGTCGAAATTCGTCCTCGGTATGTCGGTTGCGAACCACCTTACTTCGCGGTAGTGGAAAAAAGGGTCGTCCTGATTTGGGTCATAGGTGTATTCCCCCGTCACTTCACCAATGTGAATAGCAGACTTCAGTTTGCTTGGGAGTACTACCCAGTCCCCAACCTTCATATCGTGAGCAATTGGCCAAGTCTGGCTTGCCCAATTTCTGGCCCTTGCAAGCTTTTCAGCACCATAGTCATTGAGCAGGTAATCACATAGAATTTGTTTATCATCAAAACTGGTTAGGTCCACTTTCAACCCGTCCCACGTCAAGTAGATCCGTCGGTCTATTAGAAACTTACGTTCATATTCCCCCGTACGCCCAGCACGAAATAACCACAAGGCCACTGTCATACACCCTCTCTGTATCTTTGTACTACTTCTCATCAATGCGCCCTCATAGACCCTTCTTAATTTCCACACATATGCAAAAATACCCTGCTCACTTTTGAACAGGGTTCGCCGCTTTCTATATGTATTTGTGGAGCTACGGACGCTCCGTCCGATGTTCCTGCCAATCAAAGATGTATTTGTCAAGCGAAAAATCCCCCACATGTTCACCGAAAAATCCCCCACCTAAAACTGGGCATCATGCAAGGTTTTGCTTTTCAAGCCACTCCTTCG
>NZ_JAFMTW010000071.1 GCF_017329615.1 Alicyclobacillus suci | reverse complement strand
ACCAACAAGAAAGTGACGCCCATCAGCCGTTGACTAGATTGTGAGCATGATGCGACACATTCCGAAGAGGGGATTTTACACAGCATTTTGGACTTGATCGTTACGAAATTTTATATTACAAATTTACCCTGAAAAAATACCACTAATCTGCATATGTGTCAAACTCTAGATTAAATACATGTATACCACAGAATGAAGTACGGAGAGACGCAGCGTAAATATGCAGAGTTAGCCTGCGGTTACGGTGCGGATATAAATAGGCACTAGCCAGTATCACCCTGCTAACTTTTCCCCTGCATGAGTTTTGCAGTTGATATATGAATTGGTTTTTGAACGTAACTCAGAACGCTTTCATCACAAAAACCTCCTCTTTTCATGGCACGCTATGTATAAGGGGGGATTTTTTTGCCCAAATTAGAGGACTTGAATGATGCCCAGCGTGAAGCTGCCACACAAATTGACGGTCCCGTTGTAGTTGTTGCGGGAGCTGGATCAGGAAAAACGTCGATGCTCGTCACTCGTGTATCGGAACTCATGAAGGCACGAATTCCAGCTAACCGTATTTTGTGCTGTACGTTTACGAAAAAGGCGACACAAGAGATGCGTGAACGTATTGAACGAGATATTGGTGAACAAGCAAAACCCGTTGTTGTCTCAACCATTCACGGACTTGCCAATAAAATGGTTATGCCGATGCTAAGGGACTGGAAACTCGTTACGAGAAACGAATGGATATTTGAGATTATTTTGGGCAACAAAACCGCGGTGAATCGCTTTGGAACAGGGTTATCCAAGGAGATAGAGCTAGAAACAGCTCAACTTGAGGTAGCCAAAGCGAAAAACTCAAAACTAAGGCCATCCGATTGTCGGGACCCAATGATCGGCATGATTTACGCTTCGTATGAGAAATTCAAACAAAGTCGTAAGATGCTAGATTTTGATGATCTACTGATCAAAGCCAATGAATTCATGGTGAAAGACGAGCAATTTGCTCGTAGGTTTCAATCTCGCTTCACACACATCATGGTTGATGAGTTTCAAGATGTTAATTTGCTCCAGTGGGACTTAATACAGAAACTATCTTTACCTGAACGCAATTTATTCGTAGTTGGAGATGATTTCCAGTCGATTTATGGCTTTAGAGGAGCTAGACCTGAACTTATACTGGAATTTGTTAGGTATTATCCTGATGCCAAAACAATTATTCTTGAACGCAATTATCGGTCCAAAGAGCCTGTGATTCACGCGTCAAACAAAGTCATCGCCCTAAACACACGACAGGTCAAGAAACGTATCATCGCAACTCGCCGCGGCGGTGATCCGGTACGTACGCTGAACGCGTATGACGAGTTTGATCAAGCCAGTCGTGTCGTAGAAACCATAGCTTCTCTACGTGTAGCCTTTCCGGAATTGAAATGGTCAGATTTTGCCGTGCTGTTTCGTACGAATCAAGAAGCCATGTCGTTTGAAGAAATCATGGTCGAAAGAGACGTACCTTATAACATCAGTGACAGTACGCACTTTTATGAGAACACACGTATAAAGCCAATTATCTCTTACATGAAAGTGGTAGATGCGCTTACCAGAGATGAATTACCCGAAATGGACGACCTTATTCTAACCATGAAATATCCCAAAGGGTACATAAGAAAGTCATCTGTCGAACGTGTACAAATTGAAGGCATGGCCGTGTTGGAGGACACCACGAACCAGGATTTCGACCAATACATGACTAATCTCACGAAGTTGCTTGGCGCCACAGATCCAACATCGTTCATTCAGATCCTTGGCGATATACATTCTGATCTTTTACGTGTTAAAGAGGGCGAGACGTGGCTTAATGCACTTCGTCGTGTGCTCAGCAAACACCAAACCTTGTCATCGTTTCTGAAGCACGTCGATTATTCCATTGAGCAATCTAAAGAGCCAAAGGATGATGCAGTGCGTCTTATATCCATCCATGGTTCGAAAGGGCTTGAGTTTCGCACGGTATTCATAGCAAACGTGGTAGAAGGACATATTCCTTACCAACGCTCAGTAGATGAGGGACACCTGGACGAAGAGACACGTCTTTTCTACGTCGCGATGACGCGCGCAATGGATCGCTTGTATCTCTGTGTTCCTAAGATTATCGGAGAACAGCCAGTCGTACCATCGAGATATCTTGATGAACTAAGAGGAGGCAAAAAGAATGAGTAACCTAGAAACGCTTTTTAATCTCGTCACTGATGCGGTGGAGAAGCAACAGGAAAAAGATCGGTGGTTACAATACGCTTCGGAGCATTTTAGCCTTTGTGTCGATGAGATATTTAGGCATGTACGAAGTCTACTATTACCTCTTGAAGAGAAATTGAAGGCCTATCAATTGGAATCTGTCAAACAAATCTGGGCAGTTGAAGAAGTGAACGGGGAACTTCAAATTCGATTTAAGGAAAAGACGCTGACGTTTAAACCCATTGATGCAGTGGCAAAGCAAGATAGTGATAAATACACGATTCAAGTCCTGCAAAACGGAAATAAGACAATTCGTTTTGAGCTGCCAATGATTCCGTCTGCTAAACCAAGTTTTTATGTTGGGAACCAGAGGGGTATAGAGGAAGTGTCTCCGGAGTATTTATCCACGCTCATAGCTAATGCACTCTCATTCGAATAAGGGGGAGCTATTATAAATGGGACTACCGCTTCCACACTTCTCACTTTCGCTTGGGCCGTTGCTCCATCACCCGGTGTTTCTAGTGATTCCGGTGATAATTCTTCTCGTTATTCTATCAACTGTCATGCGTATGATGCGATGGATTACAGCCGGGTTAGTGCTAGGATTCGGTGGGTATTCATTATACAGGATCGCGAATGCCGTAAATCATGCTGTTGCCCGTAGCGCTAAGACAGGGAAAAAACCTGGCTGGATAACAATGCCGTACTTTCAGGGTCAAAAGGTCATTGGGGTGCCTGTACTACACGTGAATGGCTTTCATAATTTGGGCGTGATGGTAGATATCTTGATTATCGCAGCTATTTTCGCTCTGGTATTCGGCGCAGTAAAGTCAGCTGGTTATCCATTTTTGTACGCCTTGAATCGTTTTGTGAAGTTTTTCATTGATCCGGTCAATTTTGGAACTAAGGATGACACGTACAAGTTTCCGGACGTTACAATCGGAACGGGAATCGGTGAATCAGAGCCGGGGTTACCTGATGCAAGTAACAAGGCAGGGCAAAAGGTGGTTATTAAAGCAAAAGACCGATTCTTGAATATGGGCATTATCGGCCCCATTGGTTCAGGTAAAACCTTTATGACCATGAAGCCTATGATATTCGAAGACCTGGAGAACATCGCGCGAGGCATTATGGCGAACGTTATTTGGGTTTCGCCACAGCCAGAACCATCCGTCGAACGATACGCAGAATCGTTAGGGTTGACGGTACGCAGAATTCACATTATTGACGGGCAAGTCGATGGTAAAGGAACTAACATTCGTTTTAATCCCCTCGCAGGGAATGATATTGACGCGATTATCTCAAATGTCAACATCGTCCTAAACGAACAGACCGGGGATAAAGGTAAGGGTGACGCCTTCTTTGACACGATGGCCGCACAGGCCACCACAGATTCTCTACAGCTTTACAAGTACTTGTACGGTTTCGATGCTGAGGGTAACCCTGTAGAAATTGACATGATTGGTTGGTACGACAAATATCTTAATGACATGGACGAGCTCTTCTTAGAGGCACAGAGGGTACAGGGTGTAGCAGACGCAATGGAGAAGAACGGCGACTCTGATAGGCCGTTCATGGAGTCTCGTAGCGAATGGATACGTACAGTAGTTTGGCCAAAGCTTTCCAACAATGAGCGCGTCATGTTAAAACGTGCGGCCGCGAGTATTATCAACGAGTTTGGCGGAAGCAGCGAGGGGAAAAACGCGGATGCATACAAAAACATCATTCGTGGGCTTCGTGGTAAAGTACGTGTCCTTATCTCAAGTGGATATGTGCAGGAACTGCTCGGTTCGGGCATTGACCACGTAGCTGATCGACCAAATTTCTCGTTTGAATCATGGATTGACCCACAAGAATGGCAGCCTCCAAAGTTTGAAAATCCATTTCCGTCCACTGGTGGATGGTTTAGTCGGTGGATCTCAAATCGCCGGTATAAAAAGTATGTCCGTGAATCTTTAGATACGTGGAAAGCAGAAGCACCACATGGACGAAAAGGCGAGCTGTTGTCTGTGATCACCGGTCAAACCGACACAGGTAAGCTTGTGGGTCGAATGATTCTCGTGTTTGAACAACAAGCAGTTCTTAATCGTCCAGGTAGAGACAATGATAAACCGCCAGTGTATGCCTATGTGGATGAATATCCATCATACGCTACGCGTTCCATAAACGAAATTCGCACTCAGGGCCGTAAACACTGCCACAGTATGGTGACTGCGATGCAATCTCGTGCGCAAATGGAGGAAGTAGGACGAGGCTACTTGCGAACGATGGAAGGGTCAACACGTCACTGGGTATACCTATCAAACCTGGGTGCAGAAGATGCGATGGACGTATCCAAACTCTGCGGCAAAGTTAAACGTATCCGAAAGAGTAAATCAACGCGTCAGATCCGTATGGGTGGGCTAGGTAGGGACGATGGCGGACCACTGGTGACAACGAGTGAGAGCGAAGAGTTAGTGGATCGCTTTAGCCCACAGTATATCCGATACGAATTAGGCGAAAATGAAGTCATTTACGTCGGCGTGAGGAATCGGAAGGGTCAACGACCGCTCCGTATGCGGATCAATGAACCGAGTGAAGACAAGGCGCTTATCCGCAAACTTACCAAATCTGATATGACGACAACGACGAATCCACGTGTGAAGCGTCCCGAGCGAATTTCGGTATATCCCAAAACCGAACTCGTTGCAAAGGTTAAGTGGCCGCTCGTGACGTTTGGAGGTAAGACCCTATTTGTTTATCGGTGGGGGATGAAAGTAGAACAAGATATGTACGGTTCAACCAGTCGACCTGATGACATGAGTGAAGTCTACGAGTCGCAGCCATTGTTGCTAAAAGACTTGTTTGAGGACTCGTTCTTCGATGAAAATCCTAAAAGCGAAGAACCTAAAAACGAACGTTCATATGACACACCTCCTCCGAAAAACGAAAGAGACGAGCATCTAAAGGAGCGTTTGCGAAACACGTTCGGTCGGGCAAAACAGCCCAATTCTCAATCGCAGCCGGAGGGGGGCCAAGAAGAAGCACATGCCCCTAAGCCAGAAGGTCGACTTTGTCCGAAGTGCGGTACCGAGATGAAAGAACACATTCGCGGAGAATCTGTTTTATTCAAATGCCGAGAATGCGATCATATCTTGAAGGAAAATATTGCAAAGTAGCCCCCGTTAGGGCTACTTTTTTACTCCTTTGAATCATGTTGGTAGCTAGTTCAAAGTTGTAACAGCAATAAGCCGCTCAGCAGGCAAACGCCGGCGTTCGTCATCAATGACTATGTGTAGTTGACCAGCGTATATCACTGGTATGCCTTCCCATACTTCATTTTCAAATGGCCCAAACAAGGTGAGGCGCACGGACGATCCAGATTCAATTGCATCACTAATGACAAATGACATATATTCCCACTCTTGTTGTGACAACACGGGTTTTTTACGGATTGCCCTAGCCGTTTGATATTGGTCCATGGCGCCGCGGTGTTCCGGGAGTACAAGCCTTATCATCTCAAACACGTTTCCCTCATCGATTTTCACGAGATCACCTATTAAGCATAATGACCGCCTATCTTTGCACTACGGTCCCGCAGCTGACCGGCCTTTGTCAGGCTCACCGCCCGCATCAACGCTGTCTCGCCATATCGCTCGTGAATCTTGTCTACCGTGGCATACAAGGCTTTGCGTTTTGGCACATCATCAAACAGCGACAGTTGGAGTGCGTCTGTGAACTGCAGCATATCCACGGCAACGCTGACCGCGCGCACGCCTGAGCGAGTATCCCAATAACGGTCGAGGAGCGCCAAAAGTTCCGGATACAACTCTTCTGGTGAATTCGTATGACGTGAGAGGGTCTTCGCCTTCCAGAAGCCACCTTCCATACGCTCGTAGGTTAGACCCAAACCAACACGCCTTCCGACTTGATTCGCGCGGCGCAGACGGTAGCAAACTTCATCCAGCAGTTCGAGGATGACCACGGCTACTTCAGACCGCTCGTAAAAATCTCGAGGTAACGTCGTGCGGTGCGAAAATCCCTTGTGAGGAGCATGGTAGCTGTTCGGATTGATTTCACTGATATCCTGACCATTGGCCCAGCGATGGATGACATCGCCCCAGACGCCGAATCGCGCCCGCAGTTGGCCAACCGGTATACGCGCGACATCGCCAATCGTGTCGGCCTTAAACTCACGACGTAGCGTCTCTGCACGCCGTTTCAACCCCCACATCTCTTCAACTCGGAGTGGGTGGAGTTTAGTCGGTATGTCGCTTTCAGTCCACCACACAATGCCGCCAGGTGTCTTCTTCGCCTTGGCGTTGGTCATCTTGGCAACCCATTTATTCGGCCCCAAACCAATCCTGCATCGGATACGGAAGGTATCCCATATCTTCGCCTGTAGCTTACGGGCAGCCTCAATCGGATCAGGAAACAGCGGCGAATCGGCTGGCAGCGCGAAAAAGCCTTCGTCAACCGAGAATTGTTCTTGCAACGGAAAATGCAGTCGCATGGTCTCTTGAATACGCACTGACGTCTCTAGGTAAAACCCCATGCGCGGTCGTACCACAATGAGCCCCGGAACGAGACGCTGGGCCTCACCGAGTCGCATAGCATTGCTGACTCCAAATTCTTTTGCGGTCGGCGTGGCGGCCAACACGATGCCGCTGCGTCTAGCCGGATCGCCGGATACTACTAATGGCGGGTCGGTCGAATCGTCAAACTCTTTGCGGCGAGCGGCGAACTCCGGCCTCGATGCCACCTCACACGATGCATAGAAACTCTGCATATCACACAAGCCGTATATCCATTTCATATGATCAACCCAGTCCGTTTGGCGCGGTTTTTGATTTCAGCGTAGAGCATTTTACTCATGAATATCCCTTGATCATACACGCCGTCATTGATGAAATTAACCGTGATATCAAGTTCATTGGTTTGTATTTCGATAATGGAGACATTGCCCTGTTTTAGGTCATCCTTAAGATGAGCGATTTCTTGCTGTATGTAATCTCTCAGTAGACCGAGCAATAGCAAACGCCTTATTTCAGCAGTAGGTCGCTCCATTTTTGATGCACCTCCACGCGAACGTATGTTCTATTATGCTGTATTATACGAGTGATGAGTTTTACGATGCAAACATTTGTTCGCGTGCAATTTGTTCCATTTTATGAAAGCGACTTTTTGTTGTATTTGTGGGGAGTTATCGAATAAAATGGGGATAAGGATTTAATCCTAACAAGAAGGAGCCAGAGCGGCAACTCTGACTCCTTACGGTACATCGCCTTGAGTGACGGTCTCCCGCACTCGGACGACTCAAGCGAATCGCCACAATCGTGGCAACTCGAAAAGAGTCACCCCTTGGCTGCGAACCTATCGGGGTGACTCTTACTTATGTGAACGAAGAGCTATGACGATAGTTACTATGAGCGTAAGCAGCGCAATGAGAAACATGCCTGCTTGTAGTGCGACTCCTAGTGCCTGATATGTCACATCCATCGTCCGACCTCCCCTCTGTCCGAGAGGACTTGTAGGAGAGGCGTCACCCGTGGTTCAACTAGTACCGTACATCTATTTTACTAGACAGGTTGATGGTTGACCAAGATTTTTTCTACTGCGCTACTACATTGAACGTTTGCCGATATTGCTTAAACGTGAGCGTCAAATAGAGCCCACCTGTTTATTCGTCCGTTTTACCTGGACAATGTCGTTAAAAGTCAACCAGGGGGCGAAAGGATAATGAAAAGAGCGGATTTAGAACAGTTGCGCGAGACGTGGCGGGAACGCATTAGCCAGTTTCGCTGTAGCGGTCTGTTGGGTGCGGCTTGGTGCGCTGCTAATGGCATCAAGGAGCATCAACTCTGGTACTGGATTCGTCGTTTCCCCGTGTCACCATCTAGCAATCAACCCCGTTTCGTGCCGGTGTCCGTAGAGCCTCTTCCTCTTGCGGCGTCAGGTTTCCCCATTCCCATACGCATCGGTGCTGCTACCATTGAAGTTCAACCGGGATGTGACCTGCAATTCCTTTCTCAACTCGTGAGCGTCCTTGCCTCGACATGCTAAACGAAATCATCACGGAACAACGCGTCTACCTGGCGTGCGGGTTCACCGATATGCGCAAATCCATCGACACGCTCGCGGCGCTCGTTCAGGAGTCCTTTCAGCTGGACGTATTTTCTCCCTGCCTGTTTGTATTTTGCAATCGCCAGCGAGACAAACTCAAAATCCTACAGTGGCAGCATAACGGCTTTTGGCTCCATTACAGACGTTTGGAGCAAGGTCGGTTTCAATGGCCACAAGCGTCCAGGGACAGAACGGTCGTCATTAGCCGGCGAGAACTGAACTGG
>NZ_JAFMTW010000070.1 GCF_017329615.1 Alicyclobacillus suci | reverse complement strand
AATCTTCAGCCAGCTTGCGATACATTTCGAGGAGCGCTTGAAACCCTATCTTCACTAGAAACCGTCTGATAGAGTTTACACAAAATTATTGACACTCCCCACTATCACTAGGGGCGAACCCTACACAATTACCTTCCGGAGAAAGTACCACGTTGACAGTAACAGGTGACAATGTGCCAGTTGGGGATAATTTAGTGATTTACAATCAATCAACAGGTCAGCTTGTAGGTTCCAGCCAATCTACACCGTATAGCGTTCAAACATCTGAACCTACTCCTCAAACCGACAACTTTGTAGCATATATTTCGACTAACACTAGCAATACTGGGGCGCTAATGAGCAGTAACGTCGTGCCGGTTGACTGGTACGGAATTAGTCTCACTGCAAACCCAACGGCACTGCCGGTTAATAACACATCTACGTTGACGGCTACAGCACAAAATGTACCAAGCGGGTATGTTGTGGACATTTTAGACCAGACAACAAACCAAGTTATTGCAACCGGTCAACCAGGACAAACAGTTTTGAATGCTTTGGAGACAAAACACCAAGTTGAGACAGACAAGTATGTGGCTCAGATCGTAAAGCCAGGGAATCCGTCGATACCATCGCTGAACGTTCCTGCATCCGCACCACCAGATGGTTTGTTTAGTGAAACATCAACTGAAATTCAGCACTATAATCCAACTACAAATTCGATGGAGAATATAGCAGGATTACCTATCACTACGGGTACATCGACTTCGTACGGAACCGTGAATACAGCCTATTTCACGCAGCCTTTGGTCTATGCACCTAATACTCAGGTGATCTATGCGGGAGTAGAATATTCAACCTCTGATAGCCAATATACTCATGAATTTGTAGCTTTGTATGCGTATGACTTGAAGTCAGGAACGTGGACCCAGGTACAGATGCTTGAGGACAATTATATGCCGGGATTTATCGGAGCGACGATGTACTGGTTTGATGAAGGACTCTACAATCCTGTCGATCACAAAGTTTATCTTATGTATACAACAGATGGAATGTATGACTATACGTGGCAGTTAGAATCCGTTGACCCCACAAATCCTACGGCAGCCCCATCTATGGGCTTAGGGGTTTACGAGGACCGATACTATGATCCGGGCGCTCACCACGGGGATGGTCAGTGGATAACTCTCTTTACATTCCCATTTAATTCATTCACTATTGACCCCAAAACCGGGATTTTATATTATCCGGGGTCGGCCACACCTGAGCCTGATCCATATGAAGAAAGCGCGTATGGAAGCTGTTTGATGGAATATAATCCATTTACGGGTACAGCTAGTATCTTAAATGGAGCAAATACTTTTGCGTATCCAAGCGATTCAATAGGTTATGATTCAGCAAATGGTTTGGTGTATTACGCAACATGGACTCAAGAGCAGTCAGCCCCTTTTGATACAAATGGTGAATTATGGTCATACGACCCAAATACGGGGACGAGTACAGAATTAGTCGCGCTTCCGAATTCAAGTTCAATTCCATATGTTAACGTTGTGAATGGATTAGTGTTGATCCAATATAATGGAAATTACATCTATAATCCAAGTACAAATAGCATTAGTTCGTCTCCGATTTCAATAAATGCAATCTACGACAGCCAACTTAATGAATATGTTGACGGAGGAAGTTTTTACGACAGTAACTTGAATTATGTAAAGTCAGTTGGTATGTCTAGTGCTATGAGCTATGGAGTCTCTGCTGGTGGGCCAATCACGACAGTGAAAAACTTTCCATATTGGACTTTCACCAAAGCACCAGGCTATGTTCCGACATCTCTTTTCACGCAAAATGCACAAGCCGGAAGTTACAATGGTTCCATTTGGGTCTCAAATGCGTCGTCACAGATAAATGGGACTGCATTTTTTGAATCGACGTTTAACTTACCGCAAACGGAGTCTGTCACGTTTAACATGCCACAGGTAGACGACTATGCTCAGGTCTACGTGGACGGTCAACCTGTGTTACAACAAGGCAACGATGGGGGTGTGGGTGGAAGCATTCCTGATACTTCTACGGCTACAATCACATTACCTGCGGGAATGCATCAAGTACTCATCGAGGCAGAAAACAATAATAATTTTACCAGTTCAAGTAGTGGTACAGCTGGAGTAACTCTGAATGTCACAAGCGGAGGGGCCATGTTATTGACCACTTCAAATGCAGGAGAGTGGGAAACTACAGGTTATATCACCCAACTTCCGACAGGATGGTTTAGTGGTGCTATTGGCACCTGGACGTGGACAGAATACGTAATGCAAGAAGGGCAATCAACACCAATTTCTCAGCAACAGTCATACTCATTGACTACAGCAGCCGGAAACGTATCGGCTACATCCAACGAAGTGAGTGTTACGTGGTTCAACCCTGTAACACCGCCGGATAATTTCACGCTAGCTGCGTTGCCGACACAGGTTGTGAAGCCTGCAAGTACTGACTTTAAGATTACGCTCGACAAAACAGATCAGGACTTCGTTAATCAAGCATTAAACGGGGATGCGCAATTAGTCGTGAAGTGCCAGCAGACATGGCAAAGTGTCGTTTCAGCAAACTGGGCGCCGGACACAGACGGATTGAATGTAGCTATCCCATACACACCTGTTGCCGGAACGAGTCTCCAGTACGTGGCCGAGCTCGTTGACCCGAATACAGGCAATCCCGTGGCCATTTCGAACGAAGTGACCGTGACGGATTCAGGGAACGGTTCGCAAGGAAACTCCTACACAACGGAAACGTGTGGGCCGAATGGGGATGGCACTGAGATATTTACGACGTACACCAACGGACAGGTGACATCCACAAAGACTGTCCCATTGACCATGACAGGACTCGAAGTTTCGGGCATCTATCACCCGACAGAGGACCTGCAACAAGACCTTGGGCTTACTGCAAAGATTAAGATGCCGGTTACGAACACGGAAGTTGGAAATGGGCCCATCCCACTGCGCGTACAAGCTCCATTCGCGTTTGCGATTACGTTTCCTCAGGCTCAGCCGACATCGGTTACGGCGACGTTCACAGTGAACCAACATGATGCGGTTGACGAGAATGGAGACACTTCCTGGACGGTGACGATGAAGCCGGCAAACAATCTCGGCTTCGGAGTATGGCAAGGCGCAACAATTATGCCAAAGTTACCAGATGGGGACACCATTAGCATCCAGATTACAGCAACCGATGAATGCGGCACAGCCACGACGCCTACAGGGGTATTCCCCTACGATGACTTCCTGGTGACCAGTGATGATCCCGAATGGTATTACATTCAGCCAGGGACGGGTAATAACAGCACTACAAACTGAATAGTAGGATCGTTTCTTCCCTTACTCATTTTCATGAGTGAGGGATATTTTTTGCCTTGGAACGGTTTTGGAACAAAATCACCCTAATGCACGTGGGAACATTTCTAGTAAAGCGAGGTGGACACACACTTGTACAAGATTGCGTACCAGCCCATATGGGATATCGTGAATCAAATGGTAATTGGATACGAAGCCCTCATGCGACCGTTAGATGGAAGCTCGCCTGTAGACGTTATTGAACAGCATCGTAGAAAGGGAACAATCGCCGCGCTTGACCAAACACTTATGCGTCAAGCGATGGAAGACTGCCAAGGTTTCTTACGGGCCGGGGAACTACTAATGGTTAATACAGAACCTGAGACTCTGAGTGAAGCAGTTTGGGACCCTTGGGAGTACGCGCTGAAACCAAACCAAGTCGTCATTGAGATTACAGAACGAGCGTGTCTTGATGAACTCGACCTCAACAAATTCCTGAATATTGGCGTACAGTTTGCTCTCGATGACTTCGGAACGGGTATGAGCAATCTCCTTGCATTAGAACGCTTGAAACCCGCATTTGTGAAGATGAACCGCGAGTTTCTTGCCGGTCACGACGATAGTGGTGTCCTCGCTCTCCTCGCCGAGCAATTTGTCAGGTTTGGTAGCAAGCTAATTGTCGAAGGAGTCGAAAGTGAGAGTGATCTGGCTTTCCTTCGTCATATTCGTGTTCGGTATGTTCAAGGTTTTTATACGGGAAGGCCGGCACCAGCACAAGACTATATCGCAAAGGGGAATCATAGATATGCTTCCGGTTGGGCTTGATTTAGGCAATGGAGCGGTAAAACTCGTAATGCGCGGATTGGAGTTATCCATTCCGAACGTAACAGCAGTTGGGAGTCCAAGAAGCGATCTCGGCGAACGCCAGGAACCACTAAACGCACTCGATGTAGAAGTGGTTTCGTCTGCGTTTACCGATGGCGCTCGCCGTGTATTCGTCGGCAAACTTGCAGCAGACCAAGGCCCACAAGCGACTTACATGCAACCAAATGAGAAGAAGACATCGAGTGAACAGGCGATTCTCATGTACTTAACGGCACTTGCAAGCGCGGTGGTGAAGCAGCGAGAACGCGCGGGTGAACGAATCTCATCGGCAACGACAATTGATGAAGAGTTGTTCGTCGTATCCGGCGTCAGCCTTGTTGAAGCTTTGGAACGCGGTGTAAGGCTCGACTTCGAGCAACGTCTAAGCGGCGAACATACAGTCCGATTCATGTCTCCGTCACCGTGGGGCGGTATTACGGTTCGTCTACGAATCACATCCAAGGTCGTGAGCGAAGGACACATGGCTTTCCTTGCGCTGTGCCAACAGTCTCCGGAGAAGTCAAAGGAGCTATCGAGTTCACTCGTCGCGGTCGCAGAGATTGGGGAGTTGAGTACGGAGCTTCCTGTGTTTGAACGAGGCAATATCAACGCGTCGTTGTCGGACGGGTTGCAGTACGGGATTGGGACGACGCTCACCAGTCTCCTCGAAGACATTCGAGAACAGACTAAAGCGCGCAATGCTTTTCCTGGCGGACGGATGGAGCTTGCAAAGTTCCTGGAGGACAAAAAACGCGAAGTGGTTCTATTCGGTCGTCGACATGACATTACGGAGATAATCGAGCGACATTTGAGTGCGGCTGCTTCGCATGTCTATCGTGAAATCATCGAAGTCTGGAATAAGATACCAACGATTGAACATTTCTACGTTCTTGGTGGTGGCGCGGCACTGCTGCATCCGTTTCTTAAGGAGTTTGCTCAACAAGATGGGTTCAATCTCGAGTACGCTCCGACGTTGTATCGGTCTCGATGGTTGAACGCGGATGGAATGTTCCTGACAGCGGTACGTCTTGCAGCAGATACGGTGACGGCCGTATGAGTCGCTCACGAAAGCGAGAATGGAAGCCTCAGGACACAATATCCGTTCGAATACCAAAGGATGTCGATCCTGCCATACTCGATTGGCTGTGTGAATTAAGCAAAGGTGAGGTCCTTCAAGCAACAGTAATTGAAGCGATACACCGCATGTACTACGACAAGCGAGGCGTGGACACGATCGCGGTTCCGCGCCAACAGTCGTTCATCGACCGTCGTTTGTTACAGAGCATGGTTGCTTTGTCGGGCATTCAATCGGTACGGGACGAGACAAATGTCCATGTCGAGATACCGATGGAGCAGGGAAATAACCAGGTGAACGATGCGGACGCAGCGCACAATGCCGCGTTGGAAGAGGTGATGAACAGTGCGCTCGACTTCTACAAATGACCGCATGGCACAAAGCCACGCTCGACAATCGCAGTCAGGTCAAGGTTTCCCGGGATTTCGCAAGGCGCAACGCAGGGCAAGTTGTGAAATATGCGCCACGCGCAAAGCCATGCATGAAAAAGTCTTGTCTAGCAAGGGATTTCAAAGATTCGCCACGCATAACGCATGGCATTTCATTTTTTGCTTAACGACAAAACGACGAGGTTGCAAGGCGTTGTGCATGGCATGAACCCGAAACCCCAGTTGTACCAAAGGGTGAGAACGCGGGGCATTGTGCATGGCGCTTTTGTCCTGATTATCGAGCGAAATATAAGGGAATGCACTGCAAGATGCATGGCGGAAGTCTGGAGTCCCTAGTGGTGCATGGGGTAAGGACGCGAGGCAAAGTGCATGGCATGTGTTCAAGGAGTTTTTGTTGAATGACAGGGCTGGAATTATATCGGGAAATTGATCGGTGGTACGAGGAAACTCGGACAAACCTCAATCAGTTGTTGAAACACGATTCTCAGCCTTTTCAGTCCCCAGAGGACATAAAAGCACCATTGCGGATTATGGTATTCGCGATGGAGTGTGAAGGGATGCTGGTTCAGTTGAATCGGGCAGTTGGCGACTTGTGGTGGTCTTCCATCGAAGATATTGAGCTAAAACTTCGAGGTATACGGGATACGATTGGTCGTTTAGTTGCGGATTCAATCGTGCAAGGGCTTTTAGAACAAAAATATTCACCTGAAGACTACGGTATTCAAGTAGAACGCCAAAAAAGTGGTTTTACTCTCAAGATTCCATACGAGCTTATATCAATGTCAGACTTATTCCTTGTGAGAAGTAAAAGAATTAACGGATTATCTCATCTGTACACGGTTCGAGAAGCTTGGATCGCCTTAATGCGAGGTATCTCACTCAAATTAAAGGAACACGGACATTACCCGTTGCTCAGGGCAAGAGTCAAGGTGTGCATTGAGATAACCCATTCAATACCTTTGGACCCTGACCATTTTTGGATTCGTCCGTTAATAGACGGGCTCTGTCAGTCAGGAATACTAATGAATGACGATGCGAAAAGATTGGTATTTATACTTTCCTACAAATCGGCTATGAGCAGCAATTCCGTAGTGATTGATGTTGAAGAATTGGACGATATTGCTGCAAACAAACCTTGCGAATAAAACAAATCGGGCGCAACTAACGGCTCAAGCAGAGCTGTCATTTCGTATGGAATAGAAAATTTTCTGTTACACACGAATCGACGTCTCACAAATGTTCTAATTTTCCCTTTCACTAAAAGGGAAAACGGCCATGGTGCGCTCGGGAATTACAGACCAAAACACGGAGGTCTTTAGTAGGTGCACATGGAGTGTGTATCTACTAAAGACAAAGGGTGGCTTGTAGGCAGGAAGGTGGCTACGCGGTGAGCGAAACGCAAGTGGACGTTGTGATACAGAAGCCGGTGACGATGACGGAAAAGACGGCGTTGAAGGCGCAGACGTACTTGTCGCATTTATACATGCACGGTGTGTTGACGACTGAACAGATTCAAGTGCTTTCGGGGTTTGCAGATGGAACGTCAGAGGTCCAGCGAGTGATGAAGGCAAGTGGCTACGCACGGAGTTTCAATAAGCCAATGTTGTTGTACCGAAACGGTTCGTGGCGAAAGATGAACAGGGTGAACGTGTGGAAGCTCACAGCAGAAGGGCTGCGTCTGATTGAACGTGACTTATACGAAGGGGCGCATGTGTGGGCATATTCCAGTGTGCGCATTCGACGCGAATTAACAAGTGCCAGGATGCCACGAATACTTCGGGTCGCGCAGTTAGAAGTAGAAATGGTTGCAGCCGGAGTGCAAGACATCGTCTATTGGGACGTTGCACACATGTTAAACGCGTTAGGGATTCGTCAAATTGCAGAGGAAGGTACCCAGAACGAGATCGCTCAACTTTGGGTAAACCGTCCTTCATTAGCGGGATTCCTATCTGTTGGAGACAGTCGGGTAATTGGACTGACTCTGTGCGATTCTGGGAACTTGCTAGGGATTCATCAATATCTAAGTCGTGCCTTTCCACCAGCTTTCGATTTAATCGGTTCTCTTGGGCTTCACGAAGAACGACTGTTACTCATGGTCGAAAGTTTGTATCCGAAAGTGTATTTGTCGTTTTCTACACTGCTTTCAAAGCATTCAACGTTGATTATGCTTCCATACGAATACGCCTTGGATCACCCAACGGCTACGGCATGGATTCTGCGCGGAAAGCGAGAACAGGCATTGCAGCCTCTTATCGAGAGTTACAAAAAGTCAGGGTGGCGCGTTGAACGAACGAATGAGATTCCGGAGTTGGTGGCGACGGAGTTTTACTCGTTTCGTGCGACACGGGACGGCCAGGTGGAGTTTTTCGACAGCACGTTTGGCACCAGCTTGGCGCACGTATACAGTCTGTTCAACCATGAACGATTTACAGTGAGCGGTTCTGCAGCAGGCCGCCGTGTCGTCTACGTCACAAGCGCAGGAGAAGAAGTGGGCATACGCGCGTTTTTAAAGAAGCAGGTAGGAGAGAAGTTGAATGGGTATTCCACAGAGTTTCGTTTATTGCAATTATGAGCGCTTGGTTCCGGCGAGACGGAGTCGTGTCGGGAGCAAGCGCGGAAGTGTCGTTCGACACAACGTCATATTGCAACGATGAAAAGTATCACGAAATCGGCGCAAAACAGTTAGGCGTCGGATGTAGGATGGAGATAGCCGTGCGATAACGTGGAGAGCGTTAACGTCCGTTATGTGTACCACAATGCGAGCTGGAAACATGGTCGGGGGATCGGAGAACATCCCTACGCCGCGGCCGTGAAGCGACAGACTACTCGACCAGCGCATTGTTAAGTGATAGGGCATCATTAGGTAGGGCAGCGCGCGTGGCTGCCGAAGCCGAGCAGCGGAGGCGGAGCTGCCGGCATACGAAAGGACAGACCACACTGGTCTGTCCTTTTTGCGCAATGCTAATATGCCAAAGTATAATCGCATATCAAAAGAACCCAGTCGTTTGATTGAACAGGTGGTTAAATCGAAGTAAATCCATTCGTCTTTAGGTAGTGTCCCGTCAAGTGGTGTAAATTGAGTGCAACCCCTAGTGTTAGCTATTTATGCAAAACTGACGTTGGAGCTAGTAACTGCTGTTCATCAGTG